>PLYQ01000104.1 GCA_003153415.1 Rhodospirillales bacterium | reverse complement strand
CCCTGGACCTCGACGATGCCGCCGTCGCCGGTCAGCACGAAATTGGCGTCGGCCTGAGCCTTGGAGTCCTCGGGGTAGTCGAGATCGAGCACGGCCGTGCCTTCCCACAGACCGCAGGAGACCGCGGCCACCTGGCCGGTAATCGGGCTGGCGGCGAGCTTGCCGTCCTTGATCAACCGCTCGTAGGCAAAATGCAGAGCCACCCACGAACCGGTGATGCTGGCGGTCCGGGTGCCGCCGTCGGCCTGCAGGACGTCGCAGTCGATATTGATCTGGCGCTCACCCATCGCCGGCAGGTTGACCACGGCGCGCAGCGAGCGGCCGATCAGNNTCCTGGGTGCGGCCCGATTGCTTGCCGCGGGCGGCTTCGCGGTCGGTCCGGGTATGGGTCGAGCGCGGCAGCATGCCGTATTCGGCGGTGACCCAGCCGCGCCCCGAATTGCGCAGGAAGGGCGGCACCTTGTCGTCGACCGAGGCGGTGCAAAGCACATGGGTGTCGCCGAACTTCACCAGGCACGAGCCCTCGGCATGGCGGGAAAAGCCCGGCTCCAGGGAGATCTGGCGAAGCTGGTCGGGGGCGCGGCCGGAAGGGCGCATTGGTGTCTCCTGAATGGGGGATAGGGCTTATGGCCAAAGCCCGCGCAGGACAAGGCGGGCCGTTGCCGCCTAGACGCCGACCCGGNNGAATTGACCACGAAAACGGCCGGCACGAACACCACCAGAACGAAGATCGCATAGAGCGGCTTCAAAAACAGAGGCGCAGCGGTCAAGCCTACGAGCACGATCAAACAGCCGATATTCACGGCGAAAGCGCGCAGGAAGTAGCTGTTGAAGCCATGGGACAGCACATAGAAGGCACCGAACAGGCCGGCCCAGACGTAGGCCCAGCCGCCGACGATGATGCTCTGTTCCGTCTTGGGATGTTCGAAGCGGAAGGTCTTGAAGAACTGGTTCAGCATTGCGGCATTTCTACACAAATCGGCTCAAAGTGGCGAGTAGGCCGCGTTGACCACAGGTGACGCACTACCTACATTTTTGTCATGGCAATTCACCGCCTCGGGCTTCCCGGCGGCGTCCTCACCGATACCTCCGCGGGTCAGCGTCAGACCGCCTCCGTTGCGGAGCTGAATGAGCGCGCGCGCGAGGTGCTGCGCCTGGTGGTCGAAAGCTATGTCGAGACCGGCGAGCCGGTGGGCTCGCGGGCGCTCACCCGCAAGATCACCGAAGCGCTGTCGCCCGCCACCATCCGCAACATCATGGCCGACCTGCAGGATCTCGGCCTGCTCTACGCACCGCACACGTCGGCCGGCCGACTGCCGACCGACGCCGGGTTGAAGCTGTTCGTCAACGGCCTCCTCGAGGTCGGCAATATTTCCGAAGACGAGCGCGAGTCGATCGAGGCGCGCTGCGCCACCGCCGGCCGCAGCGTCACCGAGGCGCTGGAGCAGGCGACAACGCTTTTGTCCGGACTGTCGCGTTGTGCCGGTCTGGTCATGGCGCCCAAGACCGAGCAGCCGCTGAAGCACATCGAATTCGTCAATCTCGGCCCCGGCCGGGCCCTGGTCGTGACGGTGACGCAGTCGGGCCATGTCGAGAACCGGGTGATCGACACGCCGCTCGGCATGCCGCCGTCGGCGCTGGTCGAGGCCACCAACTATCTCAATGCGCGCCTGCTCGGCCGTACCTTCGAGGACGCACGGCGGCTGATCCTCGAGGATCTGAAACTGAAGCGCGCCGAGCTGAACGATCTTACCGCGCGGGTGATCGAGTCGGGGTTGGCGACCTGGGCCGGCGAGCCAGGCAGCGCGCTGATCGTGCGCGGTCAGGCGCGGCTTCTCGAGGACATCACCGCGATCGAGGATCTTGAGCGCGTGCGCATCCTGTTCGACGCCCTCGAACGCGGCGAGGGCTTCGTGCGCCTGCTCGAACTCGCCAACGTGGCGTCGGGTGTGCAGATCTTCATCGGCACCGACAATCCGATGTTCGCCAACACCGGCTGCTCGATGGTGGTCGCGCCGTTCCGCGATTCGCAGGAACGCATCCTCGGCGCCATCGGCGTCATCGGCCCGACGCGGCTGAATTACGCGCGCATCATCCCGCTCGTCGACTATACCGCCCGCGCCATCGGACGCATGGTGGGCTAAGGCGCGGAGCGCGCCGACTTACCAATCCTTGTCGTCGAAATCCTTGAACTGCTCCACGTCGTCATCGTTCGCGGCGGGCTGCGGGGCTGCTTCGGCGGCGGGAGTCGACAGGATTTTTAACCGCGTCTCCGGTCTGATCAGCGATACCAGCTCCAACAGGTCCTTACGGGCAAATGCGATGCAGCCGCGGGTCGGGGCGTAATCCTCGCGCGCCATGTGAAGGAAGATCGCGCTGCCCCACTCGCCTTCGGGCGGATCGTCGTTGTAGCCGACCACGACCAGAAGATCGTAGAGGCCGTCCTCGCGCCACATCTTCTCGTGGCTCGAGTCGTTCGGGATGCGGACCAGCCGATTGTAGGAAGACGAGCGCGGATCGTCGCACCAGCCGTCGTGTTTTGAGATGGCCCGCGCTGGCAGGCGGACGGGAGGCAGGACCAGCCGGTCGTTGCGGAAATAGATATGCCGCAGGGGGAATTCGCCGACCGGCGTGGCGGCATCGCCCTCGACCTTGTCTTCGCGCACCCCGCCTGCACCGACGCTGCAGCGCCAGCGCCGGCCGCCCAGCGCCGCCCAGGCGAGCGCTGAATCGGCCGAGTCGGCCTGGATGACTAAAACCTCGGGCAAAACGGCGTGGTCAGACATTGCCTGTAACTCCCGTGCCCTTCATAAAGGCACGCTCTTGAGGGAGAAAGCGATGGGTTATGTCGTGAAAGCGCCGGCCATTGTCGGCGTTCCGGTCCATGGGACCGCCGATCTTTTTCCGGTGCGCCGCATCTTTTGCGTCGGCCGCAACTACGCCGCCCATGCCCGTGAAATGGGCCACGATCCCGACCGCGAGCCGCCGTTCTTCTTCACCAAGCCGGCCGACGCCATCGTGGTCTGCGCCGACCCCAAGAACCCGACCAAGGTCGCCTACCCGCCGGCCACCAAGAACCTGCACCATGAGATGGAGCTGGTGGTGGCCATGAAATCGGGCGGCGCCAACATCCCCGTCGACAAGGCGCTGGAGCATGTCTTCGGCTACGGCGTCGGTCTCGACATGACTCGCCGCGACCTGCAGAACCAGGCCAAGGACATGGGCCGGCCCTGGGACATGGGCAAGGGCTTCGACCAGTCCGCGCCGATCGGCGAAATTTTTCCGGCCGCCAAGATCGGCCATCCAGCCAAGGGCACCATCCAACTCGATGTCAACGGCAAGACCCGCCAGAAGTCCGATCTCAATGCGCTGATCTGGAGCGTGCCAGAGACGATCTCCTATCTCTCCGGTCTGGTGACCTTGGCCGCCGGCGACCTCATCTACAGCGGCACGCCCGATGGCGTGGCCGCTGTCGTGAAGGGCGACACGCTTGCGGGCTTCGTCGATGGCTGCGGCACGGTGACCTGCACGCTGGTCTAGCGCCGGGCAGAAAAGATAACGACGCGTGCGCCGAGAGAGCCGTCAGCCGCCGTTGAAGAAGCAGACGAAATCGCCGAGCGGAATCTGCTGCCAGCGCTCCTTCGGATAGTCGACGAAGGAATTGAGCACGACCTCGGCCTTGCCTTCGGCGACCAGCCGCCGCTGAATGATGACGTAAAGCCGAGGCACTCGGCCGCGATATGTTTCGGCGCGCAGCTCCTCGGGCTCCTGCATGTCGGCACGGTTCGACATGACGCGAACATGGCGGACTTCCAGCCCGATTTCTGGCGACGGGACCAAGATCAGGGTGGCTCTTCGATCGGGCGTCGGCACGTCGATCGTCCGGATGAAATCGATCACGGCTGCATTGGCAATCCAGTGCCTGAACCCGCGAATACCGAGGGGGCGCACCAGATTGGCCTCGACATGTACGGCGGCCGAGGCAATTCCATAGAGCGCCGCCACGCCCACGACAGCCGCGAACAGGACGCGCCGGGATTTGTTGGGCAGCTCGATGAAACTATGGACGATGCCCACCAGCAACACGAGCGACACGATCCGGAAGTGTCGCTCCTCGATCGTCACGACACTGCCGCGCGCCCACGTCCAAATGAGAACGGCGCTAATCGCCAGGGCGAATACCAGAAAGAAGCGGAGATAGTCCGCATGATCTTGGTGCAGACGCTGCTGAACCAGAACGAGCATGCCGATGGCAAAGGGAAGCAACGCGTAATAGATCGGCAGGTTGGAGTCGAGAATTGGACGGGCGGGATGCAGGAAGACGTAAGCTCCTAACTCTCCCAAAGACAACGACGCGCTCGCGATCGAGCTGACGGCAAACGCGGCAAAGCTGACAAGCGTCCACCACTGGACATCTATCAGTGAGGACACCGCGGTCCAGCCTCTCGAATACCAGAATTCGTAGAAGGCCACGCCCATCACGCCGATGGTCGTGCCGGCGACCAGTGCCTTGCGTGCCACTTGCCTCGCGAGCCACGGCCTGCCGCCACTGGGCACTGCCGCGGCGATCGCCGCCGCGGCGACAATGATCCCCGACAATTTGGCGAGGAATATCACAAGCGTGCCGGCGAGCAGCGGCAGCACGGCACGCCAGCGCAGCTCGCGAAGTTTCCAGACAAGCAGCAGAAACCACGGTGCCGTTCCAAAGAGCAGCACTTCGCCGCCGTTGTAGATCCCGAAGGGAACGGCGAAATGGTGACTACAGGCGATAATTGTCACCGCGATCGCGCTGGTGCGCAGCGGGAACCCGAAAGCGCGATAGAGCGTGAACCATGCGGCGAGGCCCAGGATCGAGAATGCGGCGACGACGATGGCGAGCGATAGCCCGAGGCTCAGGCCGCACTCCTCCAGCAAACCGGGCAAGACGTGCTGGCCGGGTGACCAGATGGCCATGAACTCGACCGAGTCCTTGGAAATATCGGCGTCGTCGGGAACGGCGGCGTGATTGAAGGGCAAGCCGTGCCTTGTGTCCCAGCCGAGAAAGCCAAACCCGCTGTCGGAGTACAGTGTCGGCCGCACCACCACGGCGCCCACGACGTACGCTGCGACGACGAACAGGACGATAACGCCGCAAAGTATCGGCAACAGCCCGGGAGACTCCGACACTTTCCAGCTGCCAGGCTTCAACGCCCTATCTCCTCAGAGCTGCTGCGCCCTGAATGTATCGCACTTGTTTATTTCACCGCTCTGCAATCCGGCGCGAAACCAGCGGACCCGCTGCGCGCTCGAGCCGTGGGTAAAGCTATCGGGAACCACGCGGCCCTGTGCCTGGCGCTGCAGTCGGTCGTCGCCGATCGCGGTGGCCGCCGCCAGCGCCTGCTCGACATCGGCCTCGCCGATCATTTTGCCGCTGCGTTGCTGGTTGGCGTGATAGGCCCAGACGCCGGCGAAGCAATCGGCCTGCAGCTCGGTGCGCACCGAGAGCGCGTTGGCATCGCGCCGGCTCATGTTCTCGCGCATCTGCTGCACCTTGCCCGAGATGCCCAGGAGGTTCTGCACGTGATGACCGACCTCGTGGGCGATCACATAGGCCTGCGGGAACTGGCCAGGCGCATGGAAGCGGCTGGCGAGCTCGTCGAAGAAGCCGAGGTCGATGTAAACGCGCTGGTCGGGCGGGCAATAGAACGGCCCCATCGCCGACTGGCCGACACCGCAGCTCGTCTGGGTGGCGTCGCGGAACAGCACCAGGCGAGGATCGCGATATTGCCGGCCCATCTTCTGGAAGAGATCGGTCCAGACATCCTCGGTGCTCTTGAGCACGCGCGACACGAATTGCGTTTCGGGGTCCTGCGCCGGGCGCGCCGCCCGGTTGGGCGTCTGGGTCTGCGACGGTACGTAGCCCGAGGAGCCACCGCCAAGGCCGCTCAGCAGGGACATCGGATCGGCGCCCAGCAGCAACGCGATCACCACGAAGGCCACCAGGCCGAAGCCGCTCTTGAACAGGCCGCCGCCGATCGGGATGGGAATACCCATCCCACCGCCCATTCCGCCGAAGCCGCCGCCCGAGCCGCCGTCGCCGCGGCGATCCTCGATGTTGCTGCTTTCCTCACCATCCATCTGCATCGCGGGGCCTCTGTCGTCTATAGTGCCGGGCGATGAGTCTGACCGTCGCCACCTGGAACATCAATTCCATCCGCCTGCGGATCGCCAACGTCGAGCGTTACTTGCGGATGCGCAAGCCGGACGTTCTCTGCCTGCAGGAAACCAAGTGCCCGGACGAATTCTTCCCCCACATGGCGTTCGAGGCGCTGGGATACAAGCATCGCCTGGTGCAGGGCATGAAGTCGTACAACGGCGTGGCGATCCTCTCGAAAGTACCCTTCACCGCCACCAACATCCACCACCGCTGCGGCAAGGAGGATTGCCGCCATATCGAGGCCGCGCTCGATATCGGGGGCGATCCGATCCTGCTCGATAATCTCTATATCCCGGCGGGCGGCGATATTCCCGATCCCAAGCAGAACGACAAGTTCGCGCACAAGCTCGACTTCTATCGCGAGATGGCGCGCTGGTACGCCGACCGCAAGCCCAAACCGCGCGCCCGCAAGGGGCTGCGCCGCATCGCTGTCGGCGATCTCAATGTGGCGCCGCTCGAGCACGACGTATGGAACCACAAGCAGCTCCTGAAGATCGTCTCGCACACGCCGGTCGAGGTCGAGCTGTTCGGCAAGATGATGTCGGCGCTGGACTGGATCGACGTGCCGCGGCGTTTCGTGCCGGCCGATCAGAAGCTCTATTCGTGGTGGAGCTACCGCAACAACGACTGGCGCGCCTCCAACCGCGGCCGGCGGCTCGACCATATCCTGGCGACGCCGGCACTTGGCGGCGCGATTCGCAGCTACCATATCGATGCGGATTTGCGCGATTGGGAATTGCCATCGGACCACGCGCCGGTAATGGCGACATTCGAGGTTTGAACGGAGAAACGCATGCACATCGTCTTCATCGTGCTGATTGGTTTCCTGGTGGGACTGGTCGCGCGCTGGATCGGCCCCACTTCACACCTGCACGGCTTCTGGATCACCACTGTGATCGGCATCGTGGGTTCGGTCATCGCCACCTATGGCGGCCAGGCGCTCGGCTTCTATCGCGTCGGCCGGCCCGCTGGCTTCATCGGCTCCGTTCTGGGCGCTGTCGTGCTGCTGGTGCTCGTGCAGCTCTTCGGGCGTTAGTTTACCCGATAGAGAAAATATCGATCGGCCGACACGCCGGGCGGC
Organism: Rhodospirillales bacterium; assembly: GCA_003153415.1. Taxonomy (GTDB): domain Bacteria; phylum Pseudomonadota; class Alphaproteobacteria; order Reyranellales; family Reyranellaceae; genus Reyranella. The sequence continues at coordinate 11,288 of PLYQ01000104.1, read as the reverse complement.
TCGGCCAGGCGGTCCCAACGCGGCACCTCGAACGGCTGGTTGGCGAGCACATAGCCGCCTGAACCGGCCAGCGCGTCGAGGGCGGGGCCGAGCCATTTTCCCATCGCCATGTTGGCTGAGTGATCGCCCGTGCCGAGATCGGTGTGGATCAGTGCCGCCGATGCTCCGAGCAGCCGGGCGACACGCGGCAGGGAATCGCGGGCTTCGCCCAGGAACAGGCGATTGTCCGGTGGGATACAGTCGGGATGGGCGGCGACCTGGCGCTCGAAGACATAGATGTCGCGGCCGGGAAACAGATCGCGCAGGTGATCGTAGGTGCGGCCATTGCCGAGGCCGACTTCGAGGATGGGGCCGCCGAGGCCGTCGACCGACGGCTTGAGGAAATTCAGGCAGTCGCGCTGCGCCTGCATGCGCGCGATGAAACTATCGAGACGGCTCATGTGCCTGGGTCAGGCCGCCTTGTTGGCCGTTGCCTCTTGCAGCTTCTTGTTGGTGTCCTCCACACGATGCGCCAGCTCGCGCATCATCTCGATTGCCATCGTCGGGAACTCGGTGACCAGGCGATAGAACATGTCCTTGGAGATCTTGAGCGTCAGCAGCGATTCGCTCGCCTTTATCGTGGCGTTGCGTGGCGCGTCGCACAGAATGGCGGTTTCCCCAAAGAAGCCGTTCTTCTTCAACTCCGCGACCCGCATTTGGCCCGTCGGCGTCTCCAGCAGCACGTCGGCCACCCCGCCCAGGATCACGTACATGGCATCGCCGGGATCCCCCTGATGACAGACTTCCTGACCCGTTCCGAAGGTCATTCGCTCGCCGGTGAAGGCCATCAGCTTGAGCTTGGACTGCTCCATCTTGGCGAAGATCGGCACGCCCTTCAGGATCTCGACTTCCTCGTTGAGGTTCATAGTCTCCTCCTTCGTTTGCTCATGCCGACGCCATCAGCTCGGTATAGAGGCCGCCCTTCGCTGCCAGCTCGGCCGGCGCCCCGTGGGCAACGATCCGGCCAGCCTGCATCACCACAATATCGTCAAACGGCTCGGCTTGGCTCGGCCGGTTGGCGATCCACACCACGCCGCGCCCCTCGGCCGCCGCGAGAATATTGTCCCGCATGCGATCTTGAGTGCGCCCGTCGAAAACCGCGACCGCTTCATTGACCACCAGGAACTGCGGCCGCTTGATCAGGGCGCGCGCGATCCCGAGTTTCTGACGCTGGGTCGCCGGCAGGCGCTTGCCGGCCACGCCAACATTGTACTCCAGTCCGACGTCGATCACCGAATCGCGCAGGCTGAGTTCGGCCAGCACTTCGGCGACCAGGGTGCCGACGCGCGTATCGGCCTGGGCCTGGCCGTAGATCAGGCGACCGAACAGGATGTTGTCCTGCAGGGTGGCGGCGCTGTTGTAGCGCTGGAAATCGTAGAACTCGACAGCGCTGTGTCGCTCCGCCGGCAAGCCGGCCGCGAAGGCGCGCCGCGCCGCCAGCAGGCGGTCCTGCATCGCCGTGTCGATCAGGCCGAGGCGATGGCGGGCCTCGACGTAGCGCAGCGGCAGGGTCGTGAGCCGCGGCCGGTCGGCCTCGGGCACCGCTTCGACGCCCTTGCCGCCTAGCCGCTGCAGCAGCAGCCGCACGTTGGGCAGCTCGTCGGCGGAGATGAAGCTGTACTGCTCGAACAGCGGATTGTCTGGCGACAGGCCGGAGAAGAGCTCGACCATGGTCTCGGCGATGCTAAGGCCCATGCGCAGCAAATCCTGGTCGAGGCCGGTCTCCTTCAATACCGATCGCACATAGGGATCGGCGGCCAGATTGTCGCCGTCGAATTCCTTGCCAACTGGCGTGCCGAACAGCAGGTTCTCGGCCACCGACAGGTTCTTGTTGTACTGGTCGGCGTTGAACGGCTCGATCAAGCCGGCGTAGGCGGGATCCTGAAGGCGGCCGTGCAGGGCGTGCCGTGCTTCCAAGATCTTCTCGGCGAGATCGGGCCGCTTGGTGGCGTCGATGGCGCCGCGCAGGCCCAGCGAATAGATGTCCTCGTCGAACTCGACCTGCTTCAGCGCGTGCACCATGCAGGCCAGCAGGTCGGCCGGCCCCGACGCGCCGGCCAGCTCGTAGTCGATCCAGTCGGCGTTGGGGTCGAGCGCCGGGTTGCCGGCCCGCTCGGACTCGCGCCAGAAGGCCTCGCGCACGATCTGGGTTGCGGCGTCGTATTTGGCCGGAGCGACCGGCCGGTGCTTCAGGCCGAACAGCAGGTTCTCGCGCACCGAGAGCGGGAAGAGATAGGTCTCCTGGCCGATATAGGCGGAGCGCGCGCCCAGCACGTATTCGGGCAGCTGGAAGTAATCCTGGCCGTCGATCCTGATCGAGCCGGCCGAGGGCAGGACGAGACGCGCCAGCACCTGGCCCAATATGTCCTTGCCCGAACTGCCGGCGCCGATCACCGCGAGCTTTGCGTTGGTCGGTACGGTGAGCGTGATGCTGTCGAGCTGCTTGACGCTGCCATCCTCCGACACCGTCACGCCGGACAAGGCGAGTTCGCGGCCGAACGGCGGCGGCGGGCCTTCGGGGAGCGCCTGCAGCTCGGACGGCATCATGCCCTCGGGCTGGAACTGGTCGATTACCTGCTCGTACTTGATCTGCACGTCCTGGCGCTGCTGGTCCCAGTCGATCAGCTCCTTGATCGGCGACGGCAGGTCCTTGTAGGCCAGCAGCACACCGACGACGGCGCCGACATCCATCTTGCCTGTGATGGCGAAGTAGCCGCCCAGCAGATAGATGGCGAACGGCGTGGCCTGCGACAGAAGGTTGTTCCAGAACTTGGCGATGAACTTCTTGTTGTAGAGATCGAAGCGGATTCTGAAGATGTGGCCGAGTCGCTCGGAGATGTCGGCGCGCTCGTAGTTGGACGAGCCGTGCACGTGGATCTCGTTCACGCCGTCGGCCGTCTCGGCGATGCGGCCGGCCAGCAGGCGGGCCGAAAGCTGGCGCTCGCGGCCGAGGATCAGGACCGGCCGGCGCAGCCGCGGGATGATGGCCATCTGCACGCCCAGCAGCACGATCACCACGATGCTAAGCGTAACGTTCTGCATCATGATGAAGATGATCGCCGTCAGCGCCTGGCCGCCGAGAAACATCGGCGCCACGAAGGCGTCGCCGATGAAGCCACCGAGCGGCTCGACCTCGTCCTTGACCATGGTCGCAAGCTCGGCCTGCTTGACCTTGCGAAAGTGGGCCGGCGGGAAACGCAGGATGCGGTCGTAGAGCTCGTAGCGCAGGCGGCGCAGCATGCGCTCACCCATCCGGCCCTTCTGGGTGTTGATGCTCTTCTTGAACTGGCCATTCACGATCACGGCGCCCAGGAAGACGAAGCTCATGACCACCAGGTAAGTGAGCTGGTCGACCTGGAAGCCGTCGAAGAAGCGGATGACCTTGCCCGGCAGGAAGGCCGACAGGTCGAGCTCCCACACCAGGAACGGGATGGTCGTGGTGTTCTTGAAGGCGTTGCCCTGGATGCCGTTGTTGATGACCGACTTCGGTACGGTCAGCGACAGGAAATAAAACACCTGAGCCAGCACCACGAGGCCCAGGATGACGAGCTGCTCGGGTCTGCTGTGCCGCCAGATGTAGGAAAACAGATTGCGTTGCATCGAATCTCGTGCCGGCTCGGGGCGTGCCTCACCTATATTCGATCAGTGCGTTGATTACATTCGATTTTTTGTGGTCGCGGCCACAGAAGGGTGGGGGTTCGCGCCGCCGCGGGCTTGTGGCATAGTCCGGCGAATATCACCGGTCGGGGCAGGAGGCGCTTCGGCAAGGGGGAGATGCGTCTGATGCCCGCCAACAGCCGGCCCAAACGTGTGCTGCTTTACAGCCACGACTCGTTCGGTCTCGGCCATGTCAGCCGCTGCCGAACCATCGCCAATGCCATCGTCGAGGCCGACCATTCGGTTTCCGTGCTGATTGTGTCGGGCTCGCCGATGATCGGCTCCTACGAATTCCGTTCCGGCATCGACTTCGTGCGCGTGCCGGGCGTGGTGAAGCAGATCGACACAGGTGAATACGACTCCGCCAACCTCCGGGTCGGCGTCGAGCACACGCTCGAAATGCGCACGCGTATCATCCGCGACACCGCCGACATCTATCGGCCCGACCTGTTCATCGTCGACAAGGAGCCGCTCGGCCTGCGCGGCGAGGTCGGCCCGGCGCTGCGCCTGCTCAAGGACCGCGGCACGCCGCTGGTGCTCGGCCTGCGCGATGTCATGGATGACCCCGCCGCGCTTGCCGCCGAGTGGGACCGCAAGAACGTCGTGCCGGCGCTGCGCGACCTCTACGACGAGATCTGGGTCTACGGCCTGCCGCAGATCAACAAGCCGATGGCCGGCATCGATCTGCCGCCGTCGGTGCGGCACAAGACCGTCTATACGGGTTACCTCTATCGCGACCTGCCGCTTCATGCCGACATTCCGCACGAGGTCGAGGAAATCGACGGGCCGTTCATCCTGGTCACCGCCGGTGGCGGCGGCGACGGTGAAGATCTGGTCGACTGGGTGCTGTCGGCCTACGAGTCCGATTCCAACATTCCCTACGGCGCGGTGATCGTGTTCGGGCCGTTCATGTCGGCCTCGGCGCGCGAGGCCTTCAAGGAACGGGCCGCGAAGTTCCACAACATCCGCACGCTCACCTTCACCAACAACCTCGGCGCCCTGATGAAGCGCGCTGCCGGCGTGGTCGCGATGGGCGGCTACAACACCTTTTGCGAGATCCTGTCGTTCGACAAGAGGGCGATCATCGTGCCGCGCACCAAGCCGCGGCTGGAGCAGTTCATCCGCGCCCGCGCCGCGCGCACTCTCGGTCTGATCGAGATGCTCTCCGCCGACAACGGCCGGCCACCGCACGCCATGGCGACGGCGCTCCGGCAACTGCCGCAGCAGGGCGTGCCGAGCGACGTCATCGTGCCCGGCCTGCTCGACGGGCTGGGCAATGTCTGGCGCCTTGTCGCCAAGCAGCTGATGCATCCCCATCGCGGGCCGGCACCGCTCGATGCGCCGGACTGGACGAGCGTGCCCGCGGGCGACGCCGACCCGGCCGCCGTCGCGCCGGTGCGCGCCAGGACCTAGCACCGGATCTTCATGTCCGCCTTATCGGGCGCCCGGGTCGCGCCAAGGGTCGCAGTCGTGCTCAAGGGCTGGCCGCGCCTTTCCGAAACCTTCATCGCCCAGGAGATCGCGGGCCTCGAGGCGCGCGGCGTGGCGCTTGAGATCTGGTCGCTGCGCCGTCCGACCGACAAGTTCCATCATCCCGTGCACGACCGCGTGGCCGCGCGCATCGTCTATCTGCCGGAATATCTCAAGGACGATCCGCAACGCGTCGTGGCCGGCTGGCTGAAAGCCCGCCGGCTGCCGGGTTATGCCGTCGCGCGCAAAAAATTCCTCGCCGACCTGGCGCGCGATCCCAGCGCCAATCGCCTGAGACGCTGGGGCCAGGCGCTAGTCCTGGCGGCCGAGCTGCCGGCGGGCATCGAGCGGCTCTACGCCCACTTCCTGCACACGCCGGCGTCGGTCACGCGCTACGCCGCGTCGATGCGCAGCCTGCCGTGGAGCGTGTCGGCGCACGCCAAGGATATCTGGACCAGCCAGCCGTGGGACATCGCCGGGAAACTCACCGACTGCACCTGGCTGGCGACCTGCACCGCAATCGGTCTGCATCGGCTCAAGGAATTGACCTCGCAGCCCGACCGGCTGCGGCTGGTCTATCACGGGCTCGACTTCGCCCATCTGCCGGCGCCGTCCGCCGAACGGCCGCGGCGCGACGGCAGCAACGCCGCCGATCCGGTGGTCATCCTGTCGATCGGCCGGCGGGTCGAGAAGAAGGGTTTTAGCGATCTCCTCCAGGCGCTGGCCGGTCTGCCGCGCGACCTGCATTGGCGCTTCGAACATGTCGGCGCCGGCGAACTGGGCAATGCGCTGAAGGCGCAAGCTGCCGCGCTCGGCATTGCCGATCGCTGCACCTGGCATGGCGCCCAGCCGCAGAAGGCGGTGTTCGCGGCCTATGCCCGCGCCGACCTCTTCGTGCTGGCCGCCAAGAGGGCCGCCGACGGCGACCAGGACGGCCTGCCCAATGTGCTGATGGAGGCGGCCCATCAGGGCCTCGCCATCGTCTCGACCCGCGCCGCTGCGATCGGCGAATTCATCGCCGACGGCGACAACGGCCTTCTGGTGTCGCCCGGTGCGCCGGACGAATTGGCAATAGCGCTTCAACACCTGGTGCGTGATCCCGATCTCAGGCTGCGGCTTTCCGGGCGGGCGCGCGACGTGGTGCGCACGCGCTTTTCCTTCGACGCCGGGATCGACTGGATCGCCTCGGCGCTCGGCCAGCCGGTGGAGACGCAACGCCTGCCCGAGTTCACCCGAGAGGCGCGCGCTGCGGAGTGATTGCCATGCGCGTGCTGCTGCACACGCCGCTCAAGCCGCCGGACAGTCCCACCCCTTCGGGCGATCGCGAGATGGCGCGCGGCCTTGCCCGCCTGCTGCGCCGGCTCGGCCACAGCGTGACGGTGCCGGCGCTTAGCCGCGTCGCGCCGGGCGTGCCGTCGTCGGACGCCCACCTGGCGCTCGAACGGCGCGCGCGGGCACAGGCCGCACGGCTGATCGGGCGCTGGCACGCCTTGCCGGCACGCCATCCCGACCGTTTCGATCTCTGGCTCACCTATCACTGCTACTACCGCAAGCCCGACTGGCTGGGGCCGATCGTGACGCAGGCGCTGGGCNNGCGGCTCGGCCATCGCGCCGTCGAGCGCGCGCTGGCCGCCGCCGACCTGGTGCTGACGGTCAATCCGCGCGACGTAGCTGGCGTGCGTGCGCGACTGAGGCCCGGCGCGCATCAACTCTGGCTGCCGCCCTTCATCGATATCCGTCCGTTCTCTGCCGCGGCGGCGGTGCTCCGCCCGGCCAACGACGTCCCGCTGCTGATAAGCGTCGGCATGATGCGCACGCGCGACAAGCTCGCCTCCTACCGCGTGCTGGCCCAGGCGCTGGGCCTGTTAGGCCCGCGACCGTGGCAGGCGCTGATCGTGGGCGATGGCCCGGCGCGCCCTGAAGTCGAGGCGCTGATGGCGCCGTTCGGACCGCGGGCGCGCTTCGCCGGCGCAGTGCCGCGCGACGCGCTGCCGGCACTTTATGCCTCGGCGGACCTTTACCTGTGGCCGGCAATCAACGAAGCCTATGGCATGGCCTTTCTCGAAGCCCAGGCGGCCGGTCTGCCGGTCGTCGCCGGCCGGACCGGCGGCGTATCGGCGGTGGTGGCCGATGGCATCACCGGTCTGCTGACACCGATCGGCGATGCGGCGGCCTTCGCCGCGGCCGTTGCGCGTCTGCTTGATTCGCCTGCCGAGCGCGCGCGGCTCGCCGCAGGCGCAGCCGTTCGGGTTGCCAGCCACCACGACGAACGAGTCGCTGCCCGGGCGCTGGCGGTGGCCTTGCGGACCTTGCGATGAGCCCAAAGCCCACGGGCGTGCCCTTCGCCCTGCTGCGGCATGCGCCCACCGTGTGGAACGCAGAGGGCCGCCTGCAGGGTCTCACTGACACGGCGCTGAGCGACGCCGGCGAACAAGCGGCGCGGAGTTGGCGCCTGCCGCCGCCGGCCGACGGCTGGCGCCGGCTCAGCAGCCCGCTCAAGCGCGCCTGCCGCACCGCCGAACTCCTGCAGCCTTCAGCGCCCGTATCGGTCGATTCGAGATTGCGCGAGATGAGCTTCGGCGCCTGGGAAGGCCACACGCTCGCCGAGCTGCGCGCCACAGTAGGCGATACCCTTGTCGCGGCCGAGGCGCTGGGCCTCGACTTCCAGCCGCCGGGCGGGGAGTCGCCGCGCGCCACCATGGCGCGGATCGGCGGCTGGGCGGCCGAGATCGCCCAGGCGGGCGAGCCCGTCGTCGCCGTCTCGCACAAGGCCACCATCCGCGCGCTCGTAGCACTGGCGACCGGCTGGGACATGACCGGCCGGCCGCCGGTCAAACTCGACTGGCGCTCGCTGCATCTCTTCGTGGCGCACTGCGACGGGCGGGTCGAGGTTGGACGCCTCAACGTACCGCTGGTCCATGCTCCGCTGGCAGGCGTTCCGTGAGCCCGCGCGTCTTCTTCTATGTTCAGCACCTGCTCGGCATCGGCCATCTGCGCCGCGCCGCCACCCTGGCGCGCGCCCTGGCGGCTGGCGGGTTCGACGTGCTGGTGGTGTCCGGTGGCGCGCCTACGCCGCTCGATTTGGGAGCGGGACGCGACCTGGGCGCGGCACGCTTTTATCAATTGCCGCCATTGCGTGCCCGCGATGCCGGCCTGCGCGAATTGGTCCGTCTCGATGGCGTACCGCCCGACGAGGCCTTCCGCACGGCGCGCACGGCTGAGCTGGTCGACCTGTTGCGCGCCCAAGCGCCGGACATCCTGATCACCGAACAGTTTCCCTTCGGCCGCACCCAGCTCCGCTTCGAGCTGTTGCCGCTCATCGAAGCGGCGCGAGCGCTGCGGCGGCGGCCGCTGATCGTCTCCTCGATACGCGACGTGCTGCGCCGCTCGGTCTCGGCCGAGCGGGTCGCCGAGACGATCGAAATCTTCGCGGCGTTCGATTTCGTCCTGATCCACGGCGATCCCCAGCTGGTCGGGTTGGACAGGAGCTTCGCCGGCTGGGAGCACATCAAGTCGCGCGCCGTTTATACCGGCTATGTCTCCGATGCCGATTTCGCGACAGCCAACAGCGCCGCCGGCAAAGGCGAGGTCGTCGTATCGGTAGGCGGCGGCGCTGTCGGCCTGCCGCTACTCAAGACCGCCATCGCGGCTCGACCCCATAGCGCGCTGGCCGATCGGCCGTGGCGCCTGCTTGTCGGAGCGAACATGCCAGCGGCGGCGCTCGATGCCGGCGCGGGCTTCGTCGTCGAGCCAGCGCGCAATGATTTCACGACCCTGCTGCGCAATTCGACGCTGTCGATTTCCCAGGCGGGCTACAACACCGTGATTGAGACCCTATGCTGCGCCGATCGCGCCGTGCTGGTGCCCTTCGGCACCGAGCGCGAGACCGAACAGTCCGACCGTGCGCAACTGCTTGTCGAGCGCGGCATGGTGGCGTCGGTGCCGGCCGATGCGCTGTCGCCCGCCAGTCTCGCCGCTGCGGTCGGGCGCGCGCTGGCGGGTCCGTCGATCCGCAGCTTCCCGCCCTGCGATGTGCGTGGCGCGCCGGCGACCGTCGAATTGCTGCGAGCACGCCTGTGATGACGGGCTGGCAGGCCTTCGCCGACGAGGTCGCGCGCTGGCGTGAAGCAGGTCGCACCGTCGAACTGTGGTGGCGCGACGACGATGCCGTCGATGTCACCGCTGAATTCGATCGCCTGCTCGCCCTGCACAACGCGACTTCGGTGCCGCTTGCCTTGGCGGTGGTCCCGGCGCTCGCGACGCTGGCGTTGGCCGCCCGGCTCGCCGGCGAACCAGGCGTCGATGTGATCCAGCACGGCTATGGCCACGTAAACCATGCGGCGGAATCCGAAAAGAAGTGTGAACTCGGGCCACAGCGGCCTGCGATGTTGGTATTGGGTGAGCTTGGCACCGGCTGGCTGGCGATGGAGCGGCTGTTCGGGGCGCGCGCCTTGGCCGTCCTTGTGCCGCCGTGGAATCGTATCTCGCCCGGGCTGGTGCCAGCCTTGCCCGAGATCGGCTTCACGGGCCTGTCAACTTTTGGTGCGCGCGGCCGCGCCGAGCCGGTGAGGGGCTTGCGTCAGATCAACACACACGTCGACCTCATCGACTGGAAGGGTGGCCGTGGTTTCGTGGGCGAAGAGGCTGCCCTTGCTGCATTGGTTCGCACGCTTGGCCGCGCGCGGGCCGGAACAGGCGAACCGGTCGGCCTGCTCAGTCACCATCTTGCGATGGACGAGGGGGCGTGGGACTTCCTAATATCTTTCTGGGTCAGTGCAAATAGGATGCCGGGCGTGAAAATGACCTCGGCTCATGAATTATTCGCGTCACGGGAGGCGCGCCCTTGAGTTCTGCCGATCTTCGCTATCCACGTCAGACGTTGTGGGCCGACTACCTGCGGGCCGCGGCTGGCGTGGTGCTGTGCGGCATGCCGCTGCTGCTGCTCGAGGTCAATCCTTGGCTGGCGGCGATCCTGGCCGGAGGCTTCATCCTGTTCGGCCTGTTCTTCCTGCGCACGGCGCTGCGGCAAAAGACACGCTATGTGCTGGGGCCCGACACGTTGTGCGCCGACGGACCGGCCGGGACGCTGGTCGAATGGCAGCGGCTCGACCGCATGAAGCTCAGTTACTTTTCGACCAAGCGCGATCGCACCGACGGCTGGATGCAGCTCAGCCTCGGTTCGGCCGGTGGCCGGACGGTCAAGGTCGATTCCTCACTCGACGGCTTTTACGATATCGTCGAACGTGCGGCCCGGGCGGCCGAGGCGACAGGGATTGAACTCAGCGTGGCGACCCGCACCAATCTGCATTCGATGGGCATATCGGTGGCGGGGCAGGAAAAAACGGTATGAAGGATCTACTTAGCGTCGAGAATCTGACGGTCGAGTTTGGCGTTCACGAAGGCACGCTGCGGGCGGTCGACAACGTCTCTTTTTCCATCCCGCCGGGCGGCACGCTCGCCCTGGTGGGCGAGTCGGGCTCCGGCAAGTCGGTGTGCAGCCAGGCCATCATGGGCCTGCTGCCGCGTACCGCCACCATCCCCGATGGCTCGATCCTGTTCGAGGATCCGCGCGCCGGCACCGGGCCGATCGACATCGCCAAGGTCGACCGCAACAGCCCCACCATGCGGCGCATTCGCGGAGGCCAGATTTCCATCATCTTCCAGGAGCCGATGACATCGCTGTCGGCACTGCATACGGTCGGTGACCAGATCGGCGAGGCGGTCGAGCTGCATGGCGGCAGCCGGCTGAGCGAACTCCATTCGCTGGGCGATCAGATCAACGAGGCCGCCCAGCAATCGGGCGGCAAGCTCGGCCGCGCGGCGATCGACGAGCTCACGCGCGACATGCTGCGCATGGTCGGCTTCCCCGATCCCAAGCGCGCGCTCCGCACCTATCCGTTCGAGCTCTCGGGCGGCCTGCGCCAGCGCGCCATGATCGCCATGGCGCTGGTCTGCCGGCCGGCTCTCCTGATCGCCGACGAGCCGACCACCGCGCTCGATGCGACGGTCCAGATCCAGCTTCTCCTTCTGCTGCGCCAATTGCAGCGTGACCTGGGTATGGCGGTGATCTTCGTCACCCACGACATGGGCGTCGCCGCGGAAATCTCCGACCGGGTCGCGGT
>PLYQ01000222.1 GCA_003153415.1 Rhodospirillales bacterium | reverse complement strand
CCGAACGAGAAGCTCGACGTGTAGATCGTGACGCTGCGCGAGCTCTCGCCGTCGAGCCGGTCGGTCAGCGCCTTAAGGCCGGGCATGTAGGCACCGGCGAAACCTGCGCCGACCAACGCCCACAGGAACATGGCCGAGATCATGCCGTCGGCCAGCAGGCCGAAGGCAACTGTGGCCAGCGCATTGACCAGCGAGCCGCCGATCAGGATGCGGCGCGCATCGATGCGGTCGGTGAGCGTAGTGAGCACGGGAACGGCCACCATGTAGCCCAGCGCATAGGCGCTCGCCATGAGGCCCGCTTCGGCGTTGCTGAGATGCCAGAGCGGGATCAGATGGGCCGGCATGGTCGCAGGCACGGCGACATGCGGCAGCAGGCCGCCGACCTGCCCCACCGCCATCGCCGCCACGAGGGTGCGCCCCTTCATTGCGAGGAGTGTAGCACCAGCACCGATGCGCGGTGCTGGTGCTGGTTTGGGTGAGGAGTGGCTACTTCGCCGGAGCGGGCTGCTTGAAGGTGGGAATGCCCTGCGTGCGATCTTCCAGCGCTTCGGCGCCTTCGGTCGGCAGGGGCTTGACCCAGTTCAGCGCACCGTTGATGTCGCCCTGCCAGACTTCCTTCGGCAGGTCGTAGACGAATTCGACGCCATAGCCGTTGGGATCGTGGATGTAGAGGCTGTGGGTCATGCCGTGCTCGACCCGGCGGTCGAACTTCACGCCCTTCTTCTGCAGGTAAGTAAGGTGGGCGAGCCAGGCCTCGCGGCTCGGCATGGTGATGGCGATGTGGTTGACCGCGACCGGCATGCCGAACATCGCCCATTCCTTGGGCGGCGCCGGCAGGTCGCGGTTCTCGACCAGCGCAACGTCGTGGTGGTGGCTCGTGCCGTCTTCGCGGACGCCCGAGTAGAAGCGCATCTTCGGCGGATTTGGACGATCCTTAGTCGGCGTCAGCTCGCCGACCTTCTTGAAGCCGACGATTTCGGTCCAGAAGCGATGCGATTCCTCAATGTCGCGCACGTTCAACACCAGATGGTTGATGCCGCGCGGGGTGACTGGCTTGTCCATGATGGTTCCTCCGTCTGGACAACATCATACCTCCTCTCCCCGGCCAGGGGGAGAGGGCGGATGAGGAGGAATCAGAGATGAATCGGCTTGTCCCAGGCAGCCAAAGCCGCTTCCTTCATGGCCTCGTTGACCGTCGGATGGGCGTGGCAGACGCGGCCTATATCCTCGGCCGAGGCAGCGAATTCCATGGCCAACCCCGCTTCGGCGATCATGGTGCCGGCTTCGGCGCCGATGATGTGCACACCTAGTACCCGATCGGTAACCTTGTCGGCCAGTACCTTCACGAAGCCCTCGGTGGCGGCATTGGCGCGGCTGCGTGGATCGGCGGTGAAGGGATATTTGCCGATCTTGTAGACGATGCCCGCGGCTTTGAGCTGCTCCTCGGTCTTGCCGACCCAGGCCACCTCGGGCTGGGTGTAGATGATCGAGGGCACCAGATCCCAGTTCACGTGGCCCTTCTGCCCCGCAATGGTCTCGACGCAGGCCACGCCGTCCTCGCTCGCCTTATGGGCGAGCATCGGCCCATCGATCACGTCGCCGATGGCGTAGATGCCGGGCACCGAGGTCTGGAAGTGTGCATCGACAGAAATGCGGCCGCGCGGCGTCAGTTTGACGCCTGCCTTGTCGAGACCGAGCCCTTCGACGTGGGGCCGGCGGCCGATGCAGACCAGCACGATATCGGCCTCGACCGTCTCGGCGGCGCCGCCCTTGGACGGCTCGACCGTGAGCTTGACGCCCGTGCCCGACGTTTCGGCCCTGGTCACCTTGGCACCGAGCCTGAACTTCATGCCCTGCTTGGCGAGCGCACGCTGGAAGAATTTGGTTATCTCGTCGTCCACGCCCGGCGTGATGCGGTCGAGGAACTCGATCACCGTCACGTCCGAACCCAGCCGCCGCCACACCGACCCAAGTTCGAGGCCGATGATGCCAGCGCCGACGATGACCAGGTGCTTCGGCACTTCGGTCAGTTCGAGCGCGCCGGTCGAGGACACGATCTTCTTCTCGTCGACGGCCACGCCCGGCAGCGGCGTCACTTCGGAACCGGTGGCGACCAGGATGTTCTTGGCCGCGAGCGTGTCCTTTACTGCACCATCGTCGCCCAGCACGGCGACCGAGCCCGCTTTCTCGATGCGACCGGTGCCCTGGAAGGAGGCGATCTTGTTCTTCTTGAACAGGAAGGCCACGCCCTTGGTGGTGGCGTCGACCACCTCGCCCTTGCGCTTCATCAACTGCGCGAAGTCGAGCGTCGGCGGGGCAACGACGATGCCGTGCTGGCCAAGATCGTGGCCCGCCTCCTCGAAGAGATGCGAGGACTGCAGCAGCGCCTTCGACGGAATGCAGCCGACATTGAGACAGGTGCCGCCGAAGGTGGCGCGCTTCTCGACCATCGCCACCTTCATGCCGAGCTGCGAAGCGCGGATGGCGGCGACATAGCCGCCAGGGCCGGCGCCGATCACGACGAGGTCGAAGCTTTCGTTTGCCATCGGTTTGGCCCTACACGCCGAGCAGCAGGCGCTCGGGATCCTCGATGCATTCCTTGACCCGGACCAGGAACAGCACCGCTTCGCGGCCGTCGATGACGCGGTGATCGTAGCTGAGCGCCAGGTACATCATCGGCCGCGCCTTGAGCTCGCCACCCACCACCATCGGCCGCTGCTGGATCTTGTGCATGCCTAAAATGCCGGACTGCGGCGGGTTGAGGATCGGCGTCGACATCAGCGAGCCATAGACGCCGCCGTTGGAGATGGTGAAGGTGCCACCCATCAGGTCCGCGATGGCGAGCTTGCCGTCGCGCGCCTTGCGGCCGAGCTCGCCGATGCCCTTCTCGATTCCGGCGAAGTCGAGCACGTCGGCATCGCGCAGCACCGGCACGACCAGGCCCTGCGGCATGCCGACGGCGACGCCGATGTCGTAATAATTCTTGTAGATGAGGTCGTCGCCCTCGATCTCGGCGTTGACCGCCGGCAGCTCTTTCAGCCCCGCGATGCAGGCCTTGACGAAGAACGACATGAAGCCCAGCCGCGCGCCGTGCTTCTTCTCGAAATCCTCCTTCAGCCGTTCGCGCAGCGCCATGACGTTGGTCATGTCCACCTCGTTGAAGGTGGTAAGCATGGCCGCCGTGTTCTGCGCCTCCTTCAGGCGATTGGCGATGGTGCGGCGCAGCCGCGTCATGCGCACCCGCTCCTCGCGGTCGGCGCGGTTGCGTGGGCCGGCGGGAACGGCGGGCCTGGAGACCGGCGCCTGGGGCACGGATACCGAATCGAGAGCTGCCAGCACGTCGGCCTTGGTGGCGCGTCCGTCCTTGCCACTGGGCTGGATTGTTGAGGCGGCAACGCCCTTCTCCTCGGCGAGCTTGCGCACTGCCGGACCGGAAGCCGCGAGGTTGGCACCGCCCGCTGTAGCGGCGGGAGGAGCCGGCACAGGCGTAGGAGCCGGCTTCGGCGGCGGAGCGGAGGCGGGAGCTGGCGCGGCCGCCGGCTTGGCGACAGCGACGTTGCCGGCGGCGCCTGCCTCGATGTGGCAAAGCACGCCGCCCACCTGGACGGTGGCGCCCTCCTCGACGGCAAGATCGGCCACGGCGCCGGCCACCGAGGCGTTGACCTCGACCGTGACCTTGTCGGTCTCGAGCTCGCACAACGGTTGGTCGATCGCCACGTGATCGCCCACCTTCACCATCCACTTGGAGACGGTGGCCTCGGTGACCGATTCACCCAGTGCCGGGACCTTGATCTCGACGGCCATGACTAAAAACCCTTCATTGCCCGGCGCCTACAGCGTGAGCGCGCGATCGACCAGATCGGTCTGTTCCTTGAGATGCGTGCGCGCCGAGCCAGTGGCGGGCGAAGCCGCTTCCGGCCGGCCGACATAAGTCGGCCGCGTCGACTTTGTAGTGTGGCCGCTCAGCGCCCGCTCGATGCGGCGATCGACGAAATGCCAGGCGCCCATGTTCTCGGGCTCTTCTTGGCACCACACGATCTCGGCGTTGGGATAGTGCGCCAGTCTGAGGCCAAGCCGGTTGATCGGGAACGGATAGAGCTGCTCGATGCGCAGGATCGCGATGTCGTCGATCTTGCGTTTGCGACGCTCGGCCATGAGATCGAAGTAGACCTTGCCCGAGCACAGGATGACCCGGCGGACCTTGGCGCCCTCGGCGATGTCGTCGGTCTCGGCCAGGATGCGTTTGAACGACGAGCCAGACCCGAAATCGGCCAGGGTCGAGACGCAGTCCTTGTGGCGCAGCAGCGACTTCGGCGTCATGACGACCAGCGGCTTGCGGAAGCTGCGGCGAACCTGGCGGCGCAGGGCGTGGAAATAGTTGGCGGGTGTCGTGGGATTGACGACCTGCCAGTTGTCCTCGGCCGAGAGCTGCAGGTAACGTTCGAGCCGCGCCGAGCTGTGCTCCGGCCCCTGCCCCTCGAAGCCATGCGGCAGCAGCATCACTAGCCCGTTCATGCGCAGCCACTTGCTTTCACCCGAACAGATGAACTGGTCGATGATGACTTGCGCGCCGTTTGCGAAGTCGCCGAACTGCGCCTCCCACAGCACCAGCGCGTTGGGCTCGGCCGAGGAATAGCCGTACTCGAAGCCCAGCACGCCGGCCTCGTTCAGCGGGCTATCGATCACCTCGAAATGCGCTTGGTCCTTGCCGACGTTGTTCAGCGGGATGTATTTGGTCTCGTTGCTCTGGTCGATCAGCACCGAATGGCGCTGCGAGAAGGTGCCACGGCCGGAATCCTGGCCGCTCAGGCGTACCGGCGTGCCCTCGGCCAGAAGCGTACCCCAAGCCAACGCCTCGCCAGTCGCCCAGTCGATGTCCTTGCCGGTATCGATGGTCTTGCGCTTCTCCAGGAGCTGGCGGGTGATCTTGCGGTTGAGGTCGAAATCCTTCGGCGGTTCGGAGATGGCGCGGCCGACGGCGAGCAGCGTCTCGAGCTCGACGGCGGTCGTTCCCTTGCGGTCCTCCTCGCCCGGCGCTTCGGTGAAGCCCGCCCATTTGCCCTCGAGCCAGTCGGCCTTGTTGGGCTTGTAGTTGGTGGCGGCCTCCAGCGCCTTGTCGAGCTTGGCGCGCAGCTCGGCGTCCATCGCCGCCACGTCGGACGCCGTCACGACGCCTTCGGCCTCGAGCCGTGCGGCGTAGACTTCCTTCACCGTCTTGTGGCCTCCGATCTCCTTGTACATATGCGGCTGGGTGAACATCGGCTCGTCTGACTCGTTATGCCCGTAGCGGCGGTAGCAGAACATGTCGATGACGATGTCGCGCTTGAAGTGCTGGCGGAACTCGGTGGCGATGCGCGCGACATGGACCACCGCCTCGGGATCGTCGCCGTTCACGTGCAGGATCGGCGCCTGGACGATCTTGGCGATCTCGGTGCAGTAGGGGCCGGAACGCGAATAGGTCGGCAAGGTCGTGAAGCCGATCTGGTTGTTGACCACGAAATGGATGGTGCCGCCGATGCGGTAGCCGCCGAGATCGCTGAGATCGAGGCTCTCGGCGACCAGGCCCTGGCCTGCGAACGCTGCATCGCCGTGCATCAGGATCGCCATGACCTGGCTGCGGTCGGCGTCGTGGCGCTGATCTTGCTTGGCGCGCGCCTTGCCCAGCACCACGGGATTGACCGCCTCGAGATGCGAGGGGTTGGGTGCCAGCGACAGATGAATGGTGTTGCCGTCGAACTCGCGGTCGGCCGAGGCACCGAGATGATACTTCACGTCGCCCGAGCCGCGCATTTCCTCGGGTTGCGAGGAGCGGCCCTGGAATTCGGAGAACAAGGCCGTGTAGCTCTTGTGCATGACGTGCACGAGCGTGTTGAGACGGCCGCGGTGCGGCATGCCGATGACCACGTCCTTGACGCCGAGCTGGCCGCCGCGCTTGAGGACCTGCTCGACCCCGGGGATCATCGACTCGCCGCCGTCGAGGCCGAAGCGCTTGGTGCCGACGAACTTGATGCCGAGGTATTTCTCCAGCCCCTCCGCCTCGACGACCCGCTGCAGGATCGCCTTGCGGCCTTCGACCGTAAAGTCGGTGTGGTTCTCGATGTGCTCGATGCGCTCCTGGATCCACGCCTTCTGGTCGGGATCGGAGATGTGCATGTATTCGACGCCGATGTGACCGCAATAGGTCTTGCGCAGACGCTCCCAAATCTGGCGCAGGGTTGCCGATTCGCCCAAACCCAGCGAACCGAAGATCAGGATCGGCCGCTCCCAGTCGGCCTCGCCGAAGCCGTAGGTCGCGGGATCGAGCTCGCGATGGAGCACGTTCTGGCTGAGATGCAGCGGATCGAGATCGGCCTCGAGGTGGCCGCGGATGCGGTAGGAGCGGATCAGCAGGAAGGCCCGCGACGTGTCGAACGCGGCGGCGCGGATCTCGACGTCGGTCTTGCCGCCGAGCGCGGCAACGGTGCCGTTGCCGCCCTTGACGTTGCGGTTGGCGGGCGTCCGCGGCGCATCGATTTCAGTCGCACCGATGACCCGCACGCCGTTGGGCGCCCAGCTCGCGCCGCGATTCTCAGCCAGCACCGCCACCTTGTCCTCGGCCAGCGCCTCGAAGAAAGTCCGCCAGTCGGCGTCGACCTTGCCCGGATCCTCGAGATAGCGGGCGTAGAGTTCCTCGATGAATGGCGCATTGGCGCCGAACAGGAACGACGTCTGTTCCGCTTTCATGGCCGGAAGCCCTCCGTGGCTACGATGCGGGCTGCGCTCAGCCCTTCATCGCCTTAAGCATTTCTTCGCCCAACGCCGCGGGCGAATCCGTGACCCTGATCCCCACCGCGCGCATGGCCTCGACCTTGTACTCGGCGGTGTCGTGACCGCCCGAGATCACCGCGCCGGCATGGCCCATGCGGCGGCCCGGCGGGGCGGTGCGGCCGGCGATGAAGCCGACCACCGGCTTCTTGGTCTTCGATGCCTTGAGGAACTCCGCACCCTTGACCTCGGCGTCGCCACCGATCTCGCCGATCATGACAATGCCCTGGGTCTCGGGGTCAGCGACGAACATCTCCAGGCATTCGACGAAGTTGGTGCCGTTCACCGGATCGCCGCCGATGCCGATGCAGGTCGTCTGGCCTAAACCCACCGCGGTGGTCTGCGCCACTGCTTCGTAGGTGAGCGTGCCCGAGCGCGAGATGATGCCGATCTTGCCGCGCTTGTGGATGTGGCCCGGCATGATGCCAATCTTGCACTCGCCGGGCGTGATAACGCCGGGGCAGTTGGGCCCGATCAGGCGCGATTTAGTGCCGGTGAGTGCCCGCTTGACCTTCACCATGTCGAGCACTGGGATGCCCTCGGTGATGCAGACGACCAGCGGGATCTCGGCATCGATGGCTTCCAGGATCGAATCGGCGGCGTAGGGCGCCGGCACGTAGATCACGGTGGCGGTGGCGCCGGTCTTGGCGACCGCCTCGGCCACGGTGTCGAACACCGGCAGGTCGAGATGGGTTGTGCCGCCTTTGCCCGGCGTCACGCCGCCCACCATCTTGGTGCCGTAGGCGATCGCCTGCTCGGAATGGAAGGTGCCTTGGCTGCCGGTGAAGCCCTGNNAGGTTTTCCGCCGAGGTGATCTTCAATCCCGACTCCTTCAGGATTTTCTTGCCCAACTCGACGTTGGTGCCCTCCAGCCGCACGACCAGCGGCACGTGCAGGTTGACCTCGCGCGCCGCGGCAACGACGCCCTCGGCGATCACGTCGCAGCGCATGATGCCGCCGAAGATGTTGACCAGGATGCCTTCGACGTTGGAATCCTTGAGGATGATCTTGAAGGCCGCCGTCACGCGTTCCTTGGTGGCGCCGCCGCCGACATCGAGGAAGTTGGCGGGCGCCGAGCCATAGAGCTTGATGATGTCCATGGTGGCCATGGCCAGCCCGGCGCCGTTCACCATGCAGCCGATCTGGCCGTCGAGCTTGACGTAGTTCAGCGCGTATTTGGCGGCCTCGGTCTCGGCCGGATCTTCCTCGTCGAGATCGCGCAGGTCCTCCAGCTCCTTGTGGCGGAAGAGCGCGTTGTCGTCGAAGTTCATCTTGGCATCGAGCGCGATCACGTTGCCCGAGCCGGTGACGACCAGCGGGTTGATCTCGATCAGCGAGCAGTCGAGCTCGGTGACGGTGCGGTAGAGATTGCCGACCAAGGCCACGAAGGTCGCGACCTGCTTGCCGCTGAGGCCCAGCGCAAAGGCGATCTTGCGACCTTCATAGGCCTGGTAGCCGGCGGCGGGGTCGATCGCCTGCTTGACGATCTTCTCCGGCGTGTCGTGCGCCACCGTCTCGATATCCATGCCGCCCTCGGTCGAGGCGATGACGGAGATGCGGCTGACCGCGCGGTCGACCAGCAGCGAGAGGTAGAGCTCGCGTTTGATGTCGCAGCCTTCCTCGATGTAGAGCCGCTTGACCGCCTTGCCGGCCGGGCCGGTCTGCTTGGTGACCAGCTCATGGCCGAGCATGGCAGCGGCGTTGGCGCCGACCTCTTCGACCGACTTCGAAACCCGCACGCCGCCCTTGCCGTTGGGATCGTCCTTGAATTTGCCCTTGCCGCGGCCGCCGGCATGGATTTGCGCCTTAACGACGGTGACCGGGCTGCCCAGCTTGCGGGCCACGTCCATTGCCTCGTCCTTGGTATAGGCGACGCCGCCCTTCAGCAAGGGGACGGCGAATTTGGCCAGTAAAGCCTTGGCCTGATACTCGTGAATATTCATGAAATCCTATAGTTGCAAAAAGCAACTTAGCAACAGTTGAGGCACTTTATGAGTGCCTCAACGTGATGGCAACGAAGGAAGCGTGATCCTTATGCGTCGTTCGACCAAAGTCGCAGATGCCGGCCGGATCAGCGACCAACGATCTTGTTGGTGGCGTCGATCAGCGATTTCACAGCAGCGACCGACTTGTCGAACATGGCCTTTTCCTCGGCATTGAACTCGACCTCGACGATGCGCTCGACGCCGCCTTTGCCGATCACGACCGGCACACCGATGTAGAGGCCCTTGACCCCGTATTCGCCGTTCAGCATGGCCGCGCACGGGATCATCCGCTTCTTGTCCTTGAGGTAGGACTCGGCCATGGCGATGGCTGACGCCGCCGGTGCATAGAAGGCCGAGCCGGTCTTGAGCAGCGCCACGATCTCGGCGCCACCGTCACGGGTGCGCTGGACGATTTTCTCGAGCCGCTCCTTGGTGGTCCAGCCCATGTCGACCAGGTCGTGCAGGGAAATTCCGCCGACCGTCGAATAGCGCAGCAGCGGCACCATGGTGTCGCCGTGGCCGCCNNACGCCGGCCATGCCGACCACGCGCTTGTGCGGGAAGCCGGTGACCTCCTGCATGAGGCCGACCATGGCATCGAGTGGGTTGGTGATGACGATGACGAAGGCATGCGGGGCGTGTTGCTTGATGCCTTTGCCGACTGCGTCGATGACTTTGGCGTTGATGCCGACCAGGTCGTCGCGCGTCATGCCGGGCTTGCGTGGCACGCCCGCGGTCACGATCACCACATCGGCGCCCTCGATGTCCTTGTAATCCGAGGTACCGCTGTAATTGACGTCGAAACCCTCGACGGGCGCGAGCTGGGCGATGTCGAGCGCCTTGCCCTTGGCGATGCCCTCGGCGGCGGGAACGTCGAACAAGACGATGTCGCCCAGTTCCTTCTGGCCGGCGAGCAGGGCCAGCGTGCCGCCAATCTGGCCGGCGCCGATCAGCGCGATCTTCTTGCGAGACATGTAAAACTCCCGTTCGTGAAGGCGGCGCGTGGTAGCGCGATTCTCGGGGAGCGGCAAGGTGACCGGAATCTTCGTCCCGTGGCCTCAATGCCCGGCGGCAAACGGATATTCCCAGGAAACGTCGCGGTCTATTCGTGGCAGCATCAACACGAAGGAGCACGCATGTCCAAGGAACAGGAAAACAAGGCCATTGTCGGCCGTTGGTTCACGGAGTTTTGGGGCAGTACCTGGAACCCCCGGATCATCGACGCACTCGCCGCTCCTGACATTCTTTTGCAGTATTCACTGCATGCGCCGCGGCGCGGTCGCGCGGACGTCAGGAACTTCATGATCGACTTCCGCGCGGCGTTCCCCGACCTGGGGTTCGAGGGTGCTGCTGATCTCATCGCCGAGGGCGACTTCGTGGTCGGCCGCTGGAAAGGCGGCGGCACCCATACCGGTCCCGCCTTCAGCGACTTTCTCGTTGGATCGCTTCCGGCGAAATCCGGCCGCAAGATGCGCTTTACGGGCACCACCGTGCTGCGCGTCGAGAACGGCATGATCGCCGAGGAAATCGGCCTCGACGATGGCGTGACCGCGCTGCAACAGCTCGGCCTCCTGAAAGCCGCCTGATCGATCCCGATTAGACCGGATGGCGCTTCAGGTGCGTCAATAGCAGTTCAGTCGCCTTGCCGGGCGCCTGGTCCATGACGAAATGGCCGACGCCCGGCAGCACTTCCATCGCGTAGGCAGCACTCACGAACTCCCCTGTGCCGTAGGCGGCGTCGGGGCCGACGGTAGCGTCGGCATCGCCCCAGATATAGAGCGTCGGCACGGCGATCGTGCCGATGTCGGCGGCCAGTCCCTTGTTTGAGCGATACCAGGCAAGGGCTGCTTCCAGCGCCNNCAGCGCCGCCGGATTGCCCAGCACGCTTAGATGCTCTTCGAGTGCGGCTGCGGGCACACCCTGGCCGAACAGGCCGTCGCGCAGTCGCCGCGCATTGTCGGCCAGCAACATCTTGCCGGTCTCGGGATCGAGGAAGGCGCGGTGGTGGCGCGAGCGATTCTTCTGCTCGCCGTTGGGGTTCTCCAGAGCGCGGCGGAATGATTTCGGATGCGGCCGCGACAGGATGGTGAGAGAGGCGAGTCGCTGAGGATGGGCCGACGCGACGCCCCACGATACTTGTCCGCCCCAGTCATGGCCGACAAGGTGGAAGCGCTTTCCCTCGTAGCCAGCGGCGGCGACGATCTCGATCGCGTCGGCGACGAGCTTGTCGAAGGCATAGTGGGAGAGTTCGGCCGGATCGGGCCGGGCGCCCGGCGAATAGCCGCGCTGGTCGGGCGCCACGGCGCGATAGCCCGCGGCCGCGAGCGCCGGCAGGGCGGCGCGCCAGCTGTGACGCGACTCTGGAAAGCCGTGTAGCAGAAGAACCAGCGGACCGGCGGCCGGGCCTGCGACGTCCGCGGTGAACGTCAGGCCCGACCGCGTCTTGAGTCCGATGGTGTCGGGCATCCCGCGATCAGGTGACGCCGTTGGCCTTGAACCAGGCAAGGCAAAGCTTCCAGCCGTCTTCCGCGGCTTCTTTGCGATAGCTCGCGCGGTAGTCGGCATTGAAGGCGTGCGGCGTATCCGGATAAACCTTGATCTGCGATTTGGCAGCCGCGGCATTGCCCGAGGCGGCCTTCAGCGCCGCCCGCATCTTCTCGACTGACTCCTGGGGAATTCCGGCATCGGCGCCGCCATAGAGGCCTTGCACAGGGCCGTGCAGATCCTTCGCGATGTCGGTCGCATCCTTGGGCGTCATCGGCGTAGCAGCGCGCGCCAAGGGACCGTACCAGGCAACGCCGGCCTTCACCGCCGGGTTGTGCGCGTCGTACATCCACACGATGCGGCCGCCCCAGCAGAAGCCGGTGATGCCGAGTTTGACGGTATCGGCCTTGCCCTCGCCCTTGGCGAAGGCGACGGTCGAATCGAGGTCGCCCATGACCTGGTCGTCTGGCACTTTCGAAACGAGCTCGCTGATCAGCTTGGGAATTTCGGTGTAGGTCTTGGGATCGCCTTGGCGGAAATAGAGCTCGGGCGCGATGGCGTAGTAGCCGGCCTTGGCGAAGCGGCGGCACATGTCGGCGATATGAGCATGAACGCCGAAGATCTCCTGCACGACCAGGATGGTGCCGAAACCCGTCCCCGACGCCGGCATGGCGCGGTAGGCGTCCATCTCCTTGCCGTCGCTGGTCTTGACCTTCACTGCTCCGGCGGTGAGCCCGTCGGCCGGCGTAACGATCATGGTCTGGGCCTGCACCGGCTGGGCCGCCAGCGCGAAGGTGCTGCCCAGCGCCACGGTGGTCAGAGCGGCGCGCCGCGACAGGCCATTCTCGGCGCCATAGATCAAGCGATCGCCATCCATCTTGTGTCTCCCTGGTTATATTCGCAGCAGAGCCTAGGACGCCGGTCGAGCGGCCCACAATCACAATTAGGCGATGTGGTCCAAAGCCAGATATTCCGGGCTCTGCATCTCCATCAGGCGCGAGACCGTGCGCTCGAATTCGAAGGAGCCGTCGCCGTCGACATAGAGTCCCTGGGGCGGCGTTGCGGCCGAGCAGATGAACTTCACTTTCTTTTCGTAGAACGTGTCGATCATGGTGACGAACCGGGCCGCCTTGTCGCGACTGTCCGGTCCCATCTTGGGAATATCGACCAGGATGACGGTATGGAAATGGTCGGCGATGCAAAGGAAATCCGCGGCGCCCATCGGCCTGTCGCACCAGTCGAGATAGTGCGCCATGGCGACGCCGGGCGCAGCACGCGGCACGTCGACGTCGCGGCCCTGGGTGCGCAGCACGCGCGGCTCGCCGTCGGCACCGGCGGCGAACGCGCGAAACTCTTCGTCGAGCTTGGCGTTGGCCGCGGCGCCGGCCGGCGTCAGATAGACGTCGCGATTGCGCAAACGATCCAGGCGATAATCGAGATCGCCGCCCAGTTCGAGGATTTCCAGACGCTGCTTCAGCAGCTCGATGAAGGGCAGGAAGCGGTCACGCTGCAGGCCGTCCTTGTAGAGATCGTCGGGCGCGCGGTTGGAGGTGGCGATCACCGTCAGGCCCTGGTCGAACAGGGTCTCGAACAGGCGGCCGAGGATCATGGCGTCGGCAAT
>PLYQ01000022.1 GCA_003153415.1 Rhodospirillales bacterium | reverse complement strand
GCGACAGCGGCGTGTGGTCGATGCGACCGAGCTTGTGCGAGCCGGTGGCGATCTGCAGGCAGCCATTATTCTTGTCGGTCTTGTCCAGCGCGATCATGACCGACAGCAGGTCGGGCCGGATGCAGCCGTTGTAGTACCAGTAGCCGTAATCCTGATGCCACTCCCAGGCGCCGCCGACTTCCGGCTCCTTCGCGGTGAGCTTGGATTGGTAGTGATAGATCGGCCCGCCCAAAAGAGCGGCCGATGTGTCGACCATGCGCTGGGTGCGCGCGGCCAGGCCGTAGACCGAATCGCCAGCTCGGTTCCACAGCGCAATGCGCGTCGAGCGGCCCTCGCCGTCGCGGCGGTCGAGGATGCTGTCGCGTACCGCCGGATCCTGTTCCATGGCGTCGGTGAGCAGCTTGATCTCATCGGGCGCGAACAGGCCGCGGGCGTAGGTGAAGCCTTTTTCATCGAACTCGGCCGTCTGGGCGGCGTTCAGCATGTTGGGCATGTCGGTTTCCTCGGCCTAAAGCGGACGGAAAACGTTGCGGCCGCCTTCTTCTAGGACCGACAGCTTACGCCCAAGCTGCCCCTTCGTCAGCATTTCGGCCGTGACCCTTTTCGGGCGCTTCCTTGCCGTCATCGGCTGGAGCCTATGTGGTCACGACGGTCTTCTTGTAGCTCTCCTCGAAGGAAAGCAGGCTGAGGAACGATACGGCGGCGGCCGCCATGATCAGGAAGGCGGGGCTGAGATCGTCGTGCGTGCGGGCGACCAACCAGGTCGCCAACAGGGGCGTCAAGCCGCCAACGACGCCCATGGCGATATTGAAGCCCAGCGCAATCAGCGTGCAGCGCACGCCGGGCGGCGTCGATTCGACCAGGAGGGACGGCAGCACGCCCCACGACATGCCGAGCGCCAGTACGAAGCCCATCTGGCCGATGAAGATGAAGGCGGGGGTCTCGTGGTGCACCAGCCAGAACAGCGGCAGGGCGCCCACGAAGGCGAACGCCGCGGCCGTCAGGCCGAGCGACCGGCGGCCGATCCGGTCCGACCACCATGCCACGGCAAGCATCATCAGCACCTCGCCTGCCATGCTGATCGTGTTGATGCCGAGCGCGCGCGCCGGCGGCACGCCATCGCGCTGCAGCCAGGTCACGATATAGACGAACACCACGAAGAAACCGACGGAATTGAGCGCCGAGACGGCGATCAGGCGCAGCAGCAGCGGCATGTGATCGCGCACCGCCTCGACCAGCGGCATGCGGTGGCTGATCCGCTGTCGCGGCGTCTCGACGATGCCACGCCGCAGGAAGTAGCCCAGCACGCCGACCAGCAGGCCGAGCAGGAAGGGAATGCGCCAGCCCCAGCCGGCGAGCGCTTCGGCGGACATCGTCAGCGACAGCAGAGCGCCCATGGCCGTTCCCAGCAACATGCCACAGGTGGCGCTGGCGCGGAAGTCGCACCCATCACGCCGCGCCGGCCGGGCGGCGCGCGCTCGACCATGAAGACGATCGACGTGGTGCATTCGCCGCCGACCGACAGGCCCTGGATGACGCGCAGGACCGTGAGCAGGACCGGCGCCATCACGCCGAGCGAGTGGTAGCCCGGCAGGATGCCGATCAGGAATGTCGGGACGGCCATCGCTGTCACCGAAATGGTGAGCGCGGCGCGCCGTCCGTAGCGGTCGCCGATATGACCCAGCACCACGCCACCGATCGGGCGCACGACAAATCCGATCGCGAAGATGCCGAAGGCCGCCAGGAGCTGGGCAACCGGATTCTCGTGCGGGAAGAAGGTTCGCCCGATTGCGGCGGCGAAGAAGCCGTAGATGTCGAAGTCGTACCACTCCAGCACGTTGCCGATCGCGCCGGCGGCGATGACCTTGCGCGTGAGCGCCCGCTCCATCTGTCAGTTCCTGCTACTTCGTCAGCGCGTCGATTTCCGCCGGGCTCAGCCCGACGTCGGCGAGCACGCTCCTGGTATGCTCACCGAGCTTCGAGACTTTCGGCCCGCTCTGCAGGGGCGAGCCCGAGAAGCGGAAAGGGGGCGCAGGCGATTTATAGGAACCCGCGCTGTCCTCGATGGTGCAGAGCGAGCCGCGATGGGCGACCTGCGGATCCTTCAGCGCCTCGGTCACGGTGAGATAGGGCGAGCACGGCACGCCGTGCTTCTCCAGTGCCGCGACGCATTCCTTGACCGTGAGCGTCTTGGACCAGCGCTCGAACTCGTCGACGAATTGGTCCCAGTTCATGCGCCGGTCGGCATACTTCTCGAAGCGCGAGTCGCTCAGCCAGTCGCGCCGGCCGGCGGCGGTCGCCATGTCCTGAAAGGTGCGTTCGCTGGCGGTTGCCAGCATGACGTAACCGTCCTTGGCCTCGACCGGCCCGTACATCGGCCGCGACGGCATCTCGAAATCGAACTGCGCGCGATTGACCTCGCCCAGCAGCATGCCGACCAGCGCCTCGAACATCGAAACATCGACCATCTGGCCCTTGCCGGTGACATGACGCTGATGGACCGCCGCCAGGATGGCGCCCATGGCGTAGGCGCCCGACGCATAGTCGGCGACGAAGATGCCACAATTGTCCGGCCGCTCGCGGCCCTGCTGATAGAAGAGATGCGCCATGTCGTAGCCGGTCGAGGCGTGGATCACCGGCGCGTAGGCGGGACGCCCTGCGGCGGGCCCGGTCTGGCCGTAACCCGAGATGGCGCCGTAGATGATTTTTGGATTGATCTTGGCCAGCTCGGGATAGTCCAGCCCCAGCCGCTTCATCACGCCGGGGCGGTAGTTTTCCAGCACGATGTCGACGGTCTTCACCAGCTTCTTCACCGCCGCGATCGCCTCGGGTTTCTTGAGGTCGAGCACGATCGAGCGCTTGCCGGCGTTGAGCTGGCCGAACATTGTGCCGGCGCCGTCGCGCTGCACCGGCCGGCTGCGCATCAGGTCACCCTCGGGCGATTCGACCTTGATCACGTCGGCGCCCATGTCGGCCAGCAGGCGGCTGCAATGGGGCCCGGCGATGGTGGTCGAGAAATCGAGGATGCGCAGGCCATGGAGCGGCCGGGGTTGGTCAGTCATGGAATCACCGGGCGATGAGGATCAAGACGACGCCGCCCACCACCAGGATGCTGCCGATCCACTCGCCGGTGGATGGCCGCTCCTTGAGCACGAGGTGAGAGGCGATGAAGGTGAAGACCAGCTCGATCTGGCCGACCGCGCGCACGAGGGCTGCGTTCTCGAGCGTCATGGCGAGCGCCCAGCAGGCCGAACCCATTACGCTAAAGATGCCGACCCAGATCGACGAGCGCCAGTTGAACCACACCTTGCCGAGCTGCGGCCTGTCGCGGCGCGAGAGGTAGAGACCCATCAACACGACCTGGATGGTGTTCATGCAGGCGAGCACGGTGATGCCACGGATCATGAAGTCGCCATCGGGCAGCAGCTTCGACGCCTCGCGGATGGTGCCGGCGGCGATGGCGAAGATAGCGCCCGACAGGATGCCGAACAGCGCGCCCTTGTGGGTGAGATCGGCAAGCACACTGCGAACATCGGAAAACTTGCCGCGCACGCTCAGGATCGCCACACCGCCGAGGCAGATCAGGATGCCGGTCCAGGCGCCGAGCTTCAGCGGTTCACCCGCGATGAAAGTCGAGAATAGCGCCACGAACACCGTCTCGGTCTTGGAATAGACCGTGCCGACGGCGTAGTTGCGCAGCGAGAAGGCGTGGATCATCAGCGAGGTCGCCACGATCTGGGCGACGCCGGCGATCGTCACCAGCCCGAGAAAGGCCAAGGTGATATGGGGCACGTGTCGGCCGGTGCCGAACACCAGTACCGCGAGCATGCCCAGCGCCAGCGGCGCGCCATAGAGGTAGCGGACGAAGTTGGCCCCATCGACGCTCAGGATGCCGCGAATCTTCTGCTGCATCGTCGTGCGGATGTTCTGAAACAACGCAGCGGCGACGGTAATCGGTATCCAGAGCGGCACGGTTCCCCCTTTTCGTGGCGCAGTGTATGGGGTCGGCCGACCCTCGTCTGCCATCGTGATTTCCGCGATGCAGTCGCCCCCTAGCGGGGGCGAGACAGCATGAGTACAGTCGCGACCGTTTTCAGCGGAGATCAGGAGCCATGGCCAAGAAGAAGCAACCCAAGCTGCATCCCAACCCGAACCTGAACAAGGCTCTGATGCCATCACGGCACTCGACGGTCGGACCGGAGCGGGCGCCCCATCGGTCGTATCTCTACGCCATGGGTCTCACCGAGATGCAGATCGGCCAGCCGCTCGTCGGCGTCGCCACCTGCTGGAACGAGGCGGCGCCCTGCAACATCTCGCTCAGCCGCCAGGCGCAGGCGGTGAAGATCGGCGTCGATCGCGCCGGCGGCACGCCACGCGAATTCACCACCATCACCGTGACCGACGGCATCGCCATGGGTCACCAGGGCATGAAGTCGTCGCTGGCCAGCCGTGACCTGATCGCCGATTCGGTCGAACTCACGATGCGTGGCCATTGCTACGACGCCATGGTGACGCTGGCCGGCTGCGACAAGTCGCTGCCCGGCATGATGATG
>PLYQ01000346.1 GCA_003153415.1 Rhodospirillales bacterium | reverse complement strand
ACTTCTGCAACAAAATCTGCCACAAGCAGGCTTTCGCCGCTTACTACAATGACGTCCGGACGCATCTGTCCCTTGACGAAATTTCACCGAGCTATCGGCCGCTTCAGAACTTCGGTTCGCTCGTCAGCCGGCCGATACTCGGTGCCCTGCATCACCCATATGGTCGGATATGGCTTTTGGCAGGGACAGGATTGAAATCGGTCACGCGTAGACCTTGGCGGCCTCGCCGTGTGCCCACTTGGCAGCTTCCTCGGCCGGCATGCCCTGGATCGCCTTGGCGTACATGTCGACGACGATGTATTTGCTCACCACCTCGGCGGCCTTGCGGTTGGGTGGCCCGGCGGACCCCGCCAGCCGGCCGCGCGCCGGCAAGTCGCGGAACGGCTCCATCACCGGGTCGACGTCCCACACCTTGTGCTTCTCCCACTCCTTGGTGGCGCCGCAGCTGTAGCCCTGCTGCGAGGTGAACCACTGGTCGAAGACCGGCTTGGAGTGAATCCAGCGCAGGAAATCCTTGGCCGGCTTCTGGTTCTTGGAGTAGCCCATCACCATGTCGGTGAACAGGCCCGGGAAGTTGTACTGGCCGCCCGGACCCTTGGGTATGTGCGCATGCCGGATGTCCAGCCACATCGGTGTGCCCTTCTCGGTCTGATAGGTCTCGGGCTTTTTCTTGGCTTCGATGTAGATCGAGGCGCCGTTGTTGGTGGCGCTGATGGTCTGCGATAGGAAGGCACGGTTGTTGTTGGTGTCGTCCCAGGCCANNGGGTACCACCAGCCCGGCGCGTCGCCGAAGGTGTGACCGGCGGTCTGGCCGATCGGCCGCCCCTTGGCCTTCAGCTTCCTGCCGGCCTCGCGGAAGGTGTCCCAGTTCTCGGGGAAGGCCTTGGCGCCGGCCTCTTCGAGCCAGGATTTGCGATAGGCGATCAGCCCGCCGCCGGCCGTCCACGGCACGCCGATCCACTTGTTGCCGACCGTGGCGACCTGCTTGGAGACGTCGTAATAGCCGCCCTGGGCCTTGCCGATCTCCTCGGCCACGTCGCCGCTGTCGGCCAGGCTTTCGGCGTAGAGCTGCCCCCAGTTGCTGAAGGCCATGATGATGTCCGCTCCGGCTCCGGACTGGATCGCCGAGGTGATGCGCGCCTGCAGGTCGTTGGCGTTGACGGTCTCGAGCCTGAGCGTGATGCCGGTCGCCTTCTTGCACTCCTGCGTGATCGGGCCCTTGAGCAGCACGTCGGAAGCCGGCACGAAATCGGTCCAACGCAGCCAGTGGACCGACGTCTCCTGCGCCAAGGCCGGTGCCCGTCCGCTGGCCAGGATACCAGCGAGGCCGCCGGTTCCCGCCGCGACGGCGCCGGTTCCGGACAGTTTCAGAAGTCTACGCCGCGCGATGCGAGCCATGATTTCCTCCCGTCATTGTTGTGGACTGGAAATACGCGTGGTTGTGCGCTTGGAAATACGCGTCGTTGTGGGCTGGAATTACGCGTCCCCGGTCGCGCACTAAAGCCGCTTTCGTCGCCGCAGGCGGCGAAAACGCGACGCGTGTCGAGGTGTCGATTACCAACTGTGCAACTCGAACTGCACTACCGCCGCAGGGCCTCACAGCCGGAGCGTCCAGCCGAGCGCTCCCTGCGGGCAACGCTGGTCGAGCATACGCCTATTCAACCTGAACCGCAGCCCCAACCCTGGTGCGCCGGACGGCGCGCGCGCCCTGGCGTGATCCGGCGACCTGAACGACCCAGGTCCAGCACTCGAATTCGGCCAGCATCGTCGCGGGGAATCCGGTTTTTACCGAATGGCCCGATCAAAGTGAGCGCATGACGATCGGGAGTGCGCGCCGACGAGGTGGTCGAGTACGGGAACACCGAGAGCCTGCGTCGGGCCAAAAACGGCAATGTCTTAGCCGACCATGTGTCTTTACGGGCGGCTTGCGTCGCGATGGGATCGAATGCCGGCATGTTCCCTCCGATTTCTTCCTTTCACGCTATAGTCGTGCGCATGAAGCGAGGAAAGATGCTGAGACGGCATTTCGTCTTTGCGGTACCGGCATTGGCCGCAACGCCGGTACGCGCGCAGTCCTGGCCAAACGGCCGCGTCACGGTCGTCGTGCCGTTCCCGCCCGGTGCCGCCACCGACATCAGCGCGCGCGTCTATGCCGAGCGGCTGTCGGCGCTGTGGGGCCAGCCGGTGGTGATCGACAACAAGGGCGGCGGCAACGGCATTCCGGCGGCCGAATCGGTGGCGCGCGCCAAGCCGGACGGTCTTACCATCTTCGCCACCTCGGCGATGACCCAGGCGGTCAATCCGGCGATCTACGACAAGCTCGGCTACGACCCGGTCGAGAGCTTCGAGGCCATCACGCGCATGGGCACCTCGCCCTTCGTGCTGTTGGTCGACAAGCAGAGCCCGATCAACACGGCGGCCGAACTCACGGCCAAGCTCAAGGCCGAACCTGGCAAGCACAACTACGGCGCCGGTGCGTTGCCGGCGCGCGTGGCGTCGGAGCTCTACAAGATGGCCGCCGGAGTCGAGGCGGTCTATGTCGGCTACAAGAGCAACCCGCAGGCCATTCCCGACCTGCAGGGCGGGCTGCTCACTTTCATGATGATCGACACGGTCAATGCCAAGATCGCGATCGACCGCGGCGCGCTGAAGGGCCTGTTCGTGACCGACACCGAGCGCTATCCGCCGTTGCCCGACCTGCCGACTGCCGCCGAAGCCGGTCTGCCCGAGGTACTGCTCACGACATGGACCGGCTACTACGTCCCCAAGGGCACGCCGCGCGAGATCGTGCACAGGATCAACGCCGATATCGCCAAGGTGGCGGCCATGCCGGACGTGCTGGCGCGGCTCGAAGCCATGGGCGTCTGGCCCAAGCTGATGAGTCCGGAGGAATTCGCCGCCTTCACGGTTTCCGAGAAGGAACGCTGGGGCCAGATCATCCGGCGCGCCAACATGAAGGTCGAGTAGATGTTACTGGTACATCCGGATGACGGCTGCGTCCGCCTTGTCGGTGTCGGTTGCGGGAGGATGGAAGCCCGAGATATAGTCGCGGGTCGGAGGCCGCAACTTGGTGAGCAGCGCGGAGAACAGGCGGAGAGCCTGCAGCCCGCCGATGTCGAGCACGGCCTGTACGACAATGCGCTTCGGCTGGCTCCGCGGCGGATGGGTCACGTAGTAACGCCGTCCGCCCCACGACCTGAAGGCGGCCTTCAGCCGCGGCATGAGGTCCTTGGCGGCCGGCTCTCCCGTCAGGTCGATGAGCTGCGCCATCAGGCCGTTGCGCATGGCAGTGGCGCACGCGCCATGCTCGGGGTGTGCCTTGAGGATGTCCGACCATTTCAGCCAGTACAGTGCCGGCGATCGCAGCCGGGGGACGCTCATGGTGGTCGTGACGCGCGGCCCGGTGTGTAGGCGGATGTAATACATACCGACTTCGCGGCCGAGGATGTGCTTGCCGGAGA
>PLYQ01000295.1 GCA_003153415.1 Rhodospirillales bacterium | reverse complement strand
ATCTCGCCGGCGCTCTTCGCATTTACGCGCGATCACGGTTGTGCCTAGGCCCTCAAGCCTGCGATCCGTGATAACATGCGGCTGAAAACCCTCGCCGCGAAGGAGGAAGACCAATGACCGACGCAATTACCGTCCCCGACCACGCCGAAACCGCCGAACAGGCTTTCGAGCGTTACCGCGCCTTCTATGATTCCGGGCGCCTGATCCAGTCGCAATGGCACGTCGAGGCCGATGGCCGCCAACTTGCCTGCGGGCTCGGGGTCATCGGCGATGAGGTCGATTCGCCGTCTGACTGCCCGTCCGCGATCATGCCGCGCTGGCTGGCGCAGATGGTCCCTTGGTTCTTCGATAGCCAGAAGCCCGAGGACGCCTTCGCGTGGGGTCTGGACTTCTACGCCGAGCTGAAGCGCCTCAATGGCGTCGTACCGTTCTCGGTGGTCTATGACTGGCAATCGTCCGTTGTCGGCCCGTTCGCCGTCGAGACGGCCGAGAAGCACAAGCGCGATCCGGCGCCAGCGAAGGCTCTGGCCGAAATACAATGGAAGGCGCTGACCGGCGAGAAGTTCTCTCGCGACGAATGGCACGCGCATTTTCTCGCGGCGTACAAGCAGGCTTATCTGGCCCGATACGCCGACGCCAACGCCTACGCCAACGCCGACGCCTACGCCAACGCCGACGCCTATAAAAAGTCGATCACGCGGCTAGCGGCAGGGATGGTCGAATGTCTGAAAAGGGTTTCGACCGACGAGCCGAGCTGAAGAGAGGCTAATCCGATGGGAGAGCCCGCGCTGGCTACTTGGCTGGCCTCGCGGGCTCTCTTTTGGTGAGGGGAGCCCAATTGACAAGCTCAGCGGATGCGGGACTGACGGCGAGTGAGACCGTGATCTCAGCGCCCAATATGTCGAGCTCTCACCGCCAGTACCTACCGCCGGGCTTTCAGGCAGCAGCGGCATTGACAACCTAAACCGTTAAGGCATCTTGGGCAATGCAAAAGGCCCGGTGTGTTGGGACACTTCCGGGCCTTCCTGTGACGGTGTGCGCCGACACGTTTTGCAATGCTCCTTCACTATAGGAGCGGTCTATCAAAGGCGCAACCCCGATAGGACCGATGTGTTCCAACGGGTTTCGCGGCGTTCCCCCCAAAGCGCCGAACCAATCGCTGCTCGAGCCCGGAGAGCCCGGCGCCGGCGAGACACATTTCCCGGCATGCCGGCGTGGAGTGCGGGCAAAGGGTACGACCACCGCCGGCCGTGTGGGGCTGCAGGAACAGCGTGGCCTGCAGGTAGCCGCGCTTCTCCGACTTCGCGTTTTTGGCGGTGCTCATGGTCATCAGCTTGAGCGCTGACCGATGAAAGGTCCCGACGGAATCGCCGTGTCTATTCGGCCGGTTGCGAGCCGCGCCGGTGTGCGGGTCGATCATGCTGCCTCCCTGTTTTCTGGCACGTGACGCCATGTGAGCCCGCGGTGGATGCGGCCGATGGTTGGCTGGCTGACGCCGAACCGCTCGGCGATGCGCCACTGAGCCTCTCCTTTTGCGAGGAGCGCCCGGATCAGGAGCACTGCATCCGCGGTCAGCCGAGCGTTGGCGTTCGCCTCGCCCCGAGGCTGGGCGCCGCGCCCGCGCGCCTCGCGATCGGCCGCGTTCTGCAGATCAAGCCCGAGATAAAGATGGTCGGCATTGATGCAGGGCGGCGTGTCGCATGTGTGCAAAACGTGCAGATCGTCGGGGATCGGGCCGCGCCAGGCAATCCACGCCGCCCGGTGCACGCGTATCGTCTTGCCGCCGATCGCCGTGAGGCCATAGCCCTTCGGCCCCACCGCGCCGAACCAGAGAAGGCAGCCGCTATTCAGGTCTGGCTCACTGCGCCGAAGCAGCCGCTCGGCCAGCGAAAGGCCTGTCTCGAGCCTCGGAGCGTCCAGCGGCACCCCGTCAAGCTGGCGGCGGTAGTGGAAGCGACACAGGCCTTTCGCATAAAGCTGACCGTCGCAGGAAGAGCAGGCCGTCATTCGGGCCGCTCCTCCTCGATCGTGAACCCCGCCGGCACGCCGTGCTTGTCGTAGAGCACCTCGACGCCCTCGATCGGGTTCGGCCAGACGTGGTAGATCCCGGCCCTGTCCTGCCAGCGGATCGTCGGCCAGCCCACGATCGCGCGCAATTCGGGCTTGCGCTCGATCAACTCCTCGGCGTCCACGCGCCTCAACTCGAGGATCCGGCAGAACGTGGTCATGGCAATTTGTCCGGGTCAACGCGGGCGAGAAGGTCCAGGGCCTCGCACCGCAGCTTCAGCGATCGGCTATGCGCCGAGATAATCCGCAGCGCCTCGGCCATCAGGCGGCGCGCTGGCCGCGCCCATGGCCCCATCCGGCGCCGGAGGACCAGAGCAGCGCGGTAGCAGCGCAGCGCCTCGAGCGTCCAGGACTTACCCTTGCGCACGCCACCGCGGCGCTGGAGGCCCGTCGACGTATTCGCCATCACCGACGTCCCTTGAACAGGTCCCGCGCCTCGGTGGCGCTCATGCGCTCCTGGCCGGTGGCGCTGAACAGGCGCCTGTCCCACATGGCCCGGTGCTCGGGCGCCCACTTGCGAACACCTATCAACCAAACGCCAAAACTGTCCGCCGCGTCCATCGCGTCGTTGCCGGTCGGCAGCGCGATCCCCGCGCGCCTGGCCGCGTAAATCATTTCGGCCTTGTCCGCCCGAGTGTGACCGGCGAGCTCGTTCTTGATCGCCTGGATCTGGCACTCGCGGACCTCGATCTCGCGGTCGTAAAGGCGCGCACACGTCCGCGCGGCCGCCTCGAGCGCCACACCGAGGAAGCCGAGCTTGCGGGTGGTCTGCACCGTCGTCAGAACCTTCATGGTGACCTTGCCGCTCTTGGCGTCCCTCTCAAGGCGCGGGTGGGGCACAATCGGAGCTTCGTATGCTATTTTGACGGGCTCGCCGTGCGCTGCGGCCTGGCAGACGGCTGAGAGCTTCGCGCCGAAGAAGTCGAGGTAGAACTCGCCGAACACCCCATAGTCGACGCCGGAGGCCGGCGGACGCACCGCTCCTACCTCCGGCGTCTGGTCCGGGCGACCGATCGCCCAGCCCGATGAAGTCGCCAAATCGAATCCGCAGATGATGGTCACGCGAGCTCGGCGGCCGTCGGCGGGGCATCCGGGCCGGCGGGCTCCGGATCGCTCACCGCGGCGGTCTCGCCGTCGTCAGTGTAGTAGCCGCCGGGCTCGCGATCATCCGGCTCGCGGAGGATGCGACGGACGGTCCCGAACAGCGCCACCACGCGATCCGCCGCCATGAACTCCTCACACTTGGCGGGGATCAGGGTCTTGAGGTTCGCATCTTCCAATATGGTGCCAGCTGCGAAGTCGGCCTCGTTCAGCACCAGCGTAGCCTTCTCCGTCGGCTCAGGGTCGCCGCTGGTCTTGTTGACCTTGCCGCCCTTGGGCTTCACACCGCCATCGAGGCCCCCCTCGCCGGCGAGGCCATTGTCGGCCGGCTTCTCGAACGCGGCCTTGGTCAGGTCAGCGCCGCGCATCAGCGCCTCCTGGCCGTGCTCCCAGCCCTTGTAGTAGGCCTGCAGGCGCTCCGGCGGGCAGCCTTCGGGGTTGACGCGGGGCTTGCCGAGCCGGCCGTCGATATCCCCACGCTTGAACCAGCGCGCGTTCTCGGCCTCGGCGTCGTTCTTCGGCAGCGGCAGCTTGCCCTGGCCGCCGATCGGCAGGCCCAGCCACGTGCGGTAAAGACGCCGGCGCTCCTCGCGGGCCACCAGGTCCACGTCGTCGGTCTTGAGGTCCTTGAGCGCGTCATCGAGCTCGCCCATGACCATGCCGGCGCCGCCGGCCTCCTTCCGAAGGTCCCTGCGCTCGCCCTTCTTGCCCTTGAGCAACAGCGCGCACGCCGCAACCTCGTCGTCCTTGGCGTTGAGCCGGTTCACCCAGCGGAGGAACTCGCCCTCGGTGGGCTGGTTGTGGCCGAGGCCTGGCGCGCGCTCCTCGCCGTCAATGAAATCGTCTTCGATGATGGTGACGCCGGATTCCCCGATCACCTTCATCCCCTTCGCCTTACCGCGGCCGCCGGCCTTGGCGCGGTGCGTGGCCAGGTCGGCCACCTTGTCGTCGTCGTTGATTGATTTTGCCATAGTGGTTCCCTTCTTGGGTTGAGCCTATTCAAAGTCTTCGGCGGTGTGGGCGACGGGCCTCGAGGGGCGCCGCAGGCGCCGCGTGCCATGCGTGCTCGCCTCGAGCTCCACGGTCTCGCGCCATTGCGATATCAGGTCCGCCGCGAATCGGTTGCGGGACACGCCGGCCTTGGCCGCCTCGGCGTCCAGAAAAGTGATATCACGAGCTGGAAGCCTTAACAGCATGGGCTTTGTAGCGTCGTCGTCGGCCATGCGGGGCGTTCTCCACAGAGGTAAGCGTGGCTGTCTTGCTACCCGATCCGGAGAGTGATATCAACCCTGCATCCACCGGGGAGAACCAGATGACCATGACGCCCAGCGACCGACTCGAGACCTTCGACGCGTGGCTCGAGCTCTACCAGAAGGCCGCGCGCATCAAGGTGACCGCCGGTGCCGAGATCGACCGGCTCTACGCCCTCTACCTCAACGACTGGTCCGTTCGACTCGTGATCAAGCACGACAGGGCGCGCCAGGAGGGCGGCCTGCAGCCCATCGGGCCCGTGGTGACACTCATGGCCGCCAGGATCGGCGAGGCCTACAGGCGGCAGCGGGGGGCGGCGCAATGATGGTGAAGTGCATGACCGGCCCCGACGCCTGCGTCGTCGTCAGCAACGGGGGAGTGCACCCGCGCTGGACCATGGCGATATGGTCCGCCATCAACAGCCCGGCGATGCGAACGCACACCGTGATTCTTCCGCCAACCCTCGGGTGCCGCGTGTGGGCATACTACGTGTCGAAGGCGCTGAGCGCACGATGGTGAACACCCGCCCATGCGCCCTATGTCGCCACCTGGATTCAAGGGTTACAGCCCACAGCCTAGCTTACTGCTGGTCCCGCTACACATTCGTGCAGGCCCAGGGGACGGTCGAGGACTGCGAGGAAGTCGAGCGCGCCGACGGCAAGCCGCCGCCCAACCAGATCATATTCGCGGGAGAACGAGGATGATAGAACAGGAACTCCTCGAGCAGGCGCTCAAAGACGCGCACGCCGCGATGGGGGCGATGAAGGCCGGGGGCTCAACCTATATCAGGCTGGCGGCGATGCGCGGGCGCCGGCCGATCGGCGGCGTGTTCCTCTCCTCCGAAATGGCCTTCGAGCTCTTCGCGCACCTCGAGAAGCTCCTGCAGGCGCGCCTGGACGTGCTGCGGCCATGAGCGCCTTCACCATGACCGAGCTCGTGGAGTGCGCGCAGCGCGAGGTCAAACAGCGCCACAAGGTCTATGCGCGCCTGGTTGAGCGCGGGGCCATGACCCAGGTCGCGGCCGATCGCCAGATCGCGATGATGCTGGCGATCGCCGAGAACCTCGAGGCGCAGGCGGGAGCGGAGCGGCTGCTGTGAGCGCCGCCCAGGACGCCGCCCGCACCCGCAACTGGCGCATCCGGGGCCTGCGGGCGCTGTACGCGCAGTGCTGCGCGCTGTCGCCGGTGAACCGCGCGGTCGCCCAGGGCGCCATCGACGCGGAGTTCAAGGCGGCCGGCGCCCGCACGGGCGCCGAGCACTACGCCCACGTGGAAGCCGAGTGGATGAAGCGGCGCAGTCAGCAGAACGCCATGGCCGAGGACGAGGACATTCCGTTTTGATCTACGACGTCGGGATCTACCGCGACATGGACGCGAAGACCTATCAGGCCGATCCGTGCGAGCGGCCGAGCTTGAACCAGAGCATTATCCCCTACCTGCTGCGCTCGCCGCTTCACGGCGCCTACCAGCACCCCAGGCTCAACCCCTATGGCCCAGCCCTGCAGTCGAGCCTGACGCAGTATTTCGGCGAGGCCGTGCACCGCATTGCCCTTGGCCGGGGGCGCGACATAAGCCCGATCCGCTATCGGGACTACCGCGACAGCTCGGCGCGCGAAGCGCGGGACCTGGCCATCGCCAACAACCGCATCCCGGTGCTCGAGGCCGAGCTTGTCCGCGCCCGCGATGTGGCGCGGATCCTGGTGGCGGCGATCGAGCGCGCCTGCGAGGGCCACCCCTACGAGACCGAGGTCGTGCTGATCTGGAAAGAGCGCACGATGTACGGCGAGATATGGTGCCGGGCCCAGCTGGACGTGCTCTGCCGCCCCTTGGGCCTGATCCTGGACCCCAAGGTGCTGCGGATCAACGCCAACGCCGAGAACTTCGGCAGGGCCGCCAGCGACAGCGGCTACGACGTGCAGGGGGTGTTCTATCCCCGCGGGCTCTCCCAGGTGCTCCCGGACGTCGGCGCCGTGCGCTTCGCGAACCTGGTGGTCGAGAACTATCCGCCCTATGGCGTGCGCACCCTCTACCCCGCGACCAACACCCAATACGCGGCCGAGCGCCAGATCGCGCGGGCGATGGAGCTGTGGGCGAAGTGCCTCCGCGAGCGCAGCTGGCCCGGCTATCCCAAAGAGCCCGAGCCCTACGAAACCCCGAACTACTATCAACAGAGGATCTCGAACACATGACCGACGAATCCACCGCCCTTGTCGAAGCCGACCAAATCCGCGTGCCTGCCCGGGCCACGTCGATCGATATGCACATCGACGCCGCCTCGGTGTCTCTGATCCCGACGAACCTCGGCGAGGTCGTGGCCTTTGCGCAGCTCATGTCGCGCGCCGGCGTCGCGGTGCCGAAGCATCTGCGCGAGGCGCCCGGCGCCTGCCTGGCCGTCTCAATGCAGGCCTTCCATTGGGGCATGGAGCCCTTCGCGGTCGCCAACAAGAACTACTCCGTCAACGACCGGATGGCCTACGAGGCGCAGTTGATCGCCGCCGTGGTGCTCAAGCTTGTGCCGCACGTGGGCTATCCGAAGTACAGCTACACCGGCGAGGGCGCCACGCGTCGGTGCACCGTGACGATCATCACGCCCGACGGTGAGGAGGTCCCGCTCGAGAGCCCGCTCTTCAGCAAGATCAACCCGAAGAACTCGCCGCTCTGGACGTCCGACCCCGACCAGCAGCTCGGCTACTACACCATCCGCGCCTGGGCCCGGCGCCACCGGCCTGACGTGCTCCTGGGCGTCTACGACCGCGAGGAGGCGGCCTCGGTCCCCAGGGACGACGTGGCGACGTCGTTCGAGACCCTCGACGCGCGCGCGGCCGATGCGCCGGCGATTGACGCGACGGCCGACAGGCGCAAGGGCGCGGCCAGGAAGCTCGCGCCGGCGCATTCCGTCGAAAACCGTCAGGATCCGTCAAAATCCGCCGAGGGCGAAACGGGCCCCCAGGGCAGCGATGCCCCGGCTGCGGAGGGCGACAAGGATACGTCGGCCTCTGCCACGGGTGCGTCTGGCGCTACAGCGGCGGAAACCTCTGGCCAGCAGCAGCAATCGCCCAAGTCCGGCGATGGCGAGAAGGAACCTGAGAACCCAAAGCCCGATGGGTCTGCCTCGGCTGCGGCGGACCCAGCCCCCGACAAGGGATCTGCCCCAGCTGCGTCGAGCGCTTCAACGGCCGCGTCGACCGCGACAAAGAAGCCATCCATCGCCGAAGCCGCGAACACTAGGACCCCCAAGCCCGACAAGCTCTGCCCCGGCTTTCCGCTGGCCGGCGAGAACTACATCATCGCCAACGAGCCGCTGAACAACCACAAGGCCCGCAACCTCTACAAGGACGGCGAGGCGGTCAAAAGCATCCACCCGAGCGCCGCCACCGCCTACAGCGCCTATGCGGCCCACGCGGAGGCTGAGCAGGCCCAGGAGGCCAGCCAGGAGGGCGCGGAGGGGGAGTCGCCATCCCCGGCTACCTCAGACGCCTCGCCGGGCCCGGAGGCTGAGGACGACGCCTTGGGCGCGTTTGGCGACTACGCCGACGCGGTGGCGGAAGCGAACGATTGGCCGTCGATCAGCCACGCGCTCACCGAATTGATGCGGACTGAGGAGTGGAGGGACCACGTGCCGCCGCGCGAGCCCGCGCGCCGCATCGCCTACGCCCGGGTGGATGAGCTCAAGCTCAACATCGACATGCGCACCGAGTTGAAGGCGTGGCGCTGCTACGTCGATTGGGAGGAGCACCTCGCCACGCTGAGCGCCCTCGCAGCGACCGTGCACTCGATGGCCAACCCCGCGTGGAAGGCCCTGGCCGAGCCAGCCAGAGACGCCCTGGATCGCGCGCTGACGACCAGGAAGCACGCGCTGGCTCCGACCGAGGTCGAGGCCACCGCCGAGGACTACGAATGAACTTCTGCGAGCGGTGCAAGGCAGAGCTCGACGGGAACGAGACTAGCACCGTCGAGGCCTACGAGCTGACCGGGATGCTGCTGTGCGATGACTGCGCCCACGACGCCTTTGAGGCCGACGAGGAAGACTGACAAAAATGGGCCCGCGGTAGTCAGCCGCGGGCCCGAGATCGAATCACCCGGCCGGCAGCGTTTTAGGCCGCGGCCACGTCCAGCGCCAGCGTTTCGCTGACCTGGGTCGAGGCGCTGTCGGTCACCGTGATGGTGACGTTGTTGTCCTCCACCGTGGTCGGGTTGCCGCTGATGTTGCCGCCCGGATCGCCGGAGAGGCCGTCGGGCAGTCCAGAGAAGGCGATGGCGTAGGGCGGTGCGCCGCCCTCGACCCCGACAGTCTCCGCATAAGCGGCGCCGACAGTGGCGTTGGGGAGGGTCGTGGTGGTGAGGCCCAGCGGCAGCGTGGTGTTGCCGTTGGTCGTGTTCCCGGTGGTGTTGCC
This sequence comes from Rhodospirillales bacterium, assembly GCA_003153415.1. Taxonomy (GTDB): domain Bacteria; phylum Pseudomonadota; class Alphaproteobacteria; order Reyranellales; family Reyranellaceae; genus Reyranella. The sequence continues at coordinate 24,564 of PLYQ01000295.1, read as the reverse complement.
GCTGGCAGGGGCGTCGATGTTCAGCGCATAGGTCTCGTTGCCGGTGTTGCCGGACGTGTCGTTCACTACGACGTTAAACGAGGTGTCGCCTGCGGCCGCCGGCGTGCCCGAGAGGAGGCCGGTGGTCGTGAGGCCAAGGCCAGCTGGGAGACTGCCAGAGGAGAACTCCGCGTTTCCCACGGCGTTGTCGGCCGTGAGCTGCTCGGAGTAGGCCACGCCAACGGTGCCGTCCGGCAGCGTCGCTGGTCCGATCGTGAGCACGACGGAGCCCGTGGTGGTGTTGCCGGCGGTCGTGTTGCCCGTAGTGTTCCCGGTCGTGTTGCCCAGGATGGCGCTGATCTTAACACCATAGGCGTCGGTGAGATTGACCACGGCCGCCTCATCCAGGGCCAGCTGGTCGGACTGTCCCTTGGCGTAGGCCGCGGTAGAGTCCGAGGTGTCCTTGGTCGCGTCAGTGCCCGCCTCGGCGGCCAAGGCAGCGGCCTCGGCCGTCGGTGTGATGCCGGGATTGGCCTGTAGCTGGGCGACCAGGGCCGCCACTTGGTCAAGGCGCGGGCCAAGGGCCTCCAACGCGGTGAGATCGATATCCATTTCGTAATCCTTCATGTGCTTGGCAGCGCGCCGGCGCATGCTCGAGACAAGCTCGAGGAGATCGCGACGGATGCGATGCAGTTGACGTTGGGGGTGTTCGGCCATTGGCTCTCACTATCGGTGATGGCTCGGGATCACCGGGCTATCACCATTCGCGGGCTACTGCCACGGTCTAGGAGGCGTCGATTTGCGTCGCGAGTTGATCGTTCTGCGCCTGGATCTGTGCTTGTAAGGCCTTGATCTGCGTCAGGTCGCCGCCAGCGATGATCGTGGCGTCGTTCTCGACCTGGGTCACGATCTTCGCGGCAGCCCCGGCGATCGCCCCTACGGTGACCCCGATGGCGCCAGCGGCTGGGCCACCGAGGGCGGCCAGCGGAGCAAGCTGGGAGATCAGCGTCAAGCCCTGGGTCAGGGCCGCTTCCACTTGAGCTAACGTAATCATCAGGCTCTCTCCATTTCCAGCGGGAGCAACCTCTTGAACGAGGTCCCGCGTCTTGCTTTCTCAATAACGGCGCTCTTAACACCAAAGCATCGCGCAAGCATTGCGCAGACGCCGTAGAAATTAGGCTCGGCCCGGATGCATCGCACATCATCGTCAGTAAGGAGGGCCTTGCGCCGACCCCGAGAGGTCATGTCGGCGAGGTTCTTCTTGTGGGTTCCCCAACAAAGATTGCCCAGGCGATTGTTGTGGCGGACGTCATCGCCGTGGCACGACTCCATCCCGGGGGGCCTCGGCCCGACGAAGGTCGTCAGCACAAGCTCGTGAACGTAGCGCCTATCGTCCTGACCGAGGAACACGATGACATAGCCGTGGCCAGTGTTTCCGGCCTTGCGCGGCCGAAGCGACAGATATGTGGGGACCGACTTTAGGTTTCCGCGCGAGTTGACGAACGAGCGCACACGCCCGAGGTCAGACACCTCGTACCGGCCCTCGTGGCCCGCGACTGGAAGCCAGCGCTCGGTCATGACGCCGGCAGGAGTGCCTTCACCTGGTTGATCAGCGCCATCGCCTCAGCGTACTGCGCCTGGAAGGTCGTCGCATCACCGAGCGCCTGGGCGTGGTCGGCCGCCTGGACGATGGGGCGCGCTTTCTGCAGGAGGCCCTTGGCCTGGGCGTGCAGCGAGACCGACAGCGACGGCGCGGCGGCCAGGTAGAGTTGGGCCGTGGCGTTGTAGATCCCGTCGAGGGTCGTATCGGCCTGCAGGACCGCCACGTCGGCCGATGGCGGGATCAGCGACGACGCGGGGATGCCGTTGCAGGCGGCAACGCAGGCCGCGGCGAGCAGGATGGCGGCAAGACCGAGAAGGCGCTTCATGGTGTGGGTTCCTATTCGCTTTCCAGGCGCTCGCGCACAATCTGCCGGATGGCCTCGGGCCGACTCGGCTTTTGCTGAGCATCTACCCAGCGGTCAAGGTTCGCAAGTTCGTCGGGCGGAAAGCGCACGCCGACGGACACGGAGCCCACCTTGGGGCGCCCGCGTGCTTTTCTGTCATCAGTTATTGACGGCATGGGTAATTGATGACAGCAATTCCACCTCAAGCCAAGCCCTGCTTAGGACGGGCATGGCGTGGTAAGGCAAGGAGAGGCCAAATGGCTAAGGCAAACGTGGTCGCGCTGAAGGCCGACCAAACGACAAACGGCGGTGAGGACATGCTCGAAATGTCCTTCCCCTACACGGTCGCCGTGGCCGTAGAGGGGGTGGCGCCCATTCTTTTCCACAGGTGGAACTGCGACGCTGTTGAGACCAAATCCAAGGCCGCAAAGGGCTCGGCGGCCAAGAAGAGCGACGATATCGAGTCGTACCTCTATCGCAACGACGCAGGAGAGATCGCGCTGCCGGGCGAGTATCTGCGCCAGGCCGTCATCCACGCGGCCAAGTTCCAGCAGGACCCGAGGTCGCCGCGCAAGTCGGCGATGGACCTGTTCAAGGCTGCGGTGATCAGCCTCACGCCGCTGGCGTCGATGGGCGTGACAGAGCCGGACTTCCTCGATCGGCGCCGCGTCATGGTCCAGCGCAACGGGATCACGCGCACACGGCCGGCCATGAAAGAGGGCTGGCGCGCGGAGGTCGAGCTCATGGTCAATTTGCCCGAGTACGTGCCGCCGGTGCTGCTCCGGCGCGTGCTGGACGACGCCGGACGTCTGATCGGCGTCGGAGACTTTCGGCCGACCTATGGGCGGTTCGCTGTGGCGCACTGGAAGGTGCGCGAAGCCTGAGCCTTGGGGTGGCGTGGTTCGGCGAGCAAGGGCAAGGTCGGGTCGGGCATGGATAGGCGGGGTGTGCTGCGGCACGGCTTGGTGCGCTAGGGTCGGGTTTGGTGTGCTACGGCAGGGCTTGGACTGGCATGGGAGGGGGCTTCGGCCCCCTCAACTTTGTGGGGTCTGGACCTGGTTGAGCCTGTTCGCGATCAGGCCGCCGAGCTGATCGGGCGAAATCCCGGAGGCCGCGAGCCTCTTCGGTACGGCGGTGTTGACGTAGTTCAACACATTGGCGGCGGCCTGATTGCTCAGGGTCACCACCGCGTGGTTATCGACATAGGTCAGGCCCTGCTGCGCCTCACTTCTGACGGCATTTTCGACGGCCGTCAGTACGAACTGAGCCGCAGTCGACTGCGCCGAGAGGTGCATCAGTTGCAGGCCCCGGCCGAAGCCCCAAACGATGAGCGGCAGGATCACGCCGGCGATCAGGAAGGGCGCGGCGGCGTCGACCAGTCCGCTGAGGTCGACGTGGTAGGCCGCCACATGCACGGCGCCGACCGCGGCGGTCGCAGCGGCCATGAGGCCGGCAGCGATGGGCGGCCCGGCCTGGGTGACCTTGGTGGTCACCGGGACAGGCGCGGGGGCTGTCACTACGACGGGGATCGGGGCTGCGAGCGCAGGGCTGTTCGGTTGTTCGGCTGTCGCCGCGCCGACGTCCTGGTTTATGCCCATGGTCATTGCAGTCTCCGCTATCACAGGCGCGGCGCCGGCCGCCGGATCGGCCACCGTCGAGGCGCTGAGGTCGACGTTGTAGTCGTAGCCGGCCAAGCGCAGCGGCGTCGACTGCTCCCATTGGATCGCCACGCCGCTGAAATTATTGGGTGCCGACGGCAGGAGCTCGAACTCCCACACGTCCTCGGCGGCGAAGATCAGGGCCAGGGCGACGAAATTCTCATAGCTGCCGTAGACCATGGGACGGAAGCCGCCGGCGCGCACAGCATCGCGCCAGGCCGTCAGGTGCGCCTGCTGCAGGGGCGATAGCGGAGCGCCGTTCTCGGTGTCGAAGACGACGCCGCTGCCGGGCGGATACTGGCGCGTGGTCAACTCGGAGACGCAGTTTTGCCCCTCGATCTTCCCTTGGGCCGCACCGACGGCATGGCTACCGGGCCCCTCGATCTGCGCGCCGACCCACACGGGCGCGATCTTGAGCTTGGTCGCAGCGAGGATGGGATAGCTCGGCCAGCCCGCGTTGCTGTGGCTCGGCGCCGGCAGGTAGGATGCGCACCAGGAAAACCCCTGCGCGAACGCGTCCTCGAGGGCCGCGACGCCGGGGAAGATATCGAGATCGAAGCCGCGATATTCCATGCCCATGGCGCAGCATTACGCCGATTTCCAGCGTGGCCGCAACCGTCAGTGTATGGCGAAGGCGTTGAGGGCCTTGAGCACGCCCCACATCGACGGGAACATGAACACCATGAACTTGTAGATCAGGAACAGGCCGACGATGCTGGTCGCCGAGGCTTGGACGCTCTTGCGGAACGCCGCGGCCTGGGTCAGCAGGCCCTGCACGGGCTTCGGCGTCCCCTTGGGGTCGGCGGTGATGGCGATGGGGTCCTCGACATTCATCGCGCGTTTGATCAGGGCAACGTCTCCTCTGATCTCCTCGAGCGCGCCCGTCTTGAGGTCCTCCAGGCACCCGTGAAGCTGGGTCAGCCGTTCGCAGGCATCCTCGATTGTCGGGTTTTCAGGCACGGGTTCCATTTTCATCGCCCTGGTCCTGTTAACGCCGGCGCGCCGAGTAGGATGCGCGGCACGCCCTGAATAGCCGGCGAATCATCCTCGCACATAGCGGTCATCGACAGGCGCGCTTGGCGGCTGCGGCTTTCGCGGCATAGGCGCTCAGCAGCGCGTCGGCAGCCACGGCCATTGACGCCATACCGAAAGCCGACCAGCGACGGACAATGCGAGTGGTCTCAAGCTGGTTTGCCTCGAGGCAGGGGTGCATAACTTGCCAGAGTTCCCACGCGGCGTCGCTCATGCCAGGGGGGCGCTCGGTTTCTTTCATGGCGTTACCCCCTGGCGCGCGCGTTGGTCTTGCTCGTCCTGTTGGAACTGCCCCTGGTCGCCAGGGTCCACCGCAGCAGCGGCGCTCTTGAACTTCAGCAGCTCGCGCCCGGTGATGCGCACGCCCGGGTGCTGGGCCGCGCTGATGATGTAGGTTGCACGCTTGCCGATGACGCCCAGCGTCGAGAGGCGCTGGCGCGCGCCCTGGACGTCGCCCTGGCGGATCTGCTCGCGGACGCCGGGCATGGCCTCGTTGAGCCGGAAGGTCTGCTCGTCCAGCGCCCGGTAGATATCCCCGGAGGCCGGGCCGCCAGGCGAGCCCTTGGACACCGTGATCCCAAAGAGCGGCAGCATGGTCTGCAGCAGCGCGGTAGAGCCCTCCTGGCGGTTCTTACTCCCCAGGTGCGCCACGCCCTGCACGACGCCCACCGGGGCCACCGAGCCCAGCAGGCCGCCAGAGAAGTCGTCGGGGGACCGGACGTTCGAGATATCCGCGCCCAGGACCACGCGGCTGATATTCCGGAGATCGCCGGCGGCGGTCTGGTCGTAGGGGTCGTAGAGCTTGCGGCCAAAGCCCTTGTCGTTGGACTGGAGCTCCATCGCGAACTTGGCGAACGGGCTGAGCTTGCGCTGCTCGGTGCCGAGCGGATCGGTTACCCAGGTCACCAGATCCTCCGCGACCTTGCCGGTTGGCAGCCGGCCATAGATCCCGGTCCCGTCGGCGCCGTAGCCGATCAGGAAGCGGTCCTGCTTGCCGGGCTCGTTGTCCCACTCGGGATGGAATGGCTGCGGCGAGCTCAGCAGTTGGTGGACGCCATAGACCGCGCTCGAGGCCAGCAGGAGCCCAAGGTGGGCCAGCGCCACGTCCAGCACGATCAGGGACATGGCCTTGCCTCGCGCGGTCCCCTGCGCCCGCTGCAGGCCCTTGAGGCCGGCGTCACGCTCGATCTGCGCCTGTACGTCAGTCGGCAGCCCCGCCACCGCGTCCTTCCAGGCCCCGATGTTGGTCATGGTGAAGCTGCGGGAGAACAGCGCCAGGTTCGCCGTCGTGCGCGCCATCTTCGACATGGCCTCGATCGGCAGGGCGCCGGCGTAGCGATTGGCGAAGTGCGCGGCGACCCGCTGGGCGCTCTGCGGATCCAGGCCGTGGCTGGTGAAGCTGTCGCGCAGGCGGGTGTAGAGGCCCATCTGGAGATCAGCGACCCGATCCCACAGGAAGGTGTTGTGCCAAAGGTCGCCCAGCTTATCGATGGTCTCCTTGACCGCGGTCCCTGCCTCACGGTTCACCCAGCCCACGGGCGAGCCCAGCAGCTGCGCGGTCCAGGAGCGCCCGGCCGAGATCTGCGGTTGCTCGACCAGGGCCGTGATATCCTGGTTGAAGTAGCGCCGACCGATGGGGTCCACGCCGGCCCGCAGGGCCTCGCGCATGGTGTCGACGTCGTTCTTGGCCCGGTATCCCTCGCGGTAGACGTCGAAGGTGAGGACGCTCACTGGATTGGCCGAGAGCGCCTTGCCCCAAATGACCGCGTTGTGCATGAGCGGCGAGTACATGATCACGCTCATAATCTTGCCCTTGAGCGACATGAGGCCCTTCTCGAGCATGCCGGTGGGCTTGGTCAGCACCGCGCGCAGCGGGCCCTCGAACTCCTTGGAGACGTAGAGCGGCTTGGCCTCCATCACGACGCCGCCGGTCGAGGGGTCGCGGATGGTCGAGAGCTTGCCGGTCTCGTGCTCCACCACGAACTTCGGGCCCCACACCTTCATCGCCGGATGATCGAGGGTGAACGCGCCTTCATTGGTCCGGCCGCCCTCCTGCACGAGCTCCTCGCCGCCGCTCTTGCCCATTTCCTTGATCGTGTTGATCAGCCGGCGCCCGGCGATCGCTTGCTCGAGCGCGCCCGTCGCATGGGCGAGCGTCCGGATATCGGTGATCACTGCGGCGTTCTCGCCGAACGCCTCGCGGGCAGCGCCCTCCGTCTCTTCGGTCGTGAGGTACTTGCGCTGTCGCAGGTTGCCCGTGGTCGTGGTGAGGTTGCGCCCGGCGCCCTCGGGCGTCGTGGCGCGCGCCCTGGCGCCCACGCGCCGGGCGCCACCTTCGGCGGTCATTTCCACCACCATGCGGGGGACGTAGCTCGGCAAGCCCTCGGCCTTGGTCATCCCCAGCTGCTGCGCCCGCTGGAACGCGTCGTTGGCTCTGGCCTGCAATTCCTTCACCACCGCGCGCTGCGGCGGCGTGAGTCGACTCAAGCCCTGGCCGTCCTTCACCTCGGCCCCCAGCTGCAGCAGCACCGACTCCTCGTCGGCCGCCCGCCACATGGCCTCACGCTCGTCGCGCGTGAACGTCTTTTCGAGTTGGGTATCGACGCGGTTCCACGCCCAGGTGTTCTCGCGCATCGTGTTGGCGAAGTCCTTGGCCGTCGCCTGGGCGCGCGCCGAGCCCGCGGCCATCGGGTTCAGGCCCATCCGGACGTGCTCGGTGAGCTCAATCAGCGGGTCGGGCAGGAAGCGGGCAGCGGCGCGGTCGACCTTGTGGCCAACGGTGTCGAGGCCCTCGCCGAGGATGCGGTTGACGAAGCTCCGGGTATCGCCCTCTTCCTTGGGCGCCCTGGCGAACGAGACGCTATCGCCAGCAGCCCCTGGCTCGCCAGGAGTGCGGGCCCCAACCTCGCCGCTCTCTATGCGCCTGAAGACGTCCTCGGCCGTCACGCCCTTCCCTAGGGCCTGTCGCGTGGCGTCTGCGATCGCGCCAAGGGCCCGCTGGATGCGCTGGAACAGGGCGCGAACGAAGGTCGGGAGATCGTGGACGTCGCCGACGCCGCGGCCCCAATCGCCGTAGCGCTCGGCGATCGCTTCTTCCATCTGCTTCTCCGGCCCCAGGTCGGGATAGAGCCGCTCGATGTTGTAGCGCTGCATCCAATTCTCGCTCGATGCGGTCGACTCGAGCGCGGACCATTCGGCCGGCTTGAAGAACTTGAGCTGCCGCAGGTAGTGCACGCTCTCGTGGCGAGCCAGCGACGGGTGGTCGGCCGAGTCCAGCGCCCAGGCGATCAGGTTCTTGTCGCCATCCCGCACGAACATGCCGCTGATCGGCGCGCCCGTGGCCTTCTCGGTCAGGCTCGCATAGGCCTTCACCTCGACCTTGGGCGCTATGCGACCGATTATGTCGTGCACCTGCTTGATCATCCGCGCCACTTCGGGCGTGTCGGTCGGCAGGACGCCCTCGGCCAGCGGGCGGCGGCCAGCTGGCGCTGCCGGCGGCTCGGCGGGGCGGTTGAATAGCGGCAGGCCCTGGGTCGCCGCCTCGCGCATGCGGTCGGTGACGTCGAAGCCGTGGCTCTCGGCCACCTGGCCGGCGCGCACGGCGTCCTTGAGCCCTTCTGGCGTCGCCCGCTGGCCTTCGGCGAACGCGCGGCCGGTCTCTGCGTGCGTGTCGACGTGGCCGTCTGAGACCTTCTCCCCGTACCGCTTGATGATATCGTTGGTGATGTTCACCAGGTTGCGGTCGTAGAAGGCGCGCATGCCGGCCTGGGCCTCTTCCGGCCGTCCAGGGTATCGGTCGTTTTGCTGATCACCCGTGGTCCAGGCCACACGGTCAAAGCCGTGATCTGCTGCCCACACGATCATCCGACGCATGGTCAGCGCCGGCCAGGACGACTTGAACGGGGCGTCCGGGATGCCGGCGGAGCCTTCGGCAATGCGGTAGGCTTGTAGGGCCTCATTGACGCGCAAGCTCTCTCCCCTGTGCTGGACGAGTAGACGATCCAGGGGAGCCGGCGGTCGATCGACGGAACGAACTATCCAGTTCCGGACCGCTTCGACCTTAGAGTTCATGCGCGTGGGATTGTCCTCGATGTTAGGGTGCCAACCTGCGCGCCACGGAGCGTTAGAAGGGTCACGCGCCCCGGCTTCGTGCCGCCAAACATCATCGGCCATCGGGAGGATTCGGTCGGTCGTGGCTTTGAGGGCGTCTACGGCCCTGTCGTGCGCCTTTGCGGCCGCATCAAGTTGCTCCTGCGTGCCCGGCTTGGCGTAGCCTTGCTCGCGGCCAAGTTTGTGCCAATCCGATTGGACCTCCTCAACAAACAACACCTTCTTGCCATCGGGCGCGGTCCTGCTGTCGAACCGCACGTGCGCCATAACGCCCGGGGTCGACCAATGCGTCGCTGGTGGCGTCGCCTCGTCGGGGAGGGTAAACAGGAGCTCGCGATAGTCGGACGCGCCGGGGAGGGTCCAGGCCATGTACTCGGGCTCATCGCCAAGCTCGTCGTGGGCCTGAGAGACGGCCTGGTGATACCGATCCTGGGCCTGCCCGGTCGCGAGCTCCTCAAGGTCTTCGTCCGAGGCATGGTGGTAGCGCGCCTGGTCCCGCAGCTCGGCGCCCAGCACCTTCTCCTCGACCCGCACCCCGTGCTCGCTCAGGAAGGCCTGCACGGCCGCCTTGGTGACCTTCTGGCCCTTCATCATATCGAGCCAGTCGTTGACGCCGGTCCACTCGAGCTCCTCGCGCTTGACGCCTGGCGCGTTCTCGAGGGTGGAGCGCCATTGCTCGGGCGTCGCCACCTTCTGCTGCGAGCGCTCCACGGTTCGCTGGACGGCGCTGTAGAGGGGCACGGCGCGGTCGAACGAGGCGCCGTCGCCGCTGATCTCCGCGCGACGCTGGGCGTTGGTCTCATCGAGGAAGGCCTGGCGGTCAGCCTCGGTCTTGAACTGGAAGCCCGGGATGGCGCCTGGGCCACGCCAGGACGAGTAGTAGCCGTCGTGCCCCTTGGCGATCGCCAGGGTGGCCTTGTAGTCGTCGCTGCTGACGCGCACGCGGGGGCTGGCGACGAAGAGATCCTCGCCGGTCTTGCTGTGCACGGTCTGGCCGGTCTCGAACGACGTGGCCGGCTTGGCCGCACGGCTCACCTCGATGCGCTGGGCGGGCTGTGGATCCAGGTCGGCCGAGATCGGGGCCAGCCGGTCGGGGATGCTCGTGTCCTCGAGGCGGTCGAACAGCTGGGTGATGTTCTCGGCGTTGGAGAAGTCGCGCTGCACCTCCTGCGGCTTGGGCGCGCCGGCGTCGTTCACGCGCTCGAGCACCACCACATGCGCACTGATCTTGGTGCCGGCCCGCTCGAACGTCGACGCCGGCAGGTTGATGTCCGCGGCCTTGTAGATGTGCTTGAACGCGTCCGACTCCATCAGGCGCTCAAACTTCGCGTCGGTCGCGCCGTGCGGGATCAAGGCGACAATGCGGCCGCCGTCGGCCAGGTGCAGCGCCGCCTTCTCGAGGTGGGCGATCGCCGTGGCGCCGGCGGTCCCGAACGGCGGGTTCATCACGATCGCGTGGTACTTGTTGACCGCGTGGAGGTCTTCGAACTTGCTGACCAGGACCCGGGCGCCGGGGCTGGATAGCTCCGCTCGCGAGGCGAGGTTCGGCGACGGCTCGACCAGGGTCCGCGAGGTGGTCTCGGGGAAGAACCGTGCGATCGCCCCATGCCCCGCGCTGGGCTCGAGCATGTGCTCGCCTGGCCGCGCGTCCGCCCACTCGACCATCTTGAGCCCCAGGGGCTCTGGCGTTGGGAAGTAGTCGACGCCCTCGCGGCTGGCGCGGCCGCCGGTCTTCTTGCCCTCGGCGAAATAGAAGCTCTTGGCCTTCTGGAACGCCGACAGAGCCTTGGCGAGCTGCCGGTCCGCCGCCTTGCCGCCCTTGCCCTCGCCGCGCGCTGGCGGGTTCGGGGCGGACTCGAGGAAGGCGTTGATGAAGCTCTCGCGCATCGTGCGCGCCTGATCCCCCAGGGCCAGGTTCTCCGCAGTGCCCGCCCGCTGGGCGATCGTCTGCGCAAACGCCGAGCGCTCCCAATTGGTCCCGGTGTTCATGTAGCGGAAGATCGCATCGGAGGCCTGGCCGATCCGATAGGTGCGGCCCTCCTGCTGGATCGCCGCGGTGGGGCGCCCTGGCATGCCGAGGTTTAGGGTGACCCGCTGGTGCTGGCCGGTGGTGTCGTGCAGGCTGATCCCTGCTTGTCCAGCTTCCGACTGGACGATGATCAGGTTCTTGCGGCCGCCGTCCTGGTTGAACTGCTCGATCGCCTTGGCGCGCTGCCCGCGGGGGACGGTGCCGTTGTAGGCCATGGCGTCGGGGAAGTGCGCCTGCAGCTGCTCGAGCGGGGACTCGAGGCCGGCCACGTGCTGATCAATGTCCTTCGCGTAGGGATTGCGGGCAACGAACTCGTCGTGGAGCTGCCTGATCGGCACCTGCTTCAAGGTCTTCTGATCGTAGCGCGCCGACGACTCCATTTCCGAGCCGTACTCGAACGGCGCGAAGCCGCCGCCGACGTTGTAATTGTGGAAGACCACGACCTTGCGGCCCAGGGCCAGGTGCCTCTCGATGATCGGGATGGCGGCCTTGGCCTTCATGGCCTCGAGCAACCGGGCGCGCGCCAGGTAGTCGAAGCGCTTGCGCACCGCATCGGCCAGCGGCAGGAACTTGCCATCGTCGGCCGAGTGCAGGAAGTCGAGCGCCTTGTCGATCTGCGAGCCCTCGGCGTCCGGGGTCAGCACGAACTTCCGGTCATAGTCCTTGTCGACCGTCAGCACGCGGCCCGACAGCGCGCCGGCGCGGCGCATCCACTCATGGAACTGCCGCTCCATCACGTCGGACTCGACGGCGTTGTCGGGGCGCGTGAGCTTGTTGAAGCGCATGCGGTAACCGAAGTTCCGCATCATAAACTGATCGCGCGGGCTGCCCCCGTTGTAGCGCATGCGGTCGGTTTCGGGCCCGTAGTTGAACAGGTACTTCTCCGCGTAGTCGATCGACTTGTCGTAGGCGAAGGGCGTGGCCGAGAGGAAGACGGCCTTGGGCCGAGGCTCGGCGGCCGTCATCTCCGCACGCTGCTTGACCTCCGCGTCCAGCGCTCGCTGGGCGTCCTCCCATTGCCGCGCGAGCGCCTCCGGAGGGTTCTTGCCCAATGCAGCCCGCATGGCGTCCACGCGGTCCACCACGTCCCGCAGCTGCATCCTGGCCTTCGCCTGCAGACGGTCCGGATGATGGGTGATCGCGCGGAAGTTCTGCAGCCCGGTGGTCTCGTCGCCGGTGGCGTTGGACGAAAGGTTGTGGGCCTCGTCGGCCACCACCAGGTCCCACTTGCGGTCGGCCAGCGTCCGGTTGTTGGCCAGGTTCGCATAGGTGGTGCCGGTCGGCCGGCCGGGCTCGCCCGCACCGGCCGTATCCTCGAGCACATCGAAGGGAACCTTGAGGTTCTCCATCGTGGCGCGCCAGTGATCCAGGATGCCCTGGCTAGGCGCGATGACCAGCACGTCGCCCTTGCCGGCGTCATGGAAGCGCTTGACGATGCCGCCCCCTGAAAATGTTTTGCCCGTGCCCGTCCCGTTGGTGAACAGCACCCCGTGGCCGTCGTCCTTGGCGAAGCGCTCTTCGGCAAACGCCACGTCGGCTCGCTGCTCGGGAAAGAGCGTCGGCAGGGCTTCATCGAGCTCGTGCGGCACCGGCGGCGCATCGACGCTGGCCGCGTCCGGGTGCGCCGACGGGGCGACTGGCTCTAGGTGGGCGGCGTCATCAGCAGCGTCTGCAAACTCTGTTGCTGGGATACGCTCAGGCTGTATTCCTTCGTTGCCAACATCGTTGCTTCCCCCGGGCTCACCACGTTCGGCAGCGCGTCCGACAGCCCCTGGTGATCCCGCGAAAAGCTCGCCAGCGCGCTCTTCTCCCACAGGAGCGGCGCCACGGTCAGGTAGGCCGACGCCACCAGCGGGTCCACCCCCCGCGCCTTCAGGTCCGCTTCCTTCTGCTGGAGCGCCTCGTTCAGGTCCACCTGGTCCATTGGGAACAGCTGCTTCGCCATGTCGGTCTGCAGCGGTTGTTCCCTCGCTACCCGGTTCCAGACCGACGCCGCTATCCCGTACATCGCGCCACGCCTCCTCGAGGGACTGATCGGTGATTTCGTGCGTGGGCGTCATGCCGTCGGCGCCGAAGCCCGGATAGTCGCGGAGGGCGTTATACCACATTTTGAGGTAGGGCGCAGACCACTCGCCCAGGTCCTGCAGCATAGCCCGGGCGTAGTCGGCGAAGACACGCGCGCCGGCCTCCACGTGGTAGCCCGCCAGCATGATCCCGGAGTGCACGAGCTCGGGGTCGACGCCGGCGTTCGAGCGGCGCGCGATCTCGCGGAGCTTCTTGAGCGCCTCGTCGCGGCTCTCGCGGGTGAACACCTTGTTCTTGTCGCCGTAGCCCTCGCCTGGCTTAGGACCTTCCTTCACCGCCTTGGCCTCGCGGGCCTCGGGCTCGAGCGCGGCGTTGCCGCCCTTCGGCTCTGGCTGGTCGAATAGGCCGGGCTGCGGCGGCTCTGGAGGCGCGAACAGGTCGCCAGGGCCTTCCTGGGCCACACGCGGCCGCAGGGTCTCACCGCGGGCCTGTGCGGCCTGGCGCGCCGATTGCTCGCCGCCCGGGATCAGCAGCTGGTCGACCTTCTCGCCGCCGAGGTCCATCTTCTCCGAGGTGGGCTCTGGTCGCGCCTGGGTTTCAACGGCGGCTTCGCGCCAGACGTGCGCCTCGAAGGCCTCGCGGGCCAGCTTACCGAAGCGATCCTGGTAGGAGTCGAGGGTATCCTGGATGTGCTGATCGAGCTCATGGGCCTCGGCCTGCAAGGCCTTGCGGCGTTCGGCCGTAAGCGGCTTGCCGTCCTTCGGATCGACGTTGGCCCCAAGAGCATTGTCCGCCGCGTCGCGGGCGTTGCGGTCCTGGATCAGCAGCCGGGCCGTCTCCTGGTGCAGCCCGCGCTGATCTTCCTCCGTGGGGCCGTGGCGATAGACGCTCGGCTGCCCTTCCCTGGCGGTCTCAGGCGGAAACTTGGTCTTGAAGTCCCAGCCGCGCTTGGTTTCACGGTCCGCCTCGGTCTGGCGGTTGAAGGCGCGGGCCCGCTCGGCGTCCGTCATGCCCAGCGCGTCGTACTCGTCAGCCTTCTTCTTCTTGCCCGCAAGCTCCTCGCGGACCACGCGATTGCGCACGGCCGGCGTGGTGGGCGGTAGCGGCTTGCCCTCGGGCGCCGGCGGTTGGTCTGCAGCGGCGCGCGCCTTCTCTGACGCCTCGGTAGCTTCCCTAGGCGTCTTGTTAGGAACCGGCCTATCGGCGGCTTCTGGCGACCCAACGGACGCCCAGGGGTCGCCCTTGCCATCCCCGTTGTCAAAGCTGGCGCCTGCCCGCAGATGCTCCTCGAACGGCTGGCCGGACACCTCGCGGGTGAACTCGGGCGAGGGGACGGTCAGGCGCCCACCGTTCTCGGCGGCCTGTTCCACTTCATGGTATCGATCGGCGAACGGGGCCCAGCCTTTGGCCCACGCGTTCGCGATCGCCTCGGGATCGACGTGGGCTAGTTTAGAGCCTTCAGGAAAAGCTCCCGCTTCGCCACCACCGCCGCCTGCGCCCTGACCAAGTTCTTGATGACCTTGCGCCGTCGCTCGCTCAGGTGCGGGGCCGCGGCCAGGGCCTTTAGGGCCTTCAGTCGGCCCAGGCTCACCTCGAGGGCCTCTTTCGGCGGCAGAGAGCCACTCGTGCTCGTCTGGCGTGAGAACGGTGTCGATCTCTCTTTCGTCGTGGTCGTCGGCGAAGCCATCGGTATTCTCGTGCTGTATCGCCTCACGCTCTACCACATCACCGAGCAATTCGTCATAGGCCATAGCTTCAGTGTGCGGGAGGCCCAGGTTGGCCGCCCGGTCGCGCAGGGCTTCCATCGAGGGTCCGGACGCTTGGTCCTGCTCCTGACGGAAGGCCGCCAGCTTCGACGCCGCCACGGCGTCGGTGTCGGTCGAGCCCACGCCGGCCTGGTCGAGCTCGTTCTGCCGCGACGCATGCTCTTCGAAGCTCGCGGGATCCTGCAGCGACTGGAGCGTCAGCGGCCCGTTGCGCACATGGCGGTCGATCAGGTCGTGCAGATCGTTCGGCGTCGTGCCCAGGTCTTCGCGGCCTGGGCCGAACCAGCCCTGCTCCTGCAGCGCCAGGCGCATGTCGTCAGGCGACAGTCCGGTCTTGTTGTTGATCATGCCCGGCGGCCCGCGCTTCTCCCCGAGCGCTTCCATGAGGTCGCTGTCGAGCGTCCCGGCCGCGTCGCGGTTGCGGATGCCGCCAAGCGACTTGATCGCCTGGAACAGGTTGGGGCCCTGCGGCGGCGCGGTGCGCGCGGCCGCCACGTCGTTGATCGCGGCCGGCATGCGCTCGAGCGGCGCGCCCTCGGCGGCCCTGGCGGCCTCGTAGTCGGGCGGGGGCGCCTGCGGGATGGCCGCAGCCGACGTGTCAGGCGGTGCAGGAGGGCCGCCAGGGGGCGCCGGGGCCCCAGCGCCCGCTTCCTCGGCCGGTGGCCCGTAGGGGCCGCCTGGAGCCGTCTGGCGCGCCGTTAGGTCCGTGTAGGCCTGCACAGCATCCGTCGCCGGCAGGGGCTGCGCCTGCGCCTCTGCTGTGGCTGCTGGAGCGCCGGCGAAGGCCCCCTTCACGCCTGCGAAGGCCTCGTGGCCCCCGTGGATCAATCCGCCGGCGAGCGCGCCGCTCGCGGCCGCCTCGGGCACGTCCTGCCAGGTCCCGCGCGTCGGGTCATAATACTTCTGCGCCACGACGTTCGATCCGGCGGTCATCGCGCCCATCTGCGCGGCGTTCTCGGCCGCCGCCGCCGCGGTGCGGGCGGCGACTCGAGCGATGACGCCGCCGCCCACACGGCCGACAATCGGGCTGAGCACGGGGCCGAGAGGAAGCGCCCCCGCGCCCATCGAGATACCGGCATTGGCCAGGCCGGCCGATTGCGCGGTCTCCTCGGGCTTTCCCGCCTTGAGCGCTTCCGCGTGGGATTGTTCGTAGCCCTGCGCGCCGAAGGCCGCGACGCCGGCGAGCGGGTCGATAAGGCTGGCGCCGATCAGCGGCACGAAGCCCCCGGCGCCGGCGACCAGCTTCTCGCCGAAGTTCATATCGGTGGGCGTCATGCTACTGCCCTGCTCGGACATTGGCGCTGCGAGCCGCTCGACCTGCGGCGACGCGACCGGGGTGCGCTGGGTCGCAATGCTCGCCATGCCTGGCCGGATTGCTTCCGGCACCGGCTCGGCGACGCCTGTCAGAGGATCGGTGATCGTCCCCTGCCCGGCGGCCTGGGCGGCCATATCCTGGGCGACGATATCGCCGATGCCACCAAAGCCCCGCAGCATCTGCGCGCCGGCGGTCTCGGCACTGCCAACGAAACCGCCAAGCAACCTCGAGCCCTCGCCCATGAGGTCGCGCTTCGGCGATGGCTTTGGCTGCGCTGCGAGCGCGGCCTGACCGCCGACCGAAGCCCACTGGTCTTCCTGCGGCGCCGGCCGCTGCACCGTGGGGGTTGCCGCGCCAACCGATGCCCACGGGTCAGCCGCCGGCTGGCCGCCGGGACCGTAGGGATGGGAGTAGAAGAGGTTGCCCCCGATCGGTGTGCCGGTGTCGTCGGCCCACCCAGGGCGGCTTTCGTCGGTCGCCGCCGCAGCGCCTGGCGACCAATGGCCCGTGTAGGGCAGAGGCTGGACCTGGCGCGTCAGATAGGGGTCGGCCACCGCGGCGATGCGCTGGAGGCGCGGGTCGTTGTCGGGCAGGCTCTGCACGCGCTCCCAGCCCTTCCCCTCGGCCGTGTCGCTCGAATAGCCCGGGCCGTATTGGTCCCGCGCCGTTACCACGCCGATGTAGCTCTGGCCGCTTTGCGCCGATCGGTTCACGAACTCAGACGCGAGGGCCGCGATGTGGCGCGGCGTCGCGTTCGGGCCCGCTTCCTGCAGGATGACCTTGTAGAGCTCGGGGTCGCCGGCCTCGCGCGTCGGCGCCGCCGGCGCTGGGGTTGCGCCTGGCCGCTGGATCTGCGGGGTGCTGGCCCCTACCGACGCCCATGGGTCCGCCGCCGGCGGGCCACCAGGTGGGTTGATGCTCGGATCCATCCCGATATGCAGATGGCCGCCCTGGCCGCCAGCCGCGCCCTCCGGATAGACCTGGGCAGCCGGGAAGCGGTGCGCCTGCAGCTGCGCTGCGGCTATCTGCGGGCTCTCGCCGTTGACCGTGATATCGCGCGCGCCTGGCGCGTTCAGCGTGCCGAGGCTGTGGGCGGACGTGACGCCAGGCGCCGTGGTCTGCGCGCCCTGGGTCCTAAGCTGGTTCTCGCGCGCCTGGGAGCGCCAGCCGCCGCTCTGACGCCAGTTTCCGGGCCCATAGATCCCGTCCATCGACGACTTGAACGACGCATCGTCCATGTAGCCGGCCGTGGTGTCCCCGACAGAACCCCAGGGGTCTTGCATGCGTCACCAGAGCCTGACGGGCTGGCCGTCCTTGAGCATCCAGCCGCTGCCGACGAAGGCGTGTGGGACGCCCTCGCCGGCCTGCTTGAGCGCTGCCAGCGCGCGAGCTGGCAGCGTGCCGCCGTTTGCGATCGGTTGCAGGTGCTGCGCGGCGTCCGCCTGGGCCTTGGCCAGGTTCCTCTGCAGCTGGACATAGTTCGGGGTGCCTGGTTTCGCTGCGGCGACCTGCTGCTGCAGGCTTGAGATCGCATAGCCGAAGTTGGTTCGCACCGGCGTCTGGTCGTCCTGAAGCGCCGGCGGGGGCCCGCCAGGCGCGGCCGGCGCGGGGGCGCCAGCCCCACCTGGCGACGCCGCAGAGGCCGCGGCGCTCGTGAGCTCGCCCACGTGCAGCTGGGTCTGCTGCGCCAGATAGGTGTTGGCGTCCGTCGGCGGGTTGCCCGAGGCCGAGGCCGCCTGCAGATCGCGCGCAGCTTGCGCTGCCGCCGACTGTTGGATCTGCACTGGCGTCAGCGTGCCGCCGGTTCCGCCGGCATAGCGAAGTGCGCCAGCCTCGTCGCCCGGGTGCGCGGCGATCCACGCGTCGTGCATTTCGTTGAACCGGCTGTCGTGATCGCCGGAGCCGGGCTTGGCGCTGAGCGGGTGTGATCCGACAGTCTCGCCGTTCGGGCCCTTGTAGATCGCGCGCCCTTCGGAGTCGGTGCCGACCAGGGTGGCGTTGTCGGTGACCGGCTTCACCGTCGCGCCGCCCTTCGCGTAGGGGTCGATGGCGTAGAGGTTGCCCCCGACCTCCTTGTACTCCGTCGCCGACGGCGCGCCGGGCAGGCCGATCTGGCGCTGGTCCAGAACGCTTTGAACGATCGGCTGCACCTGCTCGGTCTCGGCCAGGATAGAGCTCAGCGTCATCTGGTTGTAGCGCCCGACCATTTCGGGATGGCCAAGCGCCGGCGCCTCGAGGTCCCACTGTTTTGCCGGGTCCGCCGCGTGGTAGACGCGCAGCGCGGCGGCCTGGTGATCCCCAATCGTCTTTGCCGCGAGCTGCAGTTGGTCGTCGGGCAGTTGGTTCAGTTGCTGCCGCATCTGCTCCGGTGTGCCCTGGCCCGTGTTCTGCTCGGGGGTGCCCGCGAGTTGGCCGGCTGCGCTCGAGCGCTGGCGCACCGCGCTCGCATCGAGGCTTTCCGTCAGCCGGTCCGTCGTCGCCGGCGAAAGCTTGCCGATGTATTGCTGGGCGGCCTCGTTGCCGCCATCCACGAGCTTCCCCAGCGCCGCATCGCCATTGGCCGCGGCATTCGGGTCGCTCCAGTCGATCCCGCGCATCACCTGGGCGATCTGCGCGTCGTTGGTGTCCATCGTGGCCAGCGAGGACTTGGCGACCTCGCCGGGGATCTCAGCTTGGCGCAGTTGCGACGCGGCCTGGGTATCCTGAGTGACCGCCTGGTCCTGCTGGATCTTCGCCGCCGCCTCGAGCGGGGTCGCCAGGTCAAACGTGTTGTCCTTGACGGCGACCGGAACCTCGCCGAACCCGGCTGGTATCTGGATCCTGCCCGCGTCGACGGCCATGGGTTATTCCCCCGCGTCGCCGGCGGCCGAGAGTGGGCCGGGCCCGCTGAAGGCCTGGCCAGGGCCGGCGGCGGCCGACGGATCGCCGAAGGCCGCTGGCGCGGTCGGGAAGGCCGACTTGCCCGTCATCGAGAGCTTGCGCAGGCGCATGCGCGGCCGAACCCCGGCACCGTGCGCGGCGCCCGGCAGCTTCTGCATGCCCAGGCTCGCGGGCTCGGCGCCTGGCATAGGCGCGGAGCCCATGGAGGGCCCCTTGCCCATCGAGGGCATCGAGGTCTTGACCGGGCCGGCCATCTTGGGTGCGGAAAAAGCCTTCATGGCGAGGTTCCTTATGAGAGCGCCGGCCCGAGGCCGCTGAGGCTCGCGCCGCCACCGTAGCTGCTCGCGCCACCGCCGCTGAGCTGCATGGCGAGGAGCGAGTTGGAGAGCGCGCCATTGATCCCGGAGGTGACCGCGTTGGCCGCGCCAACCTGGCCCGCGGCTGTCGCCTGCGCGGCCGCCAGCTGGGCGCTGGTGGCGTTCGCCGTGGTGCCGAGGGTCGCGTCCGCCGCGTTGGCCGAACCCGCGATCAGCGCATTGCTGGCCGCCGTGCCGCCCTGCAGCAGCGCGTTGCCGCCCTGCTCGCCGCCCGTCATCAGCGCCGTCGCGGCTTCCGCGCCGCCGGCGTTGGTCACCTGGGCGGATTCGTTGGCCGCTGACTGCCCAATCTGGCCGCTGGAGACGCCCGTGGTGGCTCCGAGGCTCGATAGGCTGTTGAGCTGCGACACGTAGGGCGACCACGCCTGCTGCATGGCGTAGTTGGTGCCGAAGGTCTGCGCGTCCTTCAGTTGGGCGCCCGAGAGCACGAGCCCCTTCGCGGCGGCGCTGCGGTCGAGCGCCTGCTCGCCCTGCTGCGCCCCGAATTGGTAGCCCGGGAAGTTCTGTAGCGCTGTCATGGCGGCCGAGGAGTTGGGCGTGCCGTTGCCGCCGGGCTGGAGCCCCCACAGGCTCGCCAGCTGCGCCAGCGCCGCGTTGCCAGTCTGCATGTATGGCTGCAGCGACGCGCTGGTCTGGTTGAACATATTGAGTGGGATCTGCGCCGCCGCGCCAGCTTGGCCGAGCGCCATCGCCGCCGAGCTCTGGCCGGCGTTTATATCCTGCTGGTTTGCCACATTCCCGGCGTTGATGTCGGTCTGGTAGGCCTCCTGGGTGGTCTGGTTGAGCGCCGCCGCCGCACTCTTGCCCGCGGCAAGCTCTTGCGCCGATGCGGCCGTCGCAGCGTTCGCCGTCGTCTTGGCCGCGCTCTTGGCGGCGTTGCCCTGGATCACGCCGCCAACGATTGAGCCGACCGTCGAGACCGCTGCGACGGCTGCTTGCAGGACCATCGTCTAATCTCCAATCCAAAGACCGAGGATCGTCTCGATCGGCATAAGGCCCAGCGCGAGCCAGAAGCCTTCGATCCCCTTGTGATTTTTCGAGCCGCCCATCACCGGCCCGACGCCGCGACGCTTCAGTTCGGCAAGCGCCGTCTCGCCCAGCAGCCGCCCGGTCCCGTTGCCGCGGTGCTCAGGCGCGAGATAGATCACGTCCATCGAGGCGCAGAGGGTCGACCAATAGTGAAGGTGGCGCCGCACGAAGAAGTCGACGTAGGCGATAAGTCGACCGTCCTCGCGCACCGTGGCGGCGGTGAGGGCGCCCTCGGCGTCGAGGCGAAAATACTCCTCGCGATTTGGGTTGAGCGGCATCTTGTCGCGCCACAGGCCAAGTTCCTCCCAATGCAGCGGCAGGAAGGGCTCGACCTCGGGCCAGATATCCGTCACCCGCTCGATCTGTGCGGTGATCATGGCGCGATCCTCACGTCGACCAGCAGGTGCAGCCGGTCATCCACGCCGTTATTCTCGACCGAGTGGACGCTCTGCGGATCGAACCACCAAATATCGCCCGGGGCCATGTAGACGGCTTCGTTGGCGCAGCGAAACGTCGAGCCCGGCGTGCTGTTGAGCACGACGTGGTAGCGCGAGCGGTCCGGCGTCTCCGAATAGGCCCCGGTGTCGGCGTGGGGATAGATGCAGCCGCCGGGCCGCAGTTTGGTGATGACCACGCGCCCGAGCTCGTAGGCGCCGACGCGCACCATGAGGCCCTGGATCAGCGGCTTGGCCTCGGGTAGCTCCGTCCACGCCGGCCGGAAGGCCAGCGGGAGCGCCTCAAACTCGGCCCAGGCTTCCGCGCCGCCCTCCGAGGCCTTTGCGGCGAGCGCCGGCGGAACGTCCTCGAACCGTAGGAGCACGTCATCGACCTCGGCATGCGGGCCGTTGTGCACCAGCGTTCGCATGGGTTCAGCGCCCCACAGGTAGGGCTTGCGCTGGAGCGCGTGCGCCAGCGGCAGGACGTCGACGCCGGCGGCGATGCGCTGGAAGTATCTCATGGCGACACCTGGACGCCTGAGCCGAAGCAGTTGACCACGCCGCCGACAGAAGCCATGCCGAAAAGCTGATCGCCCTCACTGAGCACGTGGCCCATGAAGGGCTGCGCATCCCAGGACTCGTTGACCTGCAGAGGCCTCGCGGCCACGAGCAGATTGGCGACACTGAACGCCCCGCCGGCGGACACCCAATAGAACGAGACCGTGTGCGCCGCCGTGTCGGTGTTGGTGACGGTGAGCTTGTCGATCCTGATTGGCGCGGTCGCTGTGAATAGCGGGCTGGCCGCGCTCGCCAACTGCAGCGGCTCGAACAGGGGTAGAAGCGTGATCGTGGCCACCGTTGGCTCCCTATAAGGCCGGCGCGGTGACTTCGCCTCCTTGCGCGAGGCCTATCACGCTTTGCCGCTCAGATGAAATAGGTGAGGCTCCCGACCAGAAGCGAGGTGTTGGCGATCCCTGTGGCCTGCAGCATGGTGGCCGCGATCCCCGAGCCGCTCTGCACCAGGCTGATGCTCGAGGAGCCGGGGGCCATCTGGATTCCCAGCGCAGTGTTGCTGGCCGCCAGGGTGACGTCTGACCACTCCGAGAGCGCCCCGGCCTGGGTCGGCCCACTGGCGTTGGCGGCGAACGGCAGTCCGTTGATCACCACATTGCCCGCAATCGTGCCGCCGACGGCTGTCAGGGCCACGACGAAGGCGGCGAAAACACAGGGGCCGATCCTGGCGGTGCGACCCACCGTGGTCGCGCCATAGGTCTGCACGCCGGCGGTGGTCTGACCCGCCAGCACTGGCTTCCAAGCGACGGGCGAGTGATCGGTCTCCCGCAGCGTCAGCGCGGGCTCGGCCGAAGCGACCGACGGGATGGGGTTGTTGACGTCGGTCAGCAGCTCTTGCAGGAAGCGAGCCCCGAGCTGGGAGAGGTAGACCTTGCCGTCGCCGTGGAGCTCGCCAAACGGCAGCGAGAGGAGCGCCGGGGTGAGCTGGTCGCTGGCCGCCATCTACATGCCGACTTCGATATCGGCGTGGGCGGCGATGATGCAGCGGAAGACCGGATCGGTGATCGTGATCTCCCACATCATCTGGTGCCCGCTCCCCTGCTTCATCCACCGCAGGCGCTGGAGGGTCTTGCCGATCTTGCCCATGGAGCGCCAGAGTTGGTAGTCGGACCAGGTTTCGCCGCCGTCGACGCTCTTGCGCAGCATGATCTGAGGATTGGAGCCCTGGCCGGCGGTCAGGCCGACGCCGGCCTGCACGTCGAGCTCGAGCCGGCCAACAAAGATGCGCTGGCGGTCGTGGTGCTGATTAACCGAGCGCGCCAGCATCGGCATGGTGTTGCCGTATTCGGTGTAATTTTTCCAGTCCAGCACGCCAATGCTCCCATTGACGGCATCGCCGAAGAGGATCGTGTCGTAGATCTCGAGCACGCTTTGCGCGCGCCATCTGCCGAGGCTGGTGATCGTGTAGCCTGCGTTCACCCAGGACTCGCGGTCGTGCCACTTGCCGGTCGATATGTCGAACACCAGGGTAAGCGCCGCCGACGGCAGCTGCAGCACCACGAACTTGTGACCCTCGATCGAGTACGTGAAACACCGCGCATCGCTGATGATGGGCGAGTTGCGGATCAGGGTCTCGATCGGGTGCGTGGAAACCCTGATCGGCGTGTTGGCCTGCAGGCGATAGAACACATGGTCAGCGCCCAGGAAGAACAGCGCGCCGTCCTGGTTGACGATCGTCTGAGGCGATATGCAGCCGTAGTAGATCACGCCGCCTGGGTAGATCTGGAAGGGGAAATCGGCCGCGCC
The DNA here is from genome assembly GCA_003153415.1 of Rhodospirillales bacterium. GTDB lineage: Bacteria > Pseudomonadota > Alphaproteobacteria > Reyranellales > Reyranellaceae > Reyranella. The sequence goes on along the minus strand of PLYQ01000295.1, from coordinate 1,662 downwards.
GGTGTCATACCAGAGCTCGATGTGGGCGGTGCAGAAGATGAAGTTGAGCTGCAGGTTCTGCGCCGTCGCCGTGACGAAGCCCGGCTCGGCCTCCGCGCTGGCGAAATCCAGGCCGTTGAAGCTGGTGCCGTCGAAGAGCGCTGAGAGGAACCACTCGTTGGTCCCGATGTTGTCGAACTTAAAGTAGCCGTCCATGTAGTTGACGGTGTTTGCGGCCGAGAACGCCGGGTCGGTGATCACCTGCAGGTAGTTGGCGACGGTGTAGATGTAACCCTGGGAGCCGTTGACTATGCAGAGCTGCACGCCATTGTCGGACATGCTGACCGGACCAGATCCCAGGATCCCCCAGCCGTGCAGGGTCGCGACGCCGTCCGCGGTTACCGAGTAGAGCGACTGGCCCTGTACGAAGTAGGCCAGGCCGTTGAAGTTCCACGCGCCGCGGTTCGGGCCCATGCCGGCAGTCGCGAGCAGCGTCAGGCCAGGCGCGCCAAAGATCGGCGATTGTGACTTGGCGTCGGGGTTCTGCCGCTCCACGAAGGCGTTGACCAGGCGCTGGGCGCTGAGCTGCGGCGCCCGGCTGACAGCGGACTCGACGGCGAAGAGGATCGGCGGCATGGCCGGTTACCTCCCGCGGAACTGATTATCAATACCGAACTGGACCGGCTCGCTGTCCCGATCCCACCCCGACACGGTGGTGAGCCAGTCGGCGGCCTTCGCCGTGATCATCTCCGCGCGCGCCGGCGGGATCGAGTAGCCGAGCTTCAGCTCGTCTGAAAGCATCCAGCGCAGCGGTGCGGACCACTCCTGGGGAAAGTCCATCGTGTTCGCGGGGTTCGCCCAATCCTGGATGGGTCGATACCAGGTCATCCGGCAGGCCCAATTGCTCAGCACCGGCACGGGCCAGATATAGACCCAGCCCAGCCCTTGCTGCGGGCTGTAGTAGAACTGCGTCGGGATGCCCTGCGCGCCCGGGGTCGCCGTCACGCCGGCCTGGGGGCCCTTGTTCGGAAGGTCCATGTATCCCTGCCGCGAGAGCACGGTCATGGGGATCTCGGTCTGCGACGAGAAGGTGAACAGCCGCATCGAGGGGATCTTGAGCGGCCGCACGATCTGCGCCGCCGGTGCGAAGTCCAGCACCACGTTGCCGAGCGAGGCCGAGCTCGGCAGCGGCGCGGCCAGCAGAACGCTAGTCGCCAGCGCTGGCGCGGCCGGGATCTGCATTGCCACGGTGGTCCAGAAGGTCGCGCCGCTATCGAGCACCACGCCGATGTTGTCGCCCTGGTTGACGTCCGCGGCGATGGCCAGGGCGATCGTAGCCGCACCGGCCGTGTAGGAGCCAGCGAGCGCCAGCTGCAGCCACGAGTCCGACGCCGGCGCGTTGTCGTTCACGCCGCTCGAGCCGATCGTGTAGCGCGCTTGGCCCGGCTGCAGGAACAGGATCGCCTCTTGCTCGGTCCAGACGTGGATCCCCGTGGCCTCGAGGCCCTTGGTGATGCTGTTGAGCAGGAACATCGCCTCGGCGAACTGCGCGGCCGTAGGCGTCTCCTCGGCGTCGATGATATCGAGGTCGCGGAAGCTCTGCTGGATCAGCTGCGCCAGCGTGGGATTGAAGGCGTAGGTTCCGGTCGTGCTCATTTCAGCCGCCCACAATCGCTGAACGCC
>PLYQ01000174.1:11832-11967 GCA_003153415.1 Rhodospirillales bacterium | reverse complement strand
TCGGGTAGATCTCCGCCATCCAGTCATTGACCTGGCCCAGCGCATGGTTGGGGTAGCACGAGCACGGCCAGTGGCAGAGCGGTTGGGCCGTCGACACGCAGGCCTTGCATGGCAGGATCTGCCGGCCGTACTGCG
>PLYQ01000174.1:0-11719 GCA_003153415.1 Rhodospirillales bacterium | reverse complement strand
CCGGCGCGCTTGGTGCGCGGCGCCTTGCGATAGTCGTAATAGCCGTGCCACGCCGTCTCGATGATCTTGCCGATCTCGTCCTGCAGGGGCTCGAAAGCAGGATCGACGAAACGCTCGCGGGAGCGCCGCACGAATTCGGCTTTCGTGATCGCGACGCTCGGCATGCCCTTGCGGACTCTGACCCTCGCCATGGCGGACCTCCCTGATCCGTCGGCAGGATAACGCCTTATGCGCGCCGCCGGCTTCGGGAAATTGCCTGAAGCGCCTTGAGATGCGACGCCGTGGCCGACAATGCCTTGCGTTCGATCGCACGGTAATGACGGATCAGCTCCCGGCCGCGCGGCGTCAGCGTCGCGCCGCCACCGGCTTTGCCGCCGGTTTGGGCCGCGACAAGCGGCTCAGCGAAGCTTTCGTTAATCTCGGAGACGAGCTCCCAGGCCCGCTTGTAGGACATTTTCATCGACCGCCCGGCGGCGGAGATGGAGCCCTCGCGGGCGATGTGCTCCAGCAGCATCACCTTGCCTGGCCCGAGACGGCCCTCGCGGTCGAAATCGATTCGGATGCTGAGATGGGGCATCGCGGGACTCCTAGCTTCGCTCGAATGAAACGCTTTTAATGACGGCATAGACAGGCCGGCCGGGCGCCAGGGCGAGCCGCTCGACCGACTTGGCGGTCAGCCGCGCCATCAGGATGGCACCGTTGCAGTCGAGACGGATGTCGGCCTGCGCGCCATTGCTGTTCGGCGTGACCTGCGCAACACGGCCGGCGAGCACGTTCAGCGCGCTGATCTCCTCGGGAGCCTTAAGCGAAAGCATCACATCGCGCGCCCGGATATAGGCGCGGACGGGGGCGCCGACCGGGGCGGCAAGCCGCGGCACCTGGAGCTCGCCAGCCGCCGAGGNNACGCTGCCTGCATCACCTGCGTCAGCGAGTGGCAGGATGTCGAGCACCGGGCCAACGGCCGTGACCTTCCCCTCGGTCAGGATGACGACGGTCGTGGCAAGTCGCGCCACTTCGGTCACGGAATGGCTGACATAGAGGATCGGCACGCCCGCGTGGTCCCGCAGCCGCTCGATATAGGGCAGGATTTCCGCCCGCCGCGCCTCGTCGAGAGAGGCCAGCGGTTCGTCCATCAGCAGGAGCCGCGGGTGGGCGAGCAGCGCGCGGCCGATGGCGACGCGCTGCTTTTCGCCGCCCGACAGCGAGTCGGGGCGGCGATCGAGCAGGGGGCCGAGCCCCAACAGCTCGATCACCGACGCGAAGTCACTTGAGGTGCCATCGAAGTGCCGGGCAAACCAGCGGCCATAGAGCAGGTTCTGGCGCACATTGAGATGCGGGAATAGCCGGCTGTCCTGAAAGACGTAACCAAGACGGCGGCGATGCTTGGGCACGAATACACGGCGTTCGGTATCGACCAGCGTTTGCCCATCGACGACGATTCGACCGCGCTGTGGCTTGATCAGTCCGCCGACGATGTCGACCAGTGTGGTCTTGCCCGAACCCGACCGGCCGAACAGCGCCGTCAAGCCGGGCTGCGATGTGAAGCGGGCGGCGAGGCGAAAGTTGTCGCGCGCGTGTTCGATGTCGACGTCGAGACTCATGTCGCCACGCGCCCTGAAATTCCCCTGGCGCCGATACGGCGGGCCAGCAGCTCGGAGCCCAGCAAGGCTGCCATGGAAATTGCCACCGAAATCGCGGTCAGCCGCAGCGCACCGGCATCGCCGCCAGGTACTTGCGTCAGGGTGTAGATCGCCGACGGCAGCGTCTGGGTCTCGCCCGGGATGTTGGAGACGAAGGTGATGGTGGCGCCGAACTCGCCCATCGACTTGGCGAAGCACAGGATGGCGCCGGCGATCACGCCAGGCAGGCAGAGTGGCAGGGTGATGGTGGCGAACACCCAGGCTGGATTAGCGCCAAGCGTGCCGGCCGCGCTCTCGAGTCGATGATCGACCGCCTCGATCGACAGACGAATGGCGCGCACCATCAAGGGAAAGCCCATGACGGCACAGGCGAGTGCGGCACCTGTCCAGCGAAAGGAAAAAACGATGCCGAACGTGCTATCCAGGAAGGCGCCGATCGGTCCCTGGCGGCCGAAAGACAGCAGGAGGAGATAACCCGTCACCACCGGCGGCATGATCAGCGGCAGATGTACGACCGTGTCGAGCAGGCTCTTGCCCCAGAAGCGGCCGCGCGCCAGCAGCCAGGCCATGGCGACGCCGAAGGGCAGGCTGGCGGCCGTCGCGGTGACGGCGACCAGTAGGCTCAGCCGCACCGCCGTCCACTCCTCAGGTGTCATGTCGAAGATGCGGCCCTCACTAACACCGTGAAGCCCTGCTTCTCGAAGGCAAGTCGCGCCTTGGTGCTTTTCAGGTGATCGAGGAAGAGCCGGGCGTCGGGTGCCTTAGAGGTTCGTGTCTCGGCCACAGGATAAACGATGGGAGGATGCGAACCGTCGGGGAAGGCAGCGACGATCCGCACGTTGGGTTCGGCGGCCGCATCGGTGCTGTAGACGATGCCGAGCGGCGCCTCGCCACGCGACACCATCAGGAGCGCCGCCCGCACATTCTCGGCCTGTGCCAGCCTNNCCGGCGAGCGCCTTGGCGAGATCGACGCCGCTCTTGAGCTCGACTGTAACCTTGGAATCCCGGGGTGCGATCAGCACGATCTGGTTGCCCAAAAGGTTCACGCGGGTATCGGCCTTGATGAGGTTCTTGCCCGCGAGATAATCCATCCAGTCGAGATCGGCCGACAGGAAGAGATCGGCCGGCGCGCCCTGCTCGATCTGCTTGGCGAGCGCCGGGCTCGCCGCATAGGAGATCTTCGGCATCGGCTTGCCGGTGTCCTTGGCCCAGGCAGCCGCAATCTCGTCGAGCGCGTTCTTGAGACTGGCCGCGGCAAACACCAGGAGGCCGGCACCTTGGCCGCGAACTGTTGCCGGCATCAGCGCCGTGGCGAAGGCGAGGCCCAGCCAGTCGCGTCTCTTGATCGACATACACCGCCTCCCGTCAGGAAGTCGGTATAGTCGACTGGGAATAGCGCTTCGTCCAGAGGCGATTGGCGACTTTCAGCAGGTGGCGGGCCGCCACCAGCACGATCACCGCGACCGAAGCCGCCAGAACCTTCAGTGCCGGCCTCGGCGCAAGATCGGGGTCGATGTTGGCGGCCAGGATGCGCATCGGATCGACGTGGTTCACCAGCCCGTACCACGCGACCTCGAAGACGAGCGTGGCCAGCGTGGCGCCGACTGCCAGCAGGGCGAGGCCGAGAAAACGCGTGCGCAGCCGCTCGGGCATCAGGCGCCAGATCATCAACCAGGTGAACAGTCCGGCCGCCATCGTCGCCTCGCCGACATTGACCTTGGATTGGATGAAGAAATGCAGCAGCGCCAGCACGGCGGTGGGATAGATCAGCCAGTGCAGGCGCTTCCAGTTGCGCCGCAGGCGTTTCTGCCAGCCGTCGGTCGAGGTGATGGCAAGTGCCACCAGCGCCAGCAGGGCGGTGAAGCCGATGGTGAGATAGAAGCGCTTGACGATCTCCGTGACGACCACGATCAGGTTCCACTTCTGGTCGATGACGTAGATCAGGAAATGAAGCAGGGCGTAGAGCGCCGCCGCCACGCCGATCCGCCGGCGAATCTGGATCACCATCATCCAGTCGAAGATGCTGCGCGCCGGCGTCAGCGCCAGTGACAGCAGCAGGAAGGTGACGGCCCAGTCGCCGGTGATGTGAGTGGCGTCCACTACCGGCCGCGGCCCGAGTTCGTCGAAAACCCAGCGCCAGGCGAGGTAGAGCACCGGCAGGCAAAGGCCGAACAGCGTCGCCTGACGCAGCCAGAAGATCTTTTGCCGGGCGGTCACGACGACAACCTACTGGATCGTGCGGTCACCGGCAGGTCAAACTTGCGTCAACGCAAGTCCAGCGCCGTCGTCAAATCGCCCATCTTTTCGCGCACGCCGGGCAGCTTCTCGAGATCGAAACGCCGTGTGATCAGCTTCAGGATCGAGGTCGTGTCGGAGGCCGTCCTGTCGATGAAGCCGCGCTTGGCGAAGGGCGAGACGATCAAGGTCGGAATGCGCGTCGCCGGCCCCCAGCGGTCGCCCCAACCATCGCCGGAGGGTGGCGGCACGTGATCCCAGAAGCCGCCATTCTCGTCGTAGGTCACGACCACCACCATGCCCGGCCACTGCGGGCTCTTCTTCAGGCGCTCCAGCAGACCGGCGATATGGGCGTCGCCGCTCATCACATCGGTGTAGCCGGGATGCTGGTTGACGATGCCGACCGGCTTGTAGAAGGCGACCTTGGGCAGAGTGCCGGCGTCGATGTCGCGCAACAGGTCAGCGCCGTCCTTGAGATGCTGGGCGCGGTCGGGCGTGCCGGGCGCGAAACGCTTGTGATAGTTGAACGGATGGTGGTGCGGCTGGAAATTGATCGCGCCGTTGGCTCCGGTGTAGATGACCGAGCGCTTGTCGCTCGCCGGACGCCGTCCGTCGGCGAGCGCTGCGTTCCAGCCGCCGGCATACCAGGCCCAGCTCACATTCTTGGCTGACAGCGCGTCGCCAATCGTCTTGGCGCCCTGCGGCGGCAGCGGCCGGCCGGTTCGTTCGCTGCCCTTGGGATCGGCGAGATCGAGCGAACCATCGGTGGCCGGCGGAACGCCGCTCGGCTGGTAGGGCGGCTGCGTGGTGTTGACGGCATAACCGTCCGGCGAGACTTGCCCACCGCCGCCGCTGCGGACCCGCACCGCGCCCTCGCGCGCGCCCGGCGACCCCGGCGTTTTCAGAAGTCTCCCGTCCTTGTCGAGCTGCGCATACATCGCCTGGGGTGCGTCCTTGAACACCGGCGTGCAGGCGCAAACCAGCCACTGATGGTTCAGAAACGATCCACCAAAGGCGCCCATGAAGAAGTTGTCGGCGAGCGTGTAGTCCTTCGCCCATTGCCACAGCTTCATGTTGCTGCCGTCGAAATAGCCCATCACCCAGCCGCCGACGTTGGACATGGCGACAAACCTGTCGTTCCGCCCGCCGTTGATCTGCTCGATGTTGTGATAGTAGGCGTGCATCGGGCTGGGCAGGACCTTGTCGGTGCTGCCGTCGACCGGCGGTCGGTCGATGCGAAACGGTGCGTTAGGCAAACGAGGCATCCTGGGGTCGGGTTTGCCGTCACCGCCCCAGATCTGTAGGTCAGGCAGCACTGAGCCGTCGTGGTCACGCTGCGTGTATTGCTCGGGCGTGGCGTTGGCCACGCCGTTGGCGCCGGGGAACAGCCCGTAGAGATGATCGAAACTGCGGTTCTCTGCATAGATCACCACGATGGTCTCGATCCTGGAGAGATTGGCTGTCTGGGCAGCGGCCGACGTCGTGGCGAGCAGCAGCGCGGCAAGCGCGCCACCGAGGCGTGTTGTCATCGACATGATCTTCTCAACGTTGATTGCCGAAGAGCAGGCGATAGGTACCGATCGTGGGCGCGTCGGTCACGCCGAAGGGCTTGAGCGCCGAGAGCTTGAACAATTTGCGCGCCGTCGCGGCGGTCGCGTCGGTGTCTGCGCCCTCCAGGAGAATCACCCACTCGGCTTCTTCGACCTTGGGATGGTCCATGCTCTTGGCCTGTACGGGGGCGTTGGCGATCTCGAGATCGTTCTCTCCTGCTGCGGCCCCCAACATGCCCGGTCGTTTGATCGCGTTCGGCAGGGCAGTGTCGTTGAGCCACGCCACCAGCGCCCTGCGGCGGCGCGGGTCAGGCACGAAGCGCACGGCGCTGAGCGCGCCGCCGATGCCGTGGGTGAGGTCGGCCTGGATGCGCAAGGTCAGGCGATGGAAATGGGTGAAGCGGGCCATGACGGCCTGACTCCACGGCGTCTGGTTGGCGAGCAACGCCAGATAATCGGGCGCCGCGAGATCTCCGACATGGTCGCATTCGTAGGTGGCGAAATACTTCGGCGAGCCGCGCAGGGCGACATAGCGGCGGGCACGATGGAAGCCCGGCAGGTTGACCCGCTCGTCAATATGCTCGCGGTTGTACCATTCGTTGAAATCGCGCTCGTGCCGCGGCTTCACCTCGGTCAACGTGATCAGCATTCCCTTGCCGCGAAGCGCCATGTTTCATCCCGCTGAAGCCGCCGGTTAGTCTATGCTGCCGGTTGCTCGGGAGGAAACACCATGAAAATTGCTAGAATCGATGATTTGCACTGCGATGCCGGCTGGCGCGATTTTTCCTTCCTCAAGATCACCACCGACGACGGGCTGGTCGGCTGGTCGGAATACAATGAAGGCTACGGCAGCGCGGGCCTCACCGCCGTGATCCGCCGCATGGCCCAGGGTCTGATCGGCCAGGATCCGCGGCCGATCGAGCGCATCATGTCGATGCAGTACGCGATTACGCGCCAGGCTCCGGGCGGCATGAACCAGCAGGCAATGGCCGCCATCGAGAACGCGCTGCTCGACGTCAAGGCCAAGGCGCTGGGCGTGCCGGTCTATCAGCTGTTCGGCGGCCCGGTGCGCGACCGCTTGCCGCTCTACTGGTCGCATTGCGGTAGCTATCGCTTCCGCAACGCCGCCATGATGGGCGTCGAGCCGGTGCGCTCGCTCGACGACGTCGTGAAGCTCGGCAAGCACGTGAAGGAGCGCGGCTTTAAGGCGCTCAAGACCAACATCTTCCGATTCGATCTCACGCCCGCCAACATGCACCAGCCGGGCTTCGGCCGCACCGCCGGCGGCCCCGAACTCAATGCCGACGGGGCCACGCTGGCTGCGATCGCCGACGGACTGGCGGCCTTCCGCCAGGGCGCTGGCCACGACATGGGCATCCTGCTCGACACCAACTTCAACTTCAAAACCGAGGGCTACATCAAGGTCGCGCGGACCTGCGAGCCCTACAACCTCTTCTGGCTGGAGATCGATTCCTACGATCCCGAGGGTCTGCGCCTGATCCGCGACCGCGCCGCCATGCCGATCGCCTCGTGCGAATCGCTGTTCGGGCGACGGCAGTTCCGGCCGTTCTTCGAAAACCGCTCGATCGACGTGTCGATCATCGACGTTCCGTGGAACGGGCTGGCCGAGTCGTACAAGATCTCGACCATGGCCGAGGCCTACGAGATCAACTGCGCGCCGCACAATTTCTACGGCCACATGTCGACTCTGATGAGCGCCAACCTGTGCGCCGCCATGCCCAACTTCCGCATCATGGAAATAGATATCGACGACGTGCCCTGGAAGGACGATCTGGTGACTCATCCGCCGGTCATCCAGAATGGCGAACTGATCGTGCCCACCCGGCCTGGCTGGGGCGCCGACATCAACGAGGAAGCGGTCAAGGCGCATCCGCCGAAGAACCCGCATCCATAAGGGGGAACATCATGGTCTACGAGCTTCGCTGCTACACCCTGGCGCCCGGCAAGATGCCGGAATACCTCAAGGCCGCCGAGATGATCGGCCGGCCGGCGCGCGGCCAAAAATACGGCGTCAACCACGGCTACTGGACGGCCGAGTTCGGCGCGCTGAACCAGATCTGGCACCTGTGGAAGTACGACAGCTACGAAGAGCGCACGCGGCTGCGCGGCGAACTGATGAAGCACAAGCCGTGGACCGAAGGCTACGTCCCGGTGATCCGTCCGCTGGTCCAGCGCCAGGACCTGCGGCTCATGAACCCCGTCGTCGACATCCTTCCGGACGACGGCACCAAGGGAAATATCTACGAGCTGCGCATCTACCGCACGGTGCTGGGCGGTGCCCAGCAGTATGGCGAGAACTTCAAGAAGGTACGGGCGGCGCGCGACAAGTACTCCAAGATCTGGGGCGCCTGGACGGGCGAGTTCCCGCAGCCCAACGAGTGGCTCCATCTGTGGCGCTACAAGAACCTGCAGGAGCGCTTCGAAGCCCGCGCGGCGGCGATGAAGGATCCTGACTGGCAGGCCTACCTTGCCAAGGGCCCGCCGCTGCTCGCCGAGATGCATTCGACCTTGCTGATGCCGACGAATTATTCGCCGCTCAAGTAGTCTTCGGCCCGCGGTCCCAATGAGGTGCGTATGGACGCGTTGAGTGACAACGATCTGGCGTTGATGAAGTTCGGTGTCGGCCAGCCGGTGCCGCGCAAGGAGGATCCCACGCTCCTGCGCGGCGAAGGCCGGTACACCGACGACATCAATCTGCCGGGCCAGGCCTATGCGGTGATGGTGCGCAGCAGCATCGCGCACGGCATCCTGAAAGGGATCGACACGAAGACGGCGCTCGCCATGCCGGGCGTGCTGGCGATCCTGACCCACGCCGATCTCGAGGCGGCAGGGTTCGGGTCGCTCAAGTGTCCGATGAACATCCCGCAGCGCGACGGCTCGCCGATGAAGACGCCGCCGCGNNGTCACCAATCCGGCCGATGCGCTGAAAGAGGGCGCGCCGCAGATCCACGCCGAGGCACCGGGCAACCTGGTGCTCGATTTCCACTACGGCAATGCTGAAGCCGTAAAGAAGGCGTTTGCCGAGGCCGCGCACACGACGAAACTCGAGATCGCCTCCAACCGCATCGTCGTCAGCGCCATGGAGCCGCGCTCGGCTATCGGTTCGCATGACGCCAAGACCGAGCGCTGGACGCTGAATGTCGGCTGTCAGGGCGTCATGGGCATCCGCGCCACGCTCGCCAGGGACGTGCTCAAGGTGACGCCCGACAAGGTGCGCGTGCTAACCGGCAATGTCGGCGGCTCGTTCGGCATGAAATCGCAGGTCTATCCGGAGTACGGCCCGCTGCTGCTGGCGTCGAAGCGGCTCGGCCGGCCGGTGAAATGGACCGACGAGCGCTCCGAGAGTTTCGTCAGCGACCATGCCGGTCGCGATCACCAACGCATTGCCGAACTGGCTCTGGACAAGGACGGCAAGTTTCTCGCCGTGCGGCTGAGCGGCACCGGCAACGCCGGCGCCTACATCTATCCGCCGATGCCGGCCACGACCAACGCGGTGAAGAACATCATCGACGTCTACCGGACGCCGGCGATGGAGGTGAACTCCAAGGTCGTGTTCACCAACACCACACCGGTTGGCGCCTATCGCGGCGCCGGCCGGCCTGAGGGCAACTACTACATGGAGCGCCTGATCGACACGGCGGCGCGCGAGATGGGCATAGACCGGGTCGAGCTGCGCCGTCGCAATCACATCGCGCCCGCGCAGATGCCCTACAAGGCGCCGTCGGGCATGAACTATGACTCCGGCGAGTTTACCACGGTGCTCGACAAGGCGCTGATCGCCGCCGACTGGCAGGGCTTCGACAAACGCAAGACGGAGAGTGCGGCCCGCAACAAATTGCGCGGCCGCGGTATCGGCTCCTATCTCGAAGTCACCGGGCCGCCTGCCAAGGAGTATGGCGGTATCCGATTCGAGGAAGACGGCACCGTCACCATGTTGAGCGGCACGCTGGACTACGGCCAGGGCCACGCCACGCCCTTCGCTCAGGTGCTGAGTGCCAAGATCGGCGTGCCGTTCGAGCGCTTCCGTTTGCTGCAGGGCGATTCCGACCAGCTCAAGGTGGGCGGCGGCACCGGCGGCTCGAAATCGGCGCTGGTTGCCTCGCAGGCCTTCCTCGAGGCCGGCGACAAGCTGATCGAGCAGGGCAAGCAGATTGCAGCCCATGTGCTTGAGGCTTCGGCCGTGGACATCGAGTTCGCGCGCGGCCGATTCACCATCGCCGGTACCGACCGCGGCGTCAGCGTTTTGGAACTCGCGGAGAAGCTGCGCTCGGGCATCAGCCTGCCGCCCGACGTGCCGCAGTCGCTCGACGTCAGCCACATCTCGGACAATCCGCCCTTTTCGTTCCCCAACGGCTGCCATGTCGCCGAGATCGAGATCGATCGCGACACCGGACAGGTCGAGGTCGTGCGCTACTTCATGGTCAACGACTTCGGCACGGTCATCAATCCGATGCTGGTCGCGGGCCAGGCCCATGGCGGCGTTGTCCAGGGCATCGGCCAGGCGCTGATGGAGCGCACGGTCTACGATCCGCAGGGCCAACCGATCACCGGCTCGTACATGGACTACGCGCTGCCGCGCGCCGCGGACGCGCCGAACTTCTCGATCGAGAGCCACTCCGTGCCGTGCAAGACCAACCTGCTGGGCGTCAAGGGCTGCGGCGAGGCGGGCTGCGCCGGCGCGCTGCCATCGGTGATGAACGCCGTGATCGATGCGTTGGGCGGCCGACATATCGACATGCCTGCGACGCCGGAGAAGGTGTGGCGTATGGTGAACGGCCACTAGCTCCTTCGGACTGACCGCCGCTTGCTGCCGGGAAATCTGCGCGCATGTCCCTTCAATGGACCATCGATCCCGAGGAACGCCTGGTAACGGCCGTGGCCGATGGCGATGTCACCCGCCGCGACGTCGAAAAGCTCCTCGACGAGGTAGAAGCGGCGGGCGCGACGACTTACCGGCGACTGTTCGACGGCAGCCGGGGCGACACGTCGATCAGCCTCGATGACCTGATGGCGCTCGGCGTGCGGTTTCGGGCCATCCATGCACAAGGCCCGATGGGACCGCTGGCGATTGTGGTGTCGCCCGACAAGGTGCCCTTGATTGAGCCTGTCCTCGGCATGCTGGCGATCGCCGATCGGCCGATGCGGCTTTTCCACGAGTTGAAGCCTGCCCGACGTTGGATCAGCAAGCAGGTGGACTAGTCGCCGGTAAGGGCTGGCACATGAATTGCTCGCCCTCGTGATCACCACTGTCGAGGGAGCGTGCGATGTGCAAGGGCGACGATCCGACATGCGCCTACTTCGAAGCGCATCGCCGGCAATTCCACGAGGACATGGCAAAGGAGCGCAAGGCCGGTGTTGCGACTCTGGCGGCTGGCCCACTCTCCTTGGTGCCGCGCGCGCTGAAGCGGCCGCCCGGCACCCGCCATCATTTCCTGCCGGCCAATGCCGACACGGTGCATTGGGGTTACTTCAGCAGGCATCTCAAGCCGCAGCTCGAGGTCGAGTCGGGCGACCTCGTCACGATCGAGACGCTGACGCATCAGGCGAGCGACGATCACGAGCGCATGATCGAGGGCGATCCCGGCGCCGAGAGCGTCTTTCTCTGGACCAAGAACAAGAAGGCAGTCGAGCGTCGCGGTGCTGCGGAAGGCGACGGCAAGGGCCTGGGCGTGCACATCTGCACCGGCCCCGTGCTGGTGCATGGCGCGGAGCCCGGCGACATTCTCGAGGTGCGCATCCTCGAAGTGACGCCACGGCCTTCCGCCAGTCCGAAATTCAGGGGATTGACGTTTGGCAGCAATGCCGCGGCGAACTGGGGCTTCCACTACAACGACCTCTTAACCGGCGACAGGCCGCGCGAGGTCGTCACGATCTACGAGGTCGACGCCACCGGCGAGCGCAACTGGGCGCGCGCGGTCTACAATTTCCGCTGGCCGACGGTCGTCGATCCGTTCGGCGGCGAGCACAAGACGATCGACTATCCCGGCCTGCCCGTCGATCACGGCAAGACCCAGCGCAACTGGGATGTCCTCAAGGGCGTTCGCATTCCGATCCGCCCCCATTTCGGCGTCATGGGGTTGGCGCCCAAGGAAGCCGATGTCGTCAATTCAAACCCGCCGAGCTACACCGGCGGCAATATCGACAACTGGCGCATCGGCAAGGGTGCGTCGGTCTACTATCCGGTGTCGGTTCCGGGCGCGCTGCTGTCGGTCGGCGATCCGCACGCCTCGCAGGGCGATTCAGAGCTCTGCGGCACGGCGATCGAATGCTCGC
>PLYQ01000205.1 GCA_003153415.1 Rhodospirillales bacterium | reverse complement strand
GATCATGTTCGGCTCGCCGCCGTCACCCCACTCGAAGATCTTGTGGGTGTAATCCCAGTATTCCTCGAGGCTCTCGCCCTTGATGGCGAAGACCGGCGTGCCCGACTTGGCGATCGCGGCGGCGGCATGGTCTTGGGTCGAATAGATGTTGCACGAGGCCCAGCGGACGTCGGCACCCAGCGCCTTCAGCGTCTCGATCAGCACGCCGGTCTGGATGGTCATGTGCAGCGAGCCCGCGATCCGCGCACCTTTCAGCGGCTTACGGGGCCCGTATTCCTTGCGGATCGACATCAGGCCCGGCATCTCGGTCTCGGCCATGTCGAGTTCCTTGCGGCCCCAGTCGGCGAGCCCGATATCCTTGACGACATAATCCTGGGCCATGTGGCGCTCCTAGGGTGCAGCAGTTGCGAAAGGCGGCCGTGTCATATCAGCGGCCTTGCACCGCCTCAACGCGCCGTATGCGCATATAAGCAAGAATTTATGAGCAGATAACGGGGGCTTTATGCCCAGCCGTCAATCTTCGCCGAATTTGCCTTCGACCAAGGCGGACAGCGCGGCCATGGCTTCCCGCGCCTGGCGGCCCGAGCAGCTGAGCTCGATCGTGCTGCCGACGCCGGCGGCCAGCATCATCAGGCCCATGATGGAAAGTGCCGAGACCGCCTGGCCTTTGAAGCTGACACGGATCATCGCATCGAACTGGCCGGCGGTGCGGACGAACTTGGCGGCGGCGCGGGCATGCAGGCCGCGCTTGTTGGCAATCGAAAGCGTCCGCCGCAGCGCGCCGATGGCGGCGTCGGCCGCGGCCGCCTCGCTCACGAAGCTTCCTTGGCCAGGATGCGCGAGGCCACGGTGATGTATTTGCGGCCGGCCTCCTGGGCCATGCGGACCGCCTCGCCGATCGGCCGATTGCGTACGCTGGCGAGCTTCACCAGCATCGGCAGATTGACGCCGGCCAGCACCTCGATGCGGGCCTGCTCCATGATCGAGATCGCGAGGTTGGACGGCGTGCCGCCGAACATGTCGGTGAGCACGATCACCCCTTCGCCGGTGTCGCAGGCGCGCGCCCGTTCCAGGATCTCGGCGCGTCGCTTTTCCATGTCGTCATCGGCGCCGATACAGACTGCCGAGATGCACTGCTGCGGACCGACGACATGCTCGAGCGCTGCCAGAAATTCGCGCGCCAGATTGCCGTGGGTCACGAGTACGATGCCAATCATACGCCCATGCCCGAATTACTCCCCGCCGCCGGTCCTCCCCGAAGGTCGACGTCGCGGTGGGAGAGACTGACCGAGCGGCCTGCTCCGCGCAACCAGCCTGCCAGCCGTTCGGCCACCGCCACCGAGCGGTGGCGGCCGCCGGTGCAGCCAACCGCAATGGTCAGATAGCTTTTGCCCTCTGCGTCAAAACGCGGCAGCAGCGGCCCGATCAGGCCTTCCAGCCGGTCGACGAACGGCCGGTAGTCGGGGTCGGACTCGACGAAAGTCGCAACCGCCGGATCGCGGCCGGTAAGCGCCCGCAAGGTCGGGTCATAGTGGGGGTTCTTAAGGAACCGCGCGTCGAACACCAGGTCGGCCTCGCGGGGCAGGCCGCGTCGATAAGAGAACGACATCACGGCGATCCGCATGCCGGCCTGCGAGCCGAGCGCGAAGTGACCGAGCAGAAGCTGCTTGAACTGGTGCGGCGTGAGCGTGGAGGTGTCGACCACCAGGTCGGCCTGGTCGCGCAGCCGGCCGATCATGTGGCGCTCTTCGGCGATGCCGTCGATCACCGGCCGGTCCGGCGCCAGGGGATGCGGCCGGCGCGACTCGGTGTAGCGGCGTTGCAGGGTCTCGGTATCGCAGTCGAGATAGAGCAGGCGCGGCGCGAGATCGGCGCGCGTACGCAGCTCGTCCAGCCGTCGCGCCAGGTCGTGGGCATCGAAGCCATAGGTCCGGGTATCGACGCCGAACGCCAGCGGGACCGCCATCTTGCCGGAATTGCCCGTGGTCGAGTGCATCAGGTCGCCGAGCAGCGGCAACGGCATGTTGTCGACGGCGACGTAGCCGAAATCCTCGAGCGCGCGTAGCGCCGTGGTGCGGCCGGCACCGGACATGCCGGTGACCAGCACGAAAGGTCGGCGCGGGCCGGGCGGGGTGAGGGAAGAGGAGGGCGTCGGGCTGTCGGGCATGGACGCTACGGGCGCGATCATGCGGCCGCGATTCGTCCCAAGGCAAGCCGCAACTTTGTAACAGTCGAAGTCTCGAACGGTGCCAGCGCCACCCGCGGCAAGTCGACTTTTTGCAGTGTTTCTCGTGTCGGCTCCGGCAGACGCTCGATCTGCTCGGGCGCCACGAGGTCAACCAGCAACGCCACCGGCGCCCGCGCCAGGAGCTGCCCGCGAGACAGCTTCACGATGCCTACGCCACGCACCTCGAGCAGCCCGGCGAGCGCGGCGGGCGCCGTGGCGATCAAGCTGCGGCCTTTCTTGGCGAGATGCGTCTGGTCGTCGGCCACCAGGCGGGCGCCCAACTCGATCAGGCGCAACGCCAGGTCCGACTTGCCGGCGCCCGACGGGCCGCGCAGCAGGACGGCGCGCCAGCTTCGGCCCTGCTTCAGCGCCACGCATGTGGCGTGCACGAACATCACTCGCCGCCCATCACTCGCCGCCAGTGGTGGCGGGCAGGCGAACAGTGAAGCGCGCCCCGACTACGCGGCCATCCGACGAGCGGCGGTTGCTGGCGGTGATCGAGCCGCCGTAGGTCTCCATGATCTGCCGGCAGATCGACAGGCCGAGGCCCGAGTGCTGGCCGAAATGTTCACTCGGCCGCTCGGAATAGAAGCGCCCAAAGATCGATTCGAGATTGTCCTGGGGGATGCCGGGCCCCTCGTCGTCGAAGGTGACGACGAACGGTCCGCCGCGCGGCTCGCGGCTGAGCTCGATCACCAGGCACGAGTCGCGCGGGCTGAACGAGAGGGCATTGTCGATGACGTTGCGGAACACCTGGCCGTAGCGGCCGTCATGACCGTGCGCGGCGAAGGGCGGATTGGCCGAGATGCGCAGATCAACGTCGACGCCGGCCTTTCGCGCGGCGGCAATGGCGTAGTGCTGGACCAGGTCGGTGAGCAGCGCCTGCAGGTCGACCGTCTTGACCTCCCCGCGCATCAGTTCGGCGTCGAGCCTCGAGGCGTCGGAAATGTCGGAGATCAACCGGTTCAGCCGGTTGACGTCGTCGACCACGATCGCCATCAGCGTGGCGCGGCGGTTAGGCTCGAGGTCGGGCCGCGCCGCCACCTCGATCGCCGAACGCAACGAGGTCAGCGGGTTCTTGAGCTCGTGCGCCACGTCGGCGGCGAAGCTTTCGATGGTGTTCAGCCGCTGCCACAGCGCGTCGGTCATCGATCGCAGCGCGTCGTTCAGATCGCCGATCTCGTCGCCACGTTTGCCGAGGTCGGGAATTTCCGGCCGGTTCTCGCGCGCCAGCCGCACGTCGTCGGCGGCGCGTGCCAGCCGAACGATCGGCTGGGTGATGGTGCTGGCGAGGTAGAGCGAGAGCAGCACGGTGATACCCAAGGCCGCCACCGCGATGGTCAGCATGTCGTAGCGCACCTCGCGCAGCGACGCGGCGATGGCGCGATTGTCGCGGGTCAGTATCAGCGCCCCCAGCACCTGCTTGTAACGCTGCACCGGCACGGCGGCGCTCAAGAACAGTCGCCCGTCGGGAGCGATGCGTACCGCCGAAGCATTGAAGCCGCGCAGCGCGCTCGCCGCCTCGGGAAAATCGCGCACCGTCGCCACGGCGCGCTCGATATACTCGGGATAGCGGTCGGCGTGCGAGAGCTGGCGGGCGATCCAGTCGCTCACCAGGTCGCCCAGCCGCGGCTGGTTTTCGTTTGGCGCCTCTGGCGGCGGCAGCGGCACGATGCGGATGCGGCCGACTTCGCTCAGCACCGCCGAATCGCCCAGCAGTTCGCCAGTCTCGCTGAACAATCGGGCGCGCACGCCGGTCGGCCGCACCAGCCGCGTCAGCAGCTGCCGGGCGGCGTCCGCGTCGAGCCGGTTGACCGTGGTTTCGCCGCCGGCCACGGCCACCTCACCGATGCCCGCCGCCACCATCTCGCCCTGGACCTGGAGCGAGGCGAGTTCGGCGTCGATCAACTCGTCCTCGTAGTCGCTGAGGTAGACGGCACCCAACGCCAGCAGCGCCACCGGCACGATGTTGAGCAGCAGGATGCGGCGCGTGAGCGGCGAGTAGCCCCGGCTCTGGCGGCGCCGGCGACGCAGCAGCGACGGCCGCTCCCGCTCGACGGCTGGGCGCGCCGGCCGGCGCAACGTCGCCAGCAGTCGTCCGAGCGTTGCCGTCAGGCGGGAGGCAAGCGTGGCAGGCCCGATCCGGCGTGAACCGGGTTCAGGCGTCGCGATATCGGTATCCGATGCCATAGAGCGTTTCGATCTGCTCGAACTCGCCGTCGACCTCTCGGAACTTGCGGCGCACCCGCTTGATGTGGCTGTCGATCGTGCGGTCGTCAACATAGATCGTCTCGCCGTAGGCGGCGTCCATCAACTGGTCGCGGTTCTTGACGTGACCCGGCCGCTCGGCGAGTGACTTCAGCAGCAGGAACTCGGTGACCGTGAGGTGAACTTCCTTGCCCTTCCAGGTACACTGGTGGCGGCTGGGATCGAGGATCAGTTCGCCGCGCACGACACGTTCGGCGGCGGTGCCCTCGCCCTTGGCGGTGGCAGGCTCGGTGCGGCGCAGCACCGCGCGGATGCGCTCAAGCAACAGGCGCTGCGAGAACGGCTTGCGGATGAAATCGTCGGCACCCATGCGCAGGCCCAGCACCTCGTCGATCTCCTCGTCCTTCGACGTGAGGAAGATCACCGGGAAGTGCTGCGTCTTGCGGATGCGGTTCAAGAGCTCCATGCCGTCCATGCGCGGCATCTTGATGTCGAAGATCGCGAGGTCAGGGGGCGCCTGGTTGAGGCCTTCGAGCGCCGCGGCGCCGTCAGCATAGGTCTTGACCTGGAATCCCTCGGCTTCGAGCAGCATCGACACGGAGGTGAGGATGTTGCGGTCGTCGTCGACGAGGACGATGTTTTTGCGCACGGCGTGGCTTCTCCTGACGGGCTCGACGGTACATGCTAGCACGACCGGGCCGTGACCGCCGCCCACCCGATCGGCCGTGGATAAGCGAGAGCAAATGCGGCTTTTTTTGACCCTGGCATGAGCGACGACCTGGCCCCGGCGGTGCGCGATTTGGTGCGAAGGCTCGACCGGGCGGCGCTGGCCAGTGCCCTGCCGGCGGCAGGCGGGGCGTGGCCCTATGCCTCGCTGGTGCTGGTGGCGGTCGATCACGACCTGTCGCCGATCCTGCTGCTGAGCGACCTCGCCGAGCACAGCAAGGCCATCGCCTCGGACGACCGCGTCTCGCTGTTGTTTGACGGTACGTGGGGCCTCGACCAGCCGCTCACCGGCCCACGGGCGACGTTGCTGGGACGGGCCTCCCTCATCGGAGACGGGGCCGACGACGGACGGCTGAAACGCCGCTTTCTCGCCCGCCATCCGGACGCCGCGATGTATGCCGGATTCAAGGATTTCCGCTTCTATCGCGTGGCGCTCGAGCGCGCTCATCTGGTCGGCGGCTTCGGCAAGATCGCCTGGTTCGGGGCGGCCGAACTGCTGCCCGTCCCGCCACTCGCCGGGCTGGTCGAGGGCGAAGCGGAAATCGTTGCCCATATGACCGAAGACCACGCCGATGCCGTCCAACTCTATGCGGCCAAGCTGCTGGGGCTGCCGGGCACCGGCTGGATGATGACCGGCATCGATTGCGAGGGCATCGATCTCCGCCTGGCCGGCCAGGTCGCCCGGCTGGCCTTCGACGCGCCGCTCACCGCCGCCGATCAGGCACGCAAGGTTCTTGTGGAGCTGGTTGGCAGAGCCCGAGCGGCCTGATTCCGTGCCGCGGGAGGCCTTCGCGACTGCGAAGGGCGATCCACATGCTCCGCAAAAGTCGCAGCCGGCAGGCCTTGCAAACCCTACCCCGGCCCCATTTGTTAGCGCATGAAGGCGCTGTGGTGCCTTAGGCCTCACATTCATTCAGGGAGAAAACGCCGTGCAACAGGCGGGCCTCGTCATACCAAAAGTCGGACTCGACGTTCTCGGGTTGAAGAACCTCGGCAACGTCCATTGGAACCTCTCGGTCGCCGCGCTCTACCAGGAGGCGATCCGTCGCCATGAGGGCCATGTCGCTGACGGCGGCGCCTTCGTGGTGCGCACCGGCGTGCACACCGGTCGCTCGCCCAACGACAAGTTTTTCGTCGAAGATTCCGAAACCAAGAGCCGCATAGACTGGGGCAAGACCAACAAGCCGATCTCGCCGGAACGCTATCGCGCGCTTTACAACCGCATGCTGGGCTATGCCCAGCGCCGCGAGCTGTTCGCGCGCGATTGCTGGGCCGGCGCCGATCCGCAGCACCGCATCGGCGTGCGGGTCATCACCGAGACCGCCTGGCATAATCTATTTGCCAAGAACATGTTCCTGCGGCCGCGCCGCGAGGAGCTCGAAGGCTTCAGGCCCGACTTCACCATTCTCAACCTGCCGGGCTTCCAGGCCGATCCCAAGCTCGACGGCACTGCGTCGGACTGCGTGATCCTGGTGAACTTCACCGACCGGGTCGTGGCGATCGGCGGCACCTGGTACGCCGGCGAGATCAAGAAGTCGGTGTTCACCATCCTGAACTACCTGCTGCCCGAGAAGAACGTGCTGCCCATGCACGCCTCGGCCAATATCGGTCCCAAGGGCGACGTGGCGATCTTCTTCGGGCTGTCGGGCACCGGCAAGACGACTTTGTCGGCCGACCCGTCGCGCACCCTGATCGGCGACGACGAGCACGGCTGGGGCGA
>PLYQ01000081.1 GCA_003153415.1 Rhodospirillales bacterium | reverse complement strand
ATCTTCCTGATGCGGCAGTTCTTCAAGACCGTGCCCGACGACCTGATGAATGCCGCCCGCATCGACGGGCTGGGCGAATTCGAGATCCTCTGCCGCATCATGCTACCACAGGCGATGCCCGCCATGCTGGCGTTTGGTGTCATTTCCATCGTGACGCACTGGAACGATTTCTTCTGGCCGCTGATCGTCATCCAGACCGGTGACCTCGCCACGCCGCCTCTAGGTACGCTATTCTTCCGGAACGAGGAAGCCGGCAGCGATTTCGGACCGCTGATGGCGGGAACGGTGGTAATCACCGCGCCATTGGTTCTGCTCTTCCTTGCCGCGCAACGCCGCTTCATCGAGGGCGTGACCATGAGCGGCATTAAGGGCTGAAAGAAAACGGCAACAAAGCCGTGTGAATGAGGGAACGTCTCAGGAGGGACAAGACAATGCGCAAGCTCATCGCAATGGCGGCTGCGGCCGCCGCGTTCATCGCGGGTCCCGCGATGGCTCAAACAGAGATCATCGTCCAGTACGCGATCCCCGACATCTTTAAGGACGTCCAGGAGGAAATCGCCAAGCAGTTCATGGCCGCGAATCCCACTATCAAGGTCAAGTTTATCCAGCCGGCTAAGGAGTATGAGGACGCCACTCAGCAAGTGCTGCGCAATGCCGTTACCGGCCAGCTCCCGGACGTCACCTTCCAGGGCCTCAACCGCCAGCGCATCCTGGCCGACCGCAACATCGCGGTACCGCTCGACAGCTTCATCGCTGCCGAGAAGGATTGGGCGAGCAAGGGCTATGACGGCGCGCTGCTGACGCTGGGCCAAGTCAAGGGTAAGCAGTATGGCATGGGCTTCTCGCTCTCTACGCCGATCATCTATTTCGACGCCGACCTCGTTAAGAAGGCGGGTGGTGATCCCGACAAGTTTCCCACGACGTGGGACGGTATCTTCGAGCTCGCGCGCAAGATCAACAATCCGGCCGAGAAGATCACCGGCCTGAAGTACGACTGGGACATCACCGGCAACTGGATGTGGCAGGCGATGGTCTTCTCCAACGGCGGCACGATGCTAACGCCCGACGAGAAGAAGGTGGCGTTCGACGGTCCGGCCGGCCAGAAGTCGATCGCACTGATCGGCCGCATGGTGACGGACGGCAAGATGCCGGATATGAGCCAAGCGACCACGCTGCAGGATTTTGTTGCTGGCCGGCTCGGCATCTGGGCGCACTCGACCTCGCGCCTGGGCGGCGTCACCAAGCAGACCAAGGGCGTCTTTACGCTCCGCACCGCGCGTTTTCCGCTCGGCGCTGGCGCCGACTCGCGCCTGCCCGCGGGCGGCAACGTCGCCATGATGCTGGCCAAGGACCCGGCCAAGCAGAACGCGGCATGGGAATACATCAAGTTCGCCACCGGCCCGGTCGGCGCCACCATCATGGTCAAGGGCACTGGCTACTTCCCGGCCAACGCGCTGCCGGCCAAGGACCCCAAGATGCTGGGCGACTTCTACGCCGCCAACCCCAATCACCAGGTGGCGATCAGCCAGCTCCCGAGCATGACCGCGTGGTACGCCTTCCCCGGAGAGAACGGGCTCAAGATCACTGACGTGATCAACGACCACCTGCAGACCGTCGTGAACGGCAAGGGCAAGCCAGACGAGGTCCTGAAGAAGATGACGTCCGACACGCAGGCGCTGTTACCCAAGTAACGATCAGGCTGTCGGTCCCGGACGAGAAGTTCCTCGTCCGGGGCGACAAAAGGGACCGATGCAAAAGTTCATTCATATCACCGACACTCATCTCGTCCCGCCGGGCGAGCTGCTCTATGGACTCAACCCGATCGACCGCCTGGCGCTGTGCATCGCCGACGTGAACCGCAATCATGGCGATGCGGCCTATGCCGTCGTCACCGGCGATCTCTGCCACAAGGGCCAGCCGGAGGCCTACGCGGCGCTCCGGCGGGAATTCGACAAGCTCGCGATCCCCTATCACATGCTGGTTGGCAATCACGACGATCGTGCGAATTTTCGTGCCGCTTTCCCGGCAGCGAAGGCCGACGACAACGACTTCATCCAATATACTTTCGAGATGGGCGAGGGTGTCCTAGGTGTCTGCCTCGACACCAACGAGCCCGGCAAGCCGTGGGGCACTTTCTGCGCCAAGCGCGGCGCCTGGCTAAAGGCAACGCTTGTATCAGCTGGCGACCGGCCGGTGATCGTCTTCATGCATCATCCGCCCTTCAAGGTGCAGCTGAAGCGCATGGATGATATCTCACTGCTGGAGCCCAAGCCCTTCCATGACGCCATCGAAGGCCGGTCGAACATACGCCATCTCTTCTTTGGCCATCTGCACCGGCCGGTGGCGGGGAGCTGGCGCGGAATTCCGATCTCTACCCTGCGCGCGACCAGCCACCAGGTGGCGCTCGATTTCGTCATCGAGGGTCGCATCGCTGGCAGTCACGAGCCGCCGGCCTATGGCGTCTGCCTGCTCGAAGCCGACCAGATGATCGTGCACATGCACGACTACATGGATCGGTCCAACACCTTCTTGCTCTAGGCGTACTTGGCGCGCAGCATTTGGGCAGCCTCGGCTTCGGCCTTGAGCTTGAGGTAGACCTCGTCTGTGTCGACCTTGGCGGCCGAGCCCGGTGCGAAGCCGCAATCGGGATTGAGGGTGATGCGCTTCTTGTCAATGCGCGTCAGTGCCCGTTCGACGCGCGAGGCGATGAGCGTCGCCACCTCGGGCGCGCCGGGCGTCACGTCGACCACGCCTAGCCCCAGCTCGAAATCTTCGCGCAGGCGTCCTAGGCTCTCGAGATCGTCCGCGCCGGCTGCCGTGAACTCCATGGTAAGGTGCTGGACCTTGAGCTTGTTGAGCTGGCTGAGGATCGGGCCGTAGGTGCCGGCGTGGTGCTTCTCGTCGCGCACCCGCGCACCGGCGCGGCGGCAGAGATGGACCGCGAACTTGATACCGCCAAAGCCTTTCACGGTCTCGTTGATCATGTCGACGGCGAAATCGGCGGCGCGGTCGGGATTGTCAAACCGTTTGCGGACATCGGGATCGACGAACAGGCAGAGGTGCGGGTCGTCGATCTGCACGATATCTACGCCCATGTCCTGCAGAAGCGCGACCTCGGCCCTGAGCGGCGCCACACAGGCGCGCACGAAGTCGTCTCGATCGGGATAGGCCTTCTTCGAGCGCTCGGCGTCCCACAGACGCTCTCCAAGCAGCGCCGGTGCCGGCAGCGTGATCTTGGTGGCGACCCTGGCAATCTCCTTTACGAACTTCGCTTCGGCGGCGATGAAGCCCGCGGGCTTGGGCGTGAGCTTCTCCGTCACCACGGTCCAAGGCCGGCCGTCGGCCGGGTTGATCTCAAGCGTGAAACCGTGCGCCAGCTCAGCGATGACGCCGATATAGGAGCGGCGGCGCCATTCGCCGTCGTTCACCACGTCGAGGCCGGCGCGCTCCTGCATGGCCACGACGAAGCGGATGGCGGCCTCCATGGCGTTGGTGTCGGTGGCGTCCCAGGCAGGCTTTTCGATCAGTTCGCGCACCACCAGCGGCCGCGGAATGGAGCCCACGATCGACGCGGGAAACAACGGCAAAGCTTTCATGTTGGGTTCACGGCTTCCAGAGCGTCTGGGCAAGGTTCATGTCTTCCTGCGTGTCGATCTCGCGGTATTTGCCGGGCGTGTCGAAATGCCCGAACGGAATGCCCTGCTCGATCATGTCCTGGAACATGTGGATCAGATACGCCTTCTGGAACACCGCGGCCTCGCGGTAGGGCTTGTTCCAGAACTCCGATTTGCGCCGGCCATAGAAGTCGCGGAATTGGCGTGCGCCCATCGCGCCGAACTTGGCGACGCCAATGAACTCGCCTGTGGCGTCGTCGTAGGGAATGGTGCGGTAGACACGCTCGACCTTACCGTCTTTGGTGATGGCCTTCTCGGCATCGTGTGGCGGATGCTGGGTACGCGGCTCGTAGTGCTCGCGCCACTCTGTATCGATGCCGAGTGACAGCTCTTCCCTGGACTGCACCAGTCCGCGTACCACGTCCTTGGTGAACAGGATGTCGGAGTAGCTGGTGACGAACGGCCGATCCATCAGATCCTCGGCGCACATCAGCGAGGCAAGGATGTTGTTGTTCTGCCAGTCCTTGTTCTCGCGGAAAATGAAGTCGGGATACTCGCGCCGGACCGATTCGATGCGGTAGCCGCCAATAAAGCAGATTTCCGTGCAGCCGCCGCCCTTCAGGGCCTCGACCGTCCAGTCGAGGATGCGCTTGCCCTGGATCTTGGCGAAGCATTTGGGCGAGTTCTCGGTGGTCGGCATCAGCCTGCTGCCGCGACCCGCGCCGATGATGATGGCGCGCATCTATCTGGCCTTCGGCCCAGGGGACGCCACGAATTGCGGATGGTCGTCGGCCACGGGTTCGCGGCGCTCCTCGCCGATGATGCGTTCCCGCAGCTTCTTGGATAGAAAATCGATGGCGTACACGGTCATCACCACCATGATGATGATGAGGCAGGCTTCCTGCAATTCGTAGGCGCGCAGGCGGTCGGCCAGCAGAAAGCCGATGCCGCCGGCGCCGACGATGCCAAGGATAGAGGCCGACCGGGTGTTGTGCTCGAACATGTAGAGCGTGTTGGAGACCATCATCGGCAACACCTGCGGCAGCACCCCGTAGCGGATGATCTGGAGGCGGTTGCCGCCGGCAGCCCGCACACCGTCCATCTGCTTGCGATCAAGGTTCTCGATTGCCTCGGAGTAGAGCTTGATGAAGGTCCCGACCTCGACGATGGCGATAGCCATGATGCCAGCCATGGGCCCCAGTCCGATGGCGCGCACGAAGATCAGAGCCCAGATTAGATAGTCGAAGGCGCGCAGCAGGTCGGCGAAGCGGCGGGTGCCGAACTGAAGGGGTCGGAACGGCATCATGTTCTTCGACGCGAGGAAAGCCAGCGGAAAGGCCACGATCGCGCCCAGTACCGTTCCAAGGAACGCCATCGCCAGCGTTTCACCCATCACTCTCAGGAACATCGGGAGCTGGTCGAAGCCGGTCGGCGGGAATAGCTGGGAGACGACGACGGAGCCGAACTTCAGGACGCCGTCGGCGAAGTTCCAGGTGAAGAAACCGAAGCGGTCGAGGCAGTAGACGGTCAACGCCAGCGCGCCGCCCCACAGCAGCAGCCGTCGCAAGCGCTCCCGCGGGCTCGGCGAAAAGGTCCGCGGCAGGCGGGCGCGCAGCTCGGCGATCTCGGCGGGCGTCGGCATCATTGCGAGAGCTGCTCCTTGCCGATCAGGCGGTGGCGGTAGCGCTCGCTCAGCATGTCGATGGCCATGATGGTGGCCACCACTATCAGCAGGATCGCGCCGGCGTCGGCGAAGTAAAGGAGCTGGATCGACGTGAAGAGGTCGTGGCCGATGCCGCCGGCGCCGACGAAGCCTACGATGGTGGCCGATCGCACGTTGAGCTCGATGCGCCAGAACGTGTAGGACATGTAGTTGGGCAGGGCCTGCGGCAGCACGCCGTAGCGCATTTCGTGAAGCCAATTGCCGCCGGCGGCGCGGATGCCCTCGATCGGCAGCGCGCTCACGTTCTCGTTCACTTCGGCGAAGAGCTTGCCCTGAGCGCCGAGCGTATGGACGGTGATGGCGAGCACGCCGGCCAGTGGCCCGATGCCGAAGGCTAGTACGAAAAGTAGCGCCCAGACGATGTCGGGCACGGTGCGGGCGATCTCCAGCACGCGGCGCGTGATCCAGTAGACGGCGT
Source organism: Rhodospirillales bacterium (assembly GCA_003153415.1). Lineage (GTDB taxonomy): Bacteria > Pseudomonadota > Alphaproteobacteria > Reyranellales > Reyranellaceae > Reyranella. The sequence goes on along the minus strand of PLYQ01000081.1, from coordinate 2,347 downwards.
AGCTCTTCACCAGGTTGCGCGCCGCCAGGAAGGATAGCGCTCCCCCAATGGTCGTGCCCAGCACTGTCGCGAGATAGGCCATCAGTAGCGTGTTGAGCAGGCTGTTCAGCCACTTGCCGATGCCCCAGTACCACTCCCCGACATCGGCGCCGAAGGTCGACCATCCGATCGGCGGAATCATCTTGACGATGAAGTCCGTGGTGCGCGGCAGGCCCGCAACGACGGCCGCCACGTCGAAGCGTGTCACGACGATGGAAACAGCAAAGCAGGCGACGAACAGTGCCCAGAACAGCACCGTCCACACCGTCTTCGTGCGGCGATAATCCGCGTACTGCCGCTCGAACCGGGCGGCCGCCTCACTGACCGACATTTGGAGCGATCAGCTCTACTTTTGTTGCTTTCGTGCCGCGCGCTCGAGTTCGGCGGCCTGGCACATCAGACCGTAGTCCTCGTGATAGACGCGAACCATGCCGTTGGTCTTACCCTGGGCGACCGACTCGGCCAGCGCCATGTCGTGGTCCTTGAGGCGGATGAAAAGCTTCTCGAGGTCGGCACGCATCTCGAGCGGCAGGTCCTTGCGGATGACCACCGGCGGCGACGGAAGCGCCGGCGAAGTCCAGATGATCCGGATCTGCTCGCGCTTGAGCAGGCCCTTGTTCATCATTTGCCGCAGGTTGCCGATGTTGTCGTTCTTGCTGGTCCAGGTGAACGCGCCCTCGTAGGTGCCGCGTAGCACACCCAGCACGGCCTGCGGATGGCCGCCGGCAAGTGGGCTCTGATAATATTCGTCGACTGGCTTGCCCATCTGTCGGAACGCGGCGGTGGGAATGAGATAGCCCGAACCCGACAGCGGATCGGTCCGGGCGACGACCTTTCCCTTGAGGTCTTCGATCGTCTTGTACGGGCTCTCGGCCTTCACCACGATGACGGAGTTGTAGCCCATCGAACCATCCGGCTCCTGGGCGGCGACCATCGCCTCGACGCCGCCTTTGCTGTCCATGTAGGTCTGGCAGTAGCTGAAGCCGCTGAGCCAGGCGATGTGGATCTGGCCGGCGATCAGGGCGTTCATGACGCCTGAGTAGTCGGTCGCGGTGTAGAGTTCCCACTTCGCGCCGGTTTCCTTCTGCGCGTGCGCCAGGAACGCGTCCATCGACTTAGTCGTCTGGCCCTGGGTCTCGACGGGAATGACCCCATATTTGACGACCGGGTACTTCTGTTGCCAGCCGCCGAGATAACCGTCAGCCGACGCAGGATTGGCGGCCAGCACCAAACCAGCCAGGCAGGCCATCGCACTCAAGCGCACTAGGTCTTTCATCATGTTCGTCTCTCCCCTCGCGTTTCTTTTCCTTAGTGGCTAGCCACGGCCGATGTCGCACTGAAGGCCATGACCACTTCGTCTTCGCTACCGTCGCCTACCGCGTAGATCTCCCGCGCCAGAGAGTCGGTCAGTTCCGACGGCCTGCCGTCGAACGCGATCTCGCCCTTGCGCATGCCGATGATGCGGTCGCAGTAGTCTCGCGCCGTCTGCAGCAGATGCAAGTTCGAGATGACGGTGATGCCATCCTCCTTGTTGATGCGGCGAAGCGCGTCCATGACGATGGTGGCATTGCGCAAGTCGAGCGAGGCGATCGGCTCGTCGGCGAGCAAGATGCGCGGCTGTTGCACCAGGGCGCGGGCGATCGCGACGCGCTGCTGCTGGCCACCCGACAGGGCATCGGCACGGTGCAGTGCGTGGCTCGCCATATCGAGTCGCTCCAGCGCGCGGATGGTAAGTGCGCGATCCTCCTCCGAGAACAACCCAAGCAGGATCGGTAGAGTAGGCCGGTAACCGATCCGGCCTATCAGAACGTTGGTCAAGACCTGCAGGCGTGGCACCAGATTGAACTGCTGAAACACCATGGCACAGCGGCCGCGCCACTCGCGCAGCCGTCGGCCGCGCAGGGCACTGACCTCGACCGACTTCGAGAACACGTCGTCGCACACGATGCGACCCGACGTCGGATCGGTCAGCCGATTTATCATGCGCAGAAGGGTCGACTTTCCGGCGCCGGAACGGCCGATGATGCCGACCATCTGGCCGGCCGGAACGTCGAAAGTGACGTTGTCGACCGCCGCCACCTGTCGGTAGATCTTGGTAAGTGCTTCTATCTTCAGCATCTGAGGGAGATTTTGGCGCAGTGTATGATTGGAAACCAGTGCACAAGTACCCTTTCCCGCGAGCCTCGAAGCGTAAGCATGGTCTTTTGAATCGCCATCGCCGGTTCACATCATGGAGTCTAGGCGATGACAACGCCTGCCGATTTCGACGCACTCTTCTCGAAAAGTGCGACAGAGGCGGGCTGCAAAA
>PLYQ01000367.1 GCA_003153415.1 Rhodospirillales bacterium | reverse complement strand
CGACGGTGGGAGGTGTGACGCGCCCGTGATCGGCCCTGATCTCGTCCACACAAGTGGAAATCGTGGCAAACAGCGAGGAGTCGTCATCGGCGGCGGCGTCGCGGCCGCCGCACCTGCCATTCGCGAACCTATCCGATCGCGCTTCGCCCGCGAACGCGCGGCCTCGCTACTGGCCCAGGCCGCCCTGGCCGATGCGACCGTCGAGCTGCGGTCGCGAACCGAGGCGCCCGGCGCGCGCGGGGCGGCAGCGATCGCTCGCCAACGCATCGGCTTGCCTGAGCGAGAGGGGGTGGGTAAGCGATAACTCACGCGGCTATGCGGGGGTCGGATAATGATCGCCGGACCCAGCGGAGCCACTCATCACCTAACTTCGTGGCGGTTCGTAGGAGGAGGTTTTCATGGCCAAGCGATTACGGACGTGGTCCGCTCTGGCGGGGGTCGTCATGCTGGTCGGCGCATGCTCGAACAGCACCGCGACGCCGACACCAGGCGCGTCCGCTGCGCCGGCTGCGTCCGCCGCGGCGAGCGCGTCTGCCGCACCGAGCGCGTCTGCCGCGCCGAGCGCAGCGGCCTCGGCGTCGCCAGCGCCAGCGGTGCCGACGGTCCCGACGGGCTACACCGAGCTGGACAAGGCACTCGGCGCAGACCAGCCGTTCAAGGGCAAGACGGTTTCGATCCAGACCCAGTGGGTCGGCGGTGAGGGTACAAACTTCGCTGCCTCGGTCGCCGACTTTGCGGCTGCGACCGGCATCCAGATCCAGATCGACAGCATCGGCTCGAGCCACGAGACCGTGCTCAAGACGCGCATCGATGGTGGAAGCCCGCCGGACCTGGCGATGCTCGCTCAGCCGACGCCCGTCCTGGCCTACGCCGCCGCAGGCAAGGTCATCGACGTCGCGACGTTCATGGATGCGAAGAAGCTCAGCACGGAGCATCCGGCCACCATCGGTCTGGTCACGCAGGGCACGCACATCTGGGGCATCCCATACAAGGCCGATGTGAAGTCCACCATCTGGTACCCGATCAAGGCCTTCGCGGCCAAGGGTTATCAGGTCCCCACGACGTGGGACGAGCTGATCGCGCTCTCCGACAGGATCGTCGCCGATGGCTCCAACCCGTGGTGCATCAGCGCGGGCGGCCCCGGCGACGCGACCGGCTGGCAGCTCACCGACTGGGTCGAGGAAGTGGTTCTCAAGACGAAGGGCCTCCAGTACTACAACGACTGGATCAGCCACAAGGTCACCTTCGAGGACCCGGGCATCAAGGCTGCCTTTGACAACTACGTTGGCAAGATCTTCTTCACGCCCAACTACGTCTTCGGCGGCAACACTGGGATCGTCAACACCGACCAGAAGACGACGATGGATCCGATGTTCAACAACGATCTGGCGGCTCCGAAGTGCTGGATGCAGAAGATCCCGACCTGGTACGGCCCGGACTTCTTCCCGGATCAACGGGCCAGCGGAACGCCGTCGAAGTACATCCTTGGTACTGACGTCGGGATCTTCCCGTTCCCGACGATCGACCCGGCCCAGAAGAATGCCGAGGGCTCGGCCGACACGCTCATGGTGCTCGTCGACAGGCCCGAAGTCCGCGCCGTTGCCGAGTTCCTTGCCACGCCGGCGGGCATCCAGAACTGGATCCGCGCTGGCAGCGCAATCTCGGCCAACTCGACCACCCCCGCCGACTGGTATGCCGGCGCCTACAAGCTCAAGGTCGCTGCCGACATCGCGAACAACGCCGCCGGTATCGGCTTCGACGCCTCTGACCTCATGCCAGGCAAGGTGGGGGCCGGAACCTTCTGGACACAGGCGGTTCAATGGGTCAACAACGGTGGCAAGAATACTGATGCCGTTCTGAAGGCCATCGACGACAGCTGGCCCACCCAGTAACGACTTGATGGCTTGCGGGGCGCGTCACCTCACGGTGGGCGCCCCGCCACTGTTTCTGCAGGAGCGGATATGGCGGTAGCGCGCACCGAGAATCCCGGACGGTCGCGATTTCTCCTACCAATTGCCGGCCTGATCGGCCTGGGGCTGTGCGGCGCCGGCATCCTCGTCCTGCTCGACCGGCAGGGCGGGCCGCACCTCCTTGCCTCGATCTACGATCTGCTGGGCAACAGTGCGGGCGCGACTGCCCTGCGCAATGGCTCGGGCGATCAGGTGATCGCCAAGATCCTCTTGGCCGCGATCGCCCTGGCGGTGGGCGTCGGCGGCATCTGGCTGCTGTTCATCGGCGTGGGCTCGCTGGTCAGCCTGCTGCGGCCAACGTGGCGCGACCGAATCCTGCCGTGGGTCTTTGTCGGCCCCGCCCTGGCGCTGCTGGCGGTCTTCCTGGTCTACCCCGCGGCGGGGACGATCCTGCGCAGCTTCGTGGACGACCATGGCCAGTTCACGCTCCGGAACTACGCCGTGATGACCGATCCCGAATTCATCCAGATCCTGCGCAACAACATCATCTGGCTGATCCTTGGTACCGGTGGCAGCGTGCTGCTGGGGCTCGTCTTCGCCGGGCTATTCGATCGCATCCGACGCGAATCGTTGGCCAAGACCCTCGTCTTCCTGCCACTGGCGATCTCGCTCGTCGGCGCATCCGTCATCTGGGGCTTTGTCTATGCCTGGCAGCCCGCAGGCCAGCCGCAGATCGGACTTCTGAACGCAATCGTGGTCGGCTTCGGTGGTCAGCCGATCCCGTGGTTGACGACCAGCCCGATCAACGTCTTCGCGGAGATCGTGATCATGGTCTGGCTCCAGACCGGTTTCGCCATGGTCGTCCTATCGGCAGCCATCAAGGGAGTGTCGGGCGAGATCATCGAGGCTGCCCGACTCGACGGCGCCTCCGAGCGCCAGCTCTTCCTCCGCGTGATCGTGCCGATGATCCGCGGCTCGATCATCACGGTTGCAACGACCATCGCCATCGTCACGATCAAGATCTTCGACATCGTTTACGTGACGACCGGCGGCCGGTTCAATGACGACGTCGTGGCCAACCGCATGTTCCACGAGATCTTCCAGTTCTTCGACGACGGCCGCGGCGCCGCGCTCGCGACACTGCTCTTCGTTGCCGTACTGCCTGTGATGTACATCAACCTGAGCAACTTCAGACGACAGCAGAGGGGATCATGACTGCGCCCGCCCAGCCGATCGTGAACAGACGGGTCGCGCGCTTCAGCGCCTGGCAGCCTCGCTTCTTGCGCAGCCTGCCGCTGCGCCTGTCGGTCCTCGCCATCTGCGCGATATGGACGCTGCCGACCCTCGGCCTGCTCGTCACCTCCGTGCGCAATCCGCTGCACATCACGACATCCGGTTGGTGGACTGCACTGCTCAACCCGTTCGCCCCAAATCAGTGGACGCTGTCGAACTACCAGACGGTCATCTCGAGCGACGGCATGGGCAACGCGTTCATCAACAGCCTGATCGTGACCCTCCCCTCGACAGTCATCCCGATCACCATCGCTGCATTTGCGGCCTACGCGTTCGCGTGGATCCCGTTCCGCGGGCGGGGGATCCTGTTCACCATCGTCGTCGGGTTGCTCGTCGTGCCGATCCAGATGTCACTGATCCCGATCCTGCAGATCTACAGCGCGGGAAACCTGTACGGCTCGTTCCTCGGCATCTGGCTGGCCCACACGGGCTTCGGCCTGCCCCTCGCGGTCTTCCTGCTCTACAACTTCATCTCGCAGTTGCCGCGCGACCTGTTCGAGTCCGCTGCCATCGATGGCGCGTCACACTTACAGGCATTCACTCGGATCGTGCTGCCCCTGTCAGTGCCGGCGCTGGGAGCGTTCGCGATCTTCCAGTTCCTGTGGGTCTGGAACGACCTGCTCGTCGCGCTGGTGTTCCTCGGGCCGGGTGCCGAGGTTCGCGTGCTGCCGACGGCCCTCTTCCAGCTGATCGGAAGTCGCGGCGGCTCGTGGCATCTCCTCACCGCAGGAGCGTTCATCACGATGGTCGTGCCACTGGTCGTCTTCCTGGCGCTTCAGCGTTCATTCGTGCGAGGGATCCTGGCCGGCTCAGTTAAGTCATGACGCTCGCGCGGCTCATGATCGCGTTCGTCGGCACCGAGCTGCCGCGATCGGCGGCGAGGCGGATCAGGGAACATGGCGTCGCCGGCGTGACGCTCTTCCGCGTCCACAACGTCGGCGATCCGCCCCAGATTCGCAGGCTGACTGCCGCCATCCAGAAGGCACGGCCGGCCGGAGCACCACCGTTGCTGGTCGCCGCCGACCAGGAGGGCGGCCAGCTGGTTGGCCTGGGCGAAGGGACGACACAGTTCGCGGGTGCGATGGCTCTCGGCGCGACCGGCGACGAAGAGCTCGCCGAGCGCGTTGCTGCCGCGACGGCGCGAGAGCTGCGTGCCCTCGGCGTCAACGTGAACTACGCGCCGGTGTGCGACGTGGCAAACAACCCAGCCAACCCGGCGCTCGGAATCCGCAGCTTCGGCGACGATCCAGAGTCCGTCGGGAGGCTCGCGGCGGCGACCGTCCGTGGCCTGCAAGGCCACGGCGTGGCCGCGACTGCCAAGCACTTTCCGGGCGCCGGCGACACCGCAGCGGATCCGCACCACGGGCTGCCGCTGGTGCCCCGGACGAACGCCGAGCTGGCCGGGCGGGAGCTGGTCCCGTTTCGGGCGGCATTGGAAGCGGGCGCGCGAATGGTCATGACCGGCCACTTCGCGCTCCCCGGACAGAACGACGACCTGCCGACCAGCCTGTCGGCCGCGGTTCTGCGCGACCTGCTGCGCGGGCAGCTGCACTTCGGTGGCGTGTCCGTCACCGATGCCCTGGACATGCGCGCCCTTGCCCAGGGATCGGCGCAGATCGTCGATGCCGTTGTCGCCCTCCGTGCCGGCGAAGACGTGCTGCTCGGAACAGCGGACGAGCGAGCCCTGGAACGGCTGGTCGAAGGCCTCGCGCAGGCGCAGCGACGAGGTCTGATCGATGCCGACGACGACGCGGCCGCGAGGCGCCGGCTTGGCGACCTGCGCCGCTGGCTGGCACGCTACGACCAGCCGTCGCTCGACGTCGTCGGGTGTGGCGAACATCGGGCACTCGCCGCCGAGCTGGCCGAACGTTCGATGACCCTCATCCGCAACGACGACCGACTGTTGCCGTTGAAGCCAGCCGCCGACGCGCGGATTGCGGTCGTCCAGTCGATGCCCGCGGACCTGACTCCGGCCGACACGTCTTCGACGGTGCCGCCGACGTTGGCATCGGCGCTCCGCCGCCGGCTCGCGGGCGTGGAGGAGATCCTCCTGCGGGCGGCGCCAGGCGAGGCTGACATCGCAGGTCTCGGCGAGCGGCTTTCAGCCTTCGACCTCGTCGTCGTCGGGACGTTCTCGGCTCATCTCCAGCCGGCGCAGGCGGCGCTGACCGCGGCGGTCCTGGCGTCCGGCAAGCCCGCCGTCACCGTCGCCCTGCGCACGCCGTGGGACCTGCTCGCCTACCCATCTGCCCGAACCCATGTCTGCAGCTACGGCATCCTGCCGCCGTCGATGGCGGCGCTGGCGGCCGCGCTGCTGGGCGAGGCGCAGTTCGTCGGCCGGTTGCCCGTTGACATCGCCGGTCTGCATCCACGCGGTCACGGGCTCATGGCATAGGCCTGAGAAATGAGCTCCTGGAGCAGCCGGCCGCGGCACAGGCGGCTGCTCGAGGCTGCGCCGACGGCGTTTGACCGCGGTGATCTCGAGCCTGACTACCTGACCTTTCTGGCCGATGCACTCGTCGTCCCGCTCGTGGCAGTGCGCGGCGATCACGGGGACCGGGAGACATGTCGCCTGGGGCCCATCGACCCCGGCATGGCTGGCCCCGCCCCGCCCCGCCCCTCACGGAACGGCGCGGCGCCGGGTCGTATGCGACACTGCACGCCATGCTCGGCGTGACCCTCACCGCGTGCGGCCTCGTGGCGGCCAGCTTCGGCACGTGGCGCGGGTACGCCAACGCGCGCACCGCGGTCGTGTCCCTTGCCAGAGATGGCGATCCGACGCGGGCGGCGATCGAGGCGAGCCGGCCCCTACTTTCCCGCGCGCGCGTGTCGAGGTTCCTGTGGTCGGTGGCTGCCGCGGTGGTCTGGCTGGCGATCGCGATGTACGGGCTCCTGATGGTGAGCCTCGGCGGCGCGGCGGGATGACCGTCGGCGAGGCGCCGTCCCGCACGGGCGCCCGGGAGCGGTGGGAGGCAGTCATCGGGATCGAGGTCCACTGCCAGGTCCGGACCGCGAGCAAGATGTTCTGCGCCTGCGCGGTCCCGCACCCGGACGCGGCACCCAACACGCACACGTGCCCGGTCTGCCTGGGGCTGCCCGGCACGCTCCCCACGATCAACCGGCGGGCCGTTGAGCACGTGCTGGCCACCGGAGCGGCGATCGGGGCCACGGCGCCGGCGACCACTCGCTGGGACCGCAAGAACTACTTCTACCCGGACCTTCCGAAGGGCTACCAGATCAGCCAGTACGACCTCCCGCTGGCCGCCCACGGGTCGCTCACGTTCGACACCTCCGAGGGGCCGGTCACCATCGGGATCCTGCGCGCGCACCTGGAGGAGGACACCGCGAAGCTCGTCCATGCGGCCGGGCCCGACGGCGGCCGCCTGAGCCTTGTGGACTTCAACCG
>PLYQ01000058.1 GCA_003153415.1 Rhodospirillales bacterium | reverse complement strand
TCGCGCACTACGACAAGATCGGCGAAGTCGCCAATGCCCGTCTTGCCAAGTGCTCCAAGCCCACGATAGCCCGCATCCGCGGCTATTGCGTCGGCGGCGGCGTCGCGGTGTCACTCACCTGCGACATTCGCATCGCCTCGGACAACTGCAAGTTTGGTGTGCCGGCGGCCAGGCTTGGCCTTGGCTACCGGGCGGCCGGCATCAAGACGCTGATGGACGTTGTCGGTCCGGCCTATGCCAAGGAAATCTTTTTTACCGGCCGGCATTTCAGCGCCCAGGAAGCACTGGGTATGGGGCTGATCAACCGCGTCGTGCCGGATGCCGAGCTCGACGCCTACGTCGACAACTACTGCAAGCTTATCGGCGAGAACGCGCCGCTGACCATGCATGCGGCGAAGCGGACCGTCGAAGAGTTGACGCGGCTCGACGGCAAGCCCGACTTCGGCCGCACGTCGGCTCTGGTAAAGGAGTGCTTCGCATCCCAGGATTACATCGAAGGCCGTCGCGCCTTCATGGAAAAGCGCAGGCCTGCCTTCAAGGGACGCTGAACGCGTGAGCGATCCGTTTCCCGCCGTCATCGAGACGGCGGCGACGGGCGAGATCGCCGATTTGTTTGCCGACATACGCGCCACGGTCGGCGTGCGAGTGGTCAACCTGGTCTGGCGGCATCTCGCGACGCTCGATGGTGCGTTGCCGTGGGCATGGGCGGCGCTCAAGCCGCTCTATCTGGAGGGTCTGCCCGATCAGGCGGCGATACGCTTTCGCGAGACGATGATGGTGCCGCGATTGACCGCACTCGCCGGCGACGCACCGGTCAGCGTCGATGACGTGCTGGCAAGCTACGACCATTCCAACACCATCAACCTCTTCGCCTTGGGCGCTCTGGTGGCGTGGCTGCGCGGCGAGACGGCGGGCCATGGAACGCCGCATCGCGGTCCGCGCCTGTCGGCTCCTGATGTGACGATGCCGAAGCTCGCCACGGAAGCCGACGTGACCTCGGATACCTGGGCATTGGTGCTGCGGCTCAACCGGTTCGGCGACTCTCGCCAGCTCATCCTCGCCAGCATGTACCGCCATTTGGCACATGCGCCGGCGTTCCTGCAGAGGCTCGAGCGCGCTCTGACGCTGCCGCAGGCCGACGGCTCGCTCGACCGCGCGATCGCCGCCAATCGCGCTGCAGCACAGGAGCAGGTGAGGGTGCTGGCACGCGCGATATTAGCCGACCGGCAGCGTCTGGTGACCCAGATTGAAACCGGCGTCTCCGCCTTTGTCGATCACGCTATCGGCAAGATGGTCACGATCTGCCGGGCGATCCGCATGGCGCGCGGCTTGCCGCTGTAGGTTACTCCGCCGCCTTGGTGGCGCCCTGACGGCGCGCCAGCCACTCGCGCATGGCGCTTTCCACGGTCATGAAAACCGCGCCGCCGGCGGCCAGCCGCTGGATCAGACGATCCAGCATCATCATGCGGTGGCCGCGGCCGATCACGTGCGGATGGAAAGTGTAGGTGAGGATGCCGAAGTCGCAGACCTGCGTCATGTAGGTGTAGTCGTCGACGAAATTCTCGAGGACGTTGTTGGCGTTCATCAGGCCAGCCTGAATCGAGCCGTTAGGATTGCGCATGTATTCGAAGTGCGGGTAGTCATCGAGCGACCAGCTGATCGGCATTTCGATCAACCTGGTTTCGCGACCGCGCACGAATGGCTTCTTGAGCTCGGCGACATCGTTCTGCCGTGCGAAGTAGCAGTCGTAGTCATGGCCCATCATCGAGCTGTCGTACTGGATGCTGTGCTTGAGCAGCAGCTCGATGGAATGGGGAGACAGGTCCCAGGCGGGCGAACGGTAGCCGCGTGCGGCCTTGCCGCTGACCCGCTTGATCGAGTTGTTGCCGCGCACAATCTCCTCTTCCTCCTCGTCGCGGGAGAGCGTGACGGGCAGGCGATGGGTCCAGCCGTGATGGGCGAGTTCGTGGCCGGCCTCGACGTAGGGCATCACGGCCGACGGCGTGCTGTCGATCGTGTGGCCCGGGGTAAAGAAGGTCGCCTTGATGTCGTAGCGGGCCAGCAATGCGACTAGGCGCGGAATGACCACGACGTCATATTCGCCACGGGAGATCGCGGTGGGCGAGGTCTGGCCGCGGGCAATGAAGCCCGACAGGTGATCGTGATCGAATGTCAGGCAGACGATGTGGCGCGGCATGTCGCACTCCCTCGGAAAGGCCCCAAAGTCTAGGCGGATTTGTTGCGCTCGCCCACAAGAGCCTGCATGATGCAGCCAACGATAAGACAGGGGTTTGCAGGGAGGGCTTATGGCTGGCGCGTCCGCCCAGCGCGTCATGGCGCGAGAGGGCGACAACCAACTCGTGCTCGTGGGTATGTCCAAGAAGTTCGGCGGCGTGACCGCGGCCGAGGACGTATCGCTGGAGGTGCCGCGTGGCAGCATCCTTTCGATCATCGGCCCCAACGGCGCCGGCAAGACCTCGCTGCTGAACATGATTTCGGGCTTCTACAAGCCCGATACCGGCCGCGTGATGCTGGACGGCCGGGACATCACGCAGAAGAAGCCGAGCGACATTGCCGCGCTGGGAATTGCGCGCACCTTCCAGAACATCGCGCTGTTCAGCGGGCTCACCGTGCTCGACAACCTGATGCTTGGGCGCCATGTCCGCATGAACGCCGGCGTACTCTCCAGCGTCATCTATTGGGGAATGGCGCAGAAAGAGGACATCGCCCATCGCGAGGCGGTCGAGGAGATCATCGAGTTCCTGAAGCTCCAGGATCTGCGCAAGCAGCCGACGGCGTCGCTGGCCTACGGTCTGCGCAAGAGGGTCGAATTGGGACGAGCACTGGCGAGCGATCCCAAGCTGCTGTTGCTCGACGAGCCGATGGGCGGCATGAACCAGGACGAGAAGGAAGACATGGCGCGTTACGTCCTGGACGTGAATCAGGAGCGCGGCGTGACGGTCGTCCTGATCGAGCACGATATGGGCGTGGTCATGGACATTTCCGACAGGATCGTGGTGCTCGACCGCGGCCGGCGTATCGCCTCGGGTACGCCCGACGAGGTCCAGCGCAATCCCAAGGTGATCGAAGCCTATCTCGGTACGAGCAAGACCGGAGGACGAGCATGAGCTTGGTCGATTCCGCCAACTCCTCGACATTGCCAAAGCTGCTGCAGCGCAACGCCGAGGAGGATCCGGGTGGCGCCGGCATCCGCGAGAAGACGCGCGGCGTCTGGCAGACCTACAGTTGGACCAGCTATCGCGACAACGTGCGCGACTTCGCCCTGGGCCTTGCTGCGCTTGGCTTCAAGCGCGGCGACAAGCTCTCCGTGATCGGCGACAACCGCCCGCAACTCTACTTTGCCCAGCTCTCGGCTCAGGCGTTGGGAGGTGTGTCAGTGCCCGTCTATCAGGACTCGATCGCCTCGGAACTGGTCTTCGTGCTGAGCCACGCCGAGACGTCGGTGATCGTGGCGGAGGACCAGGAGCAGGTCGACAAGGCGCTGTCGCTCAAGGACAAGCTGCCCAACCTGCGCTGGATCGTGTTCGACGACCCGCGCGGCCTGTGGGCCTATGACGATACGATGCTGCGTTCCTTCGAGGGCGTGCTGAAGGAGGGGCGTGCGTTCGGCAAGACCCATCCCGACTACTACGAAAAAGAGCTCGCCCGGGGTACGGCCGACGACACGGCCATGTTCGCCTACACCTCGGGCACCACGGGCACCCCGAAGGGCGCCATGCTCAGCCATCGCAACATGATTTCGACTGCCGAGGCATTCGTCGAAGTGAACGAGGTCAAGCGCGGCGACAACTGGCTATCCTATCTGCCGATGGCCTGGGTCGGCGACACGGCCTTCACGCTCGGCATGGCGCTGGTGGCGCGGCTCACGGTCAATTGTCCGGAGAGTCCGGAGACTGTGCAGCGCGACCTGCGCGAACTAGGTCCGGACGCCATGCTGGCGCCGCCGCGCATCTGGGAGAACATGCTGACCCAGATGCAGATCAAGGGCGGCGACGCCTCGCCGCTCAAGCGCGGGATCTTCGACTACTTCCGCAGTTTCGCCGAACGTTGCGAGCTCGATCGCTCCGACGGCAAGTCGCCATCGATTCTCGACCGCCTGGGGTTGGCGGTCGGCGAGCTGCTGGTCTATGGGCCGGTGCGTGACCAGCTCGGCCTGCGCAACGCGCGCTGGTGCTACACCGGCGGCGCGCCGCTCGGTCCCGACACCTACCGTTTCTTTCGCTCCTTCGGCATCAACCTCAAGCAGGTTTACGGCGCCACGGAAGCGACCGCTCTGATTTCCTGTCAGGCCGATGCTGAAGCCAATCCCAACACGGTCGGCCGGCCGGTCCCGCGCATCGAGGTCAAGATCGACGATCGCGGCGAGGTCATGCTGAAGGGGCCGAATGTCTTCGTCGGCTACTTCAAGCAGGAGGAGGCNNAAGCAGGGACACCTCGTCATCATCGACCGCGCCAAGGACGTCGGCAAACTGGCCGACGGCTCGGCCTTTGCGCCGCAATTCATCGAGAACAAACTGAAATTTAGCCCGTTCATCCGCGAGGCCGTGGCCTTCGGCGACCAGCGCCCGATGGTGGCGGCGATGATCGCCGTCGACATGCAGACCGTCGGCACGTGGGCCGAGAAGCGGGGCCTCGCCTACACGAGCTTCATGGATCTCAGTCGCAAGCCCGAGGTGGCGGCAATGATCGGCGCAGAAATCGGCAAGGCGAACGCGACTCTGCCTGACGTACAGCAGGTCAAGCGCTTCCTGCTGCTTAACAAGGAACTCGAGGCCGACGACGCCGAGATGACACGGACGCGCAAGGTGCGGCGGCGTTTCGTCGCCGAGAAGTACGCCAATGTCATCGAGGCCTTCTATGGCGGCAAGGCCGAGGTCGCTGTCAGCATGGAGATAACCTTCGAGGACGGGCGCAAGTCGATGCTCAACTCGACCATTGCGATTCACGACACGACGGCGGATGCGCCTGGCCGTCGGGCGGCCTGAGGAAGCGGCAATGTCGGAGGACCTGGAATTCGCCTTCGCGCTGGTCTTGAGCGGCGCCTCGATAGGATTGATGTACTCGCTGATCGCGCTGGGTTTCGTGCTTGTCTACAAGGCCACCGACGCCATCAACTTCGCCCAGGGCGAGTTCGTCATGCTGGCGGGCATGATCGTGGTGAGCGTATTGGGTTTTGCGGGCGTGCCGTTGGTCGTCGCCATCATCGTCGTGTTGGCGGCGATGATCGGCTTCGGCTTTGGCCTCGAGCGCGTGGTGCTGCGGCCGCTGCTCGGAAGACCCGTGGTCGCGGTCATCATGGCGACCATCGGGATCGCCGCCATGCTGCGCGGACTGGGACCGATAACTCTCGGCATTGAGACGCGCGCCTTGCCGCTGCCGATCGGCGACGAGCCCATCGTGATCGGGCCGGCCAGTCTGCCGCCTATCCAGGTGCTGGGGGCCGTGGTGGCCGTCGTGTTCTTCGTGGCTTTCAGCTGGTTCTTCAAGAAGAGCCGCATGGGCGTGGCCATGCGCGCCGTCGCCGACAACCAACAGGTCGCGCAGGCGATGGGCATTAACGTCGAGCGCTACTTTGCAATCGCCTGGGCGATGGCCGGTATCGTCTCGGCGATGGGCGGCATCGTGTGGGGCAGCATGCTGGGCGTCGACGTGCAGCTCGCCCTGGTCGGGCTGAAAGTGTTCCCGGTGGTGATCCTGGGTGGCCTCGATTCGATCGGCGGCGCGCTGGTGGGTGGGCTGATCATCGGTGTCGTCGAGAGCCTGGCGGCGGGCTACCTCGATCCCTACGTCGGCGGCGGCACCAAGGACTTCGCGCCCTACGTCCTGATGATTCTGGTGCTGATGGTTCGGCCCTACGGCATCTTCGGCCGACGCCAGATCGAGCGCGTGTAGCCATGTTTCATCGCGAGTCAGGAGTCTTCAAGACGACCTATAGCGCCGACATGGCGCTCTACCCCCTGCCGATCGCCAAATGGACGGTGGTCGTGCTGGCGGCGATCTTCGTCGTGATCATTCCGCTTGCCGTCCATGAATATTACCTCTCGATCCTGAACCTGATCTTCATCGCCATCGTGGGTGCGCTGGGGCTCAACATCCTGGTGGGCTACACCGGCCAGATTTCGATCGGCCATGGCGCCTTCATGTCGGTCGGCGCCTACACCGCGGCCAATCTTGCGGTGAGACTCGGGTTGCCGTTCTGGATCACCTTGCCGGCTGGCGGGCTGATGGCGGCACTGATCGGCGTCATCGTCGGCATGCCCAGCCTGCGCATCAAGGGACTCTACCTGGCGATCGCCACGCTGGCCGGCCAGCTCATCATCGAATGGACAATCAACCATGTCCCAGCGATCTCGGGTGGCGCTCAGGCATCGATCGAGGTCGGCCGGCCGAGCTTGTTCGGGGTGAGCTTCAACACCCAGGGGCACCTTTATTTCTTCCTGCTGTTCTTCGCCGTGCTTGCCATCGTAGCGACGCTTAACCTGGTGCGCAGCCGCGTCGGACGTGCGTTCGTGGCGGTGCGTGACCAGGATATTGCGGCCGAGATCATCGGCATAAATATCTACCGCTACAAGCTGCTGGCCTTTGCAATCTCGTCCTTCTACGCTGGCGTCTGCGGCGTGCTCTACACCTACTATTTCGGCATCGCCAACTATGAGCAGTTCCAGCTCATCGTCTCGATCGACTACCTCGCCATGATCATTATCGGGGGGCTGGGCTCGGTGCTGGGCTCGATCTTTGGTGCGATTTTCGTCACATTATTGCCCATCGCGATCCGTATTTTCATGGAGGATGTGGGGTCGCTGTTTTTCACCCAGGCGGAGATGGCTAACGTCATCTCAGGCCTTCGGTTGGGTGTATTTGGCGGTCTGATCATCTTCTTTCTCATCGTTGAGCCCGAAGGACTCAACCGGCTGTGGCGGAATATCCGGAGCTATTTCCGGGTTTGGCCCTTCTCCTACTAGAGCGGGGCATCATCAAAGGGAGGAACCCATGACGAGGTTCGTTAAGTGTTGGCTGGGCGTGGCGGCAACGACCGCGACCTTGGCATTCGGCGGAGGCCAGGCCTTCGCTCAGAAGGAGCTCGTGTTCGGTCTGCAATGCGACCGGACCGGGCCGACGGCGAACGTGGGCACGGTTCTGTGCCCCGGCTATCACGACTACATCGCCCTGGTGAACAGCAAGGGCGGCGTCGAGGGCTACAAGATCAAGGTCCTCGAGATCGACAACGAGTACAAGGTGCCGCCGGCCATGGAAGCGCACGAGCGCTTCAAGAAGGAAGGCGCGATTCTGGAAGGCCTCTACGGTACGCCGCAGACCGCCGCACTGAACAAGAAACTTGAGGAGGACAAGATCCTTGGCACCTCGCCGGGCTTCGGCACCGCTTCCGCCGCCGACGGCAAGCGCTTTCCGTATACCTTCCCGATCGCGGCCAGCTACTGGTCGCAGGGCGGCGCTGCGGTGGCGTTCGCCAAGGAGAAGTTGGGCGACCTCAAGGGCAAGAAGGTCGCCTATCTCTTCTACGACAACCCGGCGGGCAAGGAACCGCTGCCGATCCTCGAGGATCTCGCCAAGGCCGAAGGCTTCGAGCTGCGCACCTTCGCCGTGCCGGCGCCTGGGCTGGAGATGGGCGCGCAGATCCTCGACATCACCGGCCGTTACAAGCCGGACTTCATCATCACCCACCTGTTCGGGCGCGCGCCATCGGTCTCCATCAAGGAGCTGAAGGGCAAAGGCTTCCCGCTCAACAAGGTGGTGGCGTTCGTCTGGGGCAGCGCCGAATCCGACATCATCGCGGCGGGCGGCATGGGCATAGCCGAAGGCTACAGCACCATGCAGTTCGCCGGCGTCGGCAAGGACTTCCCGGTGATCAAGGACATCGAGGCCATGTACAAGGCGCAGGGCAAGCCAGCGCCCAAGGAAATGGACTCGACCGTCTACTACAACCGCGGTGTCTTCATCGCGGCTCTGCACGTCGAGGCCGTGCGTAACGCCATCAAGGCCAAGGGCGGTGCTGCTCCCACATCGGAGGATGTCAAGAAGGGCATGGAGGCCATCAAGGGCTTCACCTTGGGTGGCTTCGTGCCGCCGATGGAGCTTACGGCCGCCGATCATGAGGGCGGCGGCTGGGTGCAGATCTGGACGGTCCAGGGTGGCAAGCTTGTGAAAGCGAAGGACTGGTTCCAGGGCAATCGCCCGACGATCCAGAAGCACCTCGCGGCCGACGCCTCGAAGTCCTGAACGCGTGAACGGGCGGGCGGCGAGCAATCGCCGCCCGGGTCCCTATGCTGGCAATAAACAACATCGAGGTCGTCTACGACCGCGTTATCCTCGTCCTGAAGGGCGTATCGATCGACGTTGGCGAGGGCGCGATTACGACTCTTCTGGGTGCCAACGGCGCCGGCAAGACGACGACCTTGAAAGCCATTTCTGGCGTGCTGCGCGGCGAACGCGGCGAAGTCACCAAGGGCACCATTCAGCTCGCTGACCGGCGCATCGACGGCATGCGGGCGCACGAGGTCACCAAGCTCGGATTGGTGCAGGTGTTCGAGGGACGGCGCGTCTTCGAGCATCTGACCACCGAGGAAAACCTGATCGCGGGCGGCCATGTCCAAAAGGCCGGCAGCGCGGTGAAGCAGGGCATCGAACTGGTCTATTCGTACTTTCCCAAACTCAAGGAGCGCCGGCACCAGCTGTCGGGCTACCTGTCGGGCGGCGAACAGCAGATGCTGGCGATCGGCCGGGCACTGATGAGCAAGCCCAAGGTCGTGCTGCTCGACGAGCCGTCGCTCGGCCTCGCCCCCATGCTGGTCGAGGAGATTTTTGCCATCGTCGGCCGGCTGGTGAAGCAGGAGAAGCTCTCCGTCCTGCTGGTCGAGCAGAATGCCGCCATGGCGCTGGCCGTGGCCGATCACGGCTATGTCATGGAAAACGGCCGCATCGTCCTGGAAGGCCCGGCCGACAAGCTGCGCAACAACTCCGACATCAAGGAGTTCTACCTCGGCCTCAACGAGGGCGGGGCACGCAAATCCTACCACGACACCAAGCATTACAAGCGGCGCAAGCGGTGGCTATCCTAGGCGCCTGATGCGCCTGCTGCTGCTCCTTGCTCTGTCGATCGCCTCGGCCGCCCTGCCGGCGGTGGCGCAGACGCATCTCGCGCAGCAATGCACGGCCTTCGGCGAGGCGCAGTACCGCAAACTCGATCCCTCGGTCGAACGCATTGCCGCAGCCGAATTTCCCGCCCCGGCGCTGGAGCGCTTTGAAGCGAAGGCGGGATCGCAGGCGGTCGCCGCGGCGCTGACTCTGCGGGGCCGCCTGACCTATCGCAATCGTCCCCCACTCGAAACCCAGTTCGTCTGTCTGCTCGACTCATCGGACCGACCGCTCTTCTTCTATGCCCTGCCGGTGCAGCCATTGCGTACGGCGCCCACGCCGCTCGCGCGGGGGGGCGCCGTGCCGTCGCCGCCGCCTTCCATGGCCCTGACACCTCGGGCGTCCGCGACGCCCCAATCGGCCGTGGCGCCCCGCGCCGCGGAGCCGCCACGGATGCCTGCGCCGGCGGGCGCTATCCAGTTGCGCGGGCTGGTGCGCGACATCGGCGGCCGGCTGCAGTTCTCACCGTGCGATGGAGCGCCGCTTGCTCTGGAAGATCGCACGCCGGGCCAGGAATTGGGCCGAGTGCTGCGCGAGCTGACCCAGGGTCAGGAAGGCCGGGCGATGTTCGTCGAGTTTCAGGGTCGCCGCGAGACCGGCCCGGGCCTGGGCGTCGGCGCGCTCGAGGTACGGCGGGCGGCCGTCGAAACCGCGGGATGCCGCGAACGTTTCGACCAGCGCGAATGGGTAGCGATAGGCAACGAGCCCTCCTGGCGCCTCGACATCACCGCCAAGGACCTGCTGATGAATGTGCTGGGCGGCGTTCCGGGGCAGCGCGAGGCCCATGGCGGCCTGCAGCGCGACGGCGCCTCGCTCGTCTACGCTACGACGGAAGGGGTAGAGTTCAGGGTGACGATCGAAGAGCGGCGGTGTGTCGATTCATTGTCCGGCTCGCTGTTTGCCTATCGCGTTGAAGTGCGAAGCGAGGGTAAATCGCTCGCCGGATGTGGCGCGCACAATCCGGCCATGCCTGCGCCATGATCGTGTGACAGGAGGGGGGATATGAGCGACGACTTCGAACAGCTGCGGGAAATGATCGGTTCGGCCAAGCGCATCGTCGCCTTCACTGGCGCCGGCATTTCCACCGAATCGGGCATTCCGGATTTCCGTTCGCCGGGCGGCATCTGGAGCAAATATCAGCCGATCTATTTCGACGATTTCATGTCCTCGGAAGAGATGCGCCGCGAGTCGTGGCGCCGGAAGTTCGCGACCGACGAGACGTTGCTCAAAGCCGAGCCGAACGCCGGCCACCGCGCTCTGGCCAAGCTGGTCGAGCAGGGGCGGATGAGCGCCATCATCACCCAAAACATCGACGGACTGCATCAACGCTCGGGCGTTCCGGCGTCCAAGGTGATCGAACTGCACGGCAACGCGACCTACGCATCTTGCCTCGACTGCGGCTACCGCCACGAGTTGGAGCCGATCAAGAAGGCTTTCCTCGGGGGCGGTACCTTGCCGCTCTGCGAGAAGTGCGACGGGCTGGTGAAGACAGCCACCATCTCGTTCGGCCAGGCCATGCCCGAGATCCAGATGGCGCGCGCGCAGGATGAGACCATGGGCTGCGATCTTTTCATCGTGCTGGGCAGTTCCTTGGTCGTCTATCCGGCGGCGGGTTTCCCGCGCGTAGCCAAGCGCAAGGGTGCCAGGCTGGTCATACTCAATCGCGATCCCACCGATCAGGACGACGAGGCCGACCTGGTCATCCATGACGAAATCGGACCAACCATTAGCCGCGTGGTAGGAGTGAACTAAGGAGGAATACGAATGATCACGCGCAGGTCGGCCATCGCCGGGGCGCTGGGTGCTGCGGGACTCGCGGCCCTGCCGGCGCGTGCTCAGGAGATCATCTTCTTCCGGATCATGACCGGCGGTACGGTCGGCACTTATTTCCCGATTGGCGGGTTGATCGCCAATGCGATTTCCAACCCCCCCGGCTCTCGACCCTGCAACGAGGGTGGATCGTGCGGCGTGCCGGGCCTCGTCGCGACATCGGTTGCCTCTAATGGCTCGGTCGCCAACGCGGCCGCCATCGGCGCCGGGACGGCGCAATCGGGCTTCGTGCAGTCGGATGTCGCTTACTGGGCCTATACCGGTACCGGCATCTACGCGGGCCTCGCCAAGATCGACAGCCTGCGCGCCATTGCCAATCTTTATCCCGAGAGCATCCACCTGGTGGCGCGAAAAGGCTCGGGCATCAAGTCGGTTGCCGACCTGCGCGGCAAGCGGGTGTCGCTTGACGAGCCGGGGTCGGGCACGCTGGTCGATGCGCGGCTAATTCTGACGGCCTATGGCCTCGGCGAAAAGGACCTCAAGGCGGAGTACTTCCGTGCCCAGCAGGTCGCCGACAACCTGAAGAACGGGACCATCGATGCCTTTTTCAGCGTCAGCGGCTGGCCGCAGAGCGCCATCGCGGAGCTCGCCACAACAGTTGGCATCGAACTCGTGCCGATCGCCGGGCCGGAGGCCGACAAGCTGATCAAGCAATACAGCTTCTTCGGAGCCGACACGATCCCGGACGATGCCTACAAGGGCGTTGCCGGCGTGAAGACGATCAGCGTCCACGCGCTTTGGGTGACGTCATCCAAGCTGCCGGACGAGCTGATCTACAATGTCACCGCCGCGCTGTGGAATCCCAACACTCGAAAGTTGCTCGATTCCGGCCACGCCAAGGGGCGCGATATCAGGCTCGACACGGCACTGACCGGACTCGGCATTCCGCTGCATGCCGGGGCGGAGAAATTCTACAAGGAAAAAGGTCTCATCAAATAGCGGCGGGAAAAATGCGATTGAAGGGCAAGATATGCGTCGTCACGGCGGCGGGGCAGGGCATCGGTGCGGCGACGGCGAGGGCGTTTGCGCAAGAGGGCGCCACCGTCTGGGCGACCGACATCGACACGGGCAAGCTGCAGGCGCTGGCCGGAATAGGCGGCCTCCAGACCCGCAAACTTGACGTGCTGGACAAGGCTGCGATAGGCGAGCTCGCCAAGGAAGTCGGGCCTACCGACGTGCTGTTCAATTGCGCAGGCTTCGTCCATCACGGCGCGGTGCTCGACGCCACCGATGAGCAGTGGCAGTTCGCTTTCAATCTCAATGTCCGCAGCATGTTCTGGACGGTCCAGGCCTTCTTGCCCGGCATGCTGGCCAAAGGGTCAGGCTCGATCGTCAATATGTCGTCGGCCGCCTCGTCGGTGAAAGGCGCGGCGCTGCGCTTCGTCTACGGCACCACCAAAGCTGCCGTAATCGGCCTCACGAAATCCGTCGCCGTGGACTATGTGAGCAAGGGCATCCGCTGCAATGCGATCTGTCCCGGCACAGTCCAGACGCCGTCGCTTGACGAGCGCATCGGCGGCCTCGGTGGCGGCGCCGATGCGCGCCAATTCTTCCTGCAGCGCCAGCCGACTGGCCGCTTCGGCTCGGTCGATGAGATCGCAGCCCTCGCCGTCTACCTCGCCAGCGACGAGTCGAGTTTCACCACCGGCACAGTGAACGTGATCGACGGCGGCTGGAGCGTGTGACTGTGGATATCTCCGCTATCGCGGGGCGCGCGCCGGTCGTGCCGGTATTGACCATCGAGCGGGCTGCCGACGCCGTGTCGCTCGCGCGGGCTCTGGTCAAGGGCGGCCTGCCGGTGCTCAAGATCACGTTCCGCACCGATGTGGCGCTGGAGGCATTGCGCACGATCGTGGCCGAGGTGCCCGACGCTATCGTTGGAGCGGGAACGGTGTTGAACGCCGGCCAGCTCGAGCAGGCCAAACACGCCGGCGCCAGCTTCGCCGTCAGCCCCGGCTGCACTTCGGCCCTGGCCCTGGCGGCAAAAGCTGCCGGCCTGCCGTTTCTGCCCGGCGTGCAGACGGTTTCGGAGGCAATGGCTCTATTCGAGCAGGGCTTCCGGTTGTTGAAGTTCTTCCCCGCCGACAACGCCAGCGGCCTCGGTTGGCTGAGGGCGGTGGCGGCCCCGTTGGCCGCCCTGCGCTTCTGCCCGACCGGCGGGATTGGTGCGGAAAGTGCGCTGGCCTACCTCGCCCTGACCAACGTGGCCTGCATTGGCGGCTCCTGGGTGGCGCCCCGAGAGGCGGTGGCTGCCGGCGACTGGGCGAGGATCGAGCGGCTGGCTGCCGCAGCCTCCGCCCTTAAACGACCCTAGCGCGCCGCCCCGAAAGATGCTTCAACCTTAACAAGGGGTTGAGAACCGTTTTGATGAACAAACTGGCGATGGCTGCACTGGCACTCAGCATGAGTGCAGCCGCCGTTGCACGCGCCGATTCCATCATCGTCCTCAATTCGGAAGACGCGTCGTACAGTGTTCTCAGCCGCGGTTCGCGCACCGAAACCCTGCGTAGTCCGCTCGGCCGCGAGCCGCATCATCTTGTGGCGACACCGGACGGCAAGGAAGTGCTGGTTGCGTCCACGGTAACCAACGAGCTGGTGGTGCTCGACGCCAAGACCGGCGAGCGGCGGCGCGTCGTGCGCGACGTCATCGATCCCTACCAACTCGGCTACAGCCCTGACGGCAAGTGGTTCGTCACGGCCGCCTATCGTCTCGATCACGTCGATATCTACCGCGCCGACGGCTTCAAGCTGGCGAGCCGCATCTTCATCGACGGCATGCCGAGCCATTTGGCGTTCGACAACGACTCCAAGACGGTGTTCGTCAGCCTGCAGCAAAGCGGTCGCGTGTTGGCGCTCGATCTGCAGACGCAGATGATCAAATGGAATGTCGAGGTCGGTAAAGCTCCGGCGGGCATGACCATGCTCGCCGACAACAAGCGCCTTCTGGTGGCGCTGACCGGCGAGGACGCCGTCGTCACCGTCGACCCCAAGGATGGCGCTGTGTCCGGCCGCCTGCAGACCGGCAAGGGTGCGCATAATTTCTGGCCGAAGGGCGATGGCCGGCATTTTTTCCTCAGTAACCGTGTCGAAGGCACGGTGTCGCTGATCGACACTCAAGATATGAAGATCGTGAGCAGCATCCGCGTGCCGGGCGGGCCTGACTGCATGGACATCACGGCCGACGGTAAGGAGCTGTGGGTGACGCAGCGCTTCCTGCGCCGTATCGCCATCGTCGACCTCGCCCAGCTCAAGGTTGTCGGCAGTATTCCCGTCGGCAAGTCGCCGCATGGCGTGTTCATCGTCAAGACCGGTCCCGGCTTCACCGCGGGAACGCCGATCCGCGCCGCGTCGACCGAGCCCGATCCGAAGTAGGTGCCGCGCCGATGCGCGAGCTCCTCGACATCTGGATCGCCGTTCAGACGTGGCTGTTCGAGACCTTCGTCAGCCCCGCGCTGTTCCACCTCAATCTGATGGAGTGGTTCGAGCCTGGCTTCAACGCCGTCGAATTTTTTATGCTGGGCGTGGTCCAGATCCTGATCATCGCGCTGGTCATGCGCCTGTTCGAGAGACGGTGGCCGCTCGAACAGGTGAAGGACGACCATCTGCCCGCCGTCGATCGCGACTACACGCTGCTGAGCAAGCTTGGCATCATCCCGCTCGTCGTCTTTATCGTCGCCTATCCGATCACCAACGAGATAGAGCACCAGGTCCGCGCGTTGGGATTCGCGCCGCCGCGTATCGAGCGCCTGGTGCCGTGGCTGTACGACAACGCGCTTGCCTCCTTCCTGGTCTATTTCGCGCTGTACGATTTCGCCGCTTACTGGGTGCACCGCGCCCAACACAAGCTCTCCTGGTGGTGGGCACTGCACAGCCTGCATCACAGCCAGCGACAGGTGACGGTGTGGACCGACGACCGTAACCACGTCGTAGATGACCTCTTGGTCACCATCGTGCTCGTGGTCTTCTCGCAGTTCGTCGGTGTCCAGCCCGACGATTTTGTCCTGATCCTGATCGTCGGTCGCCTGATCGAAAGCTGGTCGCACGCCAATGTCGACATGAGCTTCGGCCGGATCGGCGAGAAGCTGCTTGTCGGACCGCGCTTCCATCGCCTGCACCACGCCTTGGCCGGCCCGCACGAACGCCACATCCACGATCACAATTTCGCGCCGGTGTTTCCGATCTGGGACATCGTGTTCGGGACCGCGAACTACGACGGCAAACGCCGGCCGACCGGTGTCGAGGATCCCGGCATCGATGCCGACAACGACAGGGGTTGGCTCGGCCAGCAGATCGTCGTCTTCAAGCGCTTCGTCGCGGCCCTGCTGCCGCGACGATTCAGGATCGCCTGAGCGCCGCCAGGACGTCGGGCCGCCGCGGCATCGGCGCTACCGCACCGTAGCCAAGAGTCGAGAGGGCAGCGGCGACATTGGCGTAGCGGCCGGCCGTCTCCAGATCGTCGCCCACCAGCAGCCGGCTGAGGAACGCCCCGTCGAATGTGTCGCCCGCGCCCGTGGCGTCGACAGCTTCGACACGATGCGGTGCGAGGCGAATCCGGCCTTTGGATGTCGCTAGCAGGGCGCCGTCGGCTCCCATTTTCAGGACCACCAGCGGAGCGCCCAGCTTGAGATAGAAATCGGCAATGGTGCCGGGTTCGGTAAGCCCGGTGAGCTGCTGGGAATCGTCGAGGCTTGGCAGTAGCACATCGCATCGCGCGCAGGTGGCGTGGATCGTCTCGCGCGCCGTATCGAGATCCCATAGCCGCAGGCGAAGGTTGGTGTCGTAGGAGATCTTCACACCGGCCGCGAGGGCGGCCGAGATGGCGGCGTCGCAAGTCTTTCTCGCGCTGGTGCTGATCGCCTGCCCGATGGCGGAGAGGTGAAAGAACCGGGCGCCCGCGATGTAGTCAGCCGCCAGATCGTTCGGCTGCATGAGCGACGCCGCGGAGTTCTTGCGCAGATAATCGAACTTGTGGCCGGCTGCCGAGTGGGTGACNNAGGAAGGCATCGCCCATCCAGTCCTGACCAACACTGGTGAGATAGCCGGCCGACGCGCCCTGGCGCGCGGCTGCGATCGCCACATTCTGCGAATCGCCGCCGAAGCCTTGCAGCCAGGTGCGCCCGTCGCCTTCCTTCGGACGGTTAAACTCGATCAGCGGTTCGCCGAGACAGACGATGGCAGGAGAAGTTTCCATTCGGCGAGGTTTGTCACGTCTCCGGGCGAACCTCAAGCGAGGCACTGGACTTCCGTGCCGGCTTCTCCCAGGGTTGCGCCAACGAAATTGGAGGAAAGCGATGGCCGTCGACAAGAAGAGCAAGGGCAAGCGCCGTCTGCGCAGCCGCGAATGGTTCGACGCCCCAGGCGATCCGACGATGGCGGCGCTCTATCTCGAGCGCTACATGAACTTCGGCCTGACGCTCGCCGAACTGCGTAGCGGCCGGCCGATCATCGGCATCGCCCAGACCGGCAGCGACCTCTCGCCGTGCAATCGCCATCACCTCGACTTGGCGACACGCGTGCGCGACGGCATCCGCGACGCCGGCGGCATTCCCATCGAGTTTCCCGTCCATCCGATCCAGGAGACGGGCAAGCGGCCGACAGCCGCGCTTGATCGCAACCTCGCCTACCTCAGCCTGGTCGAATGTCTCTATGGCTATTTCTTTGACGGCGTCGTGCTCACGACGGGTTGCGACAAGACTACGCCGGCCATGATCATGGGCGCGGCCACGGTCAACATCCCGGCCATCGTGCTGTCGGGCGGGCCCATGCTGGATGGACATTTCGCCGGCGGACTCGCGGGCTCGGGTACCATCGTGTGGTACGCACGCCAGGAATTGGCGGCGGGGCGTATCGATCTCGAGAAGTTCGTCGAGATGGTGGCCTCCAGCGCACCCAGCGTTGGCCACTGCAACACCATGGGCACGGCGCTTTCCATGAACAGCATGGCCGAGGCCTTGGGCATGTCGCTGACCGGCTGCGCAGCCATCCCCGGCCCCTATCGGGAGCGCGGCCAGATCGCCTATGAGACCGGCAAGCGTATCGTCGACATGGTGTGGGAGGATCTGAAACCGTCCGACATCCTGACGCGCAAGGCCTTCGAGAACGCCATCGTCGCCGCGAGCGCGCTCGGCGCGTCGACCAATTGCCCGCCGCACATCAATGCCATCGCCCGTCATATCGGCGTCAAGCTGGACAACAAGGATTGGGACAAGATCGGCTACGACATCCCGCTGCTGGTGAACTGCATGCCGGCGGGCAAGTACCTCGGTGAGGCGTTTCATCGTGCCGGTGGTGTGCCGACGGTGATGCGCGAGCTTCTACGGAAGAAGAAGGGCCACGGTGATGCTCTAACTGTTACCGGCAAGACCATGGCGCAGAACGTCAAGGATGCGACGCCGGCCGACGGCGAGGTGATCAAGACCTACGGCAAGCCGATGCTCGGGCAGGCGGGCTTCGCCGTGATGAGCGGCAACCTGTTCGATTCGGCGATCATGAAGACCTCGGTGATCTCGCCGGAATTCCGCAAGAAGTACCTCGAGCGCAAAGGCGACAAAAACGCCTTCGAAGGCACGGCGATCGTGTTCGAAGGACCGGAGGATTATCACCACCGGATCAACGATCCCAAGCTGCCGATCGACGAGAACAGCATCCTGTTCATTCGCAACACCGGTCCGGTCGGTTATCCGGGCGCGGCCGAAGTGGTGAACATGCTGCCGCCGGACCGGCTGGTGAAGGGCGGCATTTTGCTGCTGCCGTGTGTCGGCGACGGACGCCAGAGCGGTACGTCGGCCAGCCCCTCGATTCTGAATGCCTCACCCGAGGCGGCGGTCGGCGGCGGGCTCGCGTTGCTCAAGACGGGCGATAAGGTCAGGGTCGATATCGGCAAGCGACGCGCCGACATCAAGATTTCGGCCGCTGAACTTGCCCGGCGCAAGGCCGCGTGGAAGCCGAACGTCGTGCCCAGCCAGACGCCCTGGCAAGAACTTCAGCGCAAGTACGTTGGCCAGCTCGCGAGCGGGGCTTGCCTCGACTTCGCCGTCAATTTCCAGAAGGTCGCCCAGACCAGGGGAGTGCCTCGGCACTCGCACTAGAGATGCTTGGCCTAAGCGCATCCGAATGCGCTTAATGGAATAGGCGCTGCTCGACGGAGACCGGCAGGTCGGCACGATGGATCAGCACGATCGCCCACGGCGAGGTCGGCGGGCTCGGTGCAAGGCTCGGCGGCGGCGCGAGACTGGCAGCGGCATTGGGCGATGCGAAGGCCGCGCCCGGCCCTGGTCCGCTTGAACCCAAATACGTACGCGGTGTCACGCGTTGCGCCGACAGAAGTTGGGCCGGTGCACGTTCCTCGAACACAACCATGATGCGGTCGCGACGGCGGCTCGCCGACAACACGTTGACCGAGTAGCCTGCCGCGGTGCGGGCGCCGAGGAAGATGCCGACGGCGTTGGTACGGCCCGGCTCGAAAAAGTCCGGCGCCGCGACACCGACACGACTCCACAGGCTGCGCCATTCCGCCAGCGTCCTGGCGATGACCTGCTCGGGTTGGTGCGTCACGGCGGTGGCGCCCTGCCACTGTCGGGTTTCAACTGTTTGGGCAGAGGCGTCGACGGCGAGGCCCAAGAACAGCGACACCGTCAGAATGCCGACGTGCGCGATGCGACGGTGCAGAGTGCGCCGTGCTGTTTGTGAGATCGACTTGACGCTGCATCGCACGACAGGAGCTCGATCAAAACCTGGGCTGAATAAAGGGGAAGCGACAGAAACCACAACACTTTGGCCCAATTGAGGCGCGGGCTCGCCACCTTTACTCACGCTTGCACTGAACTATAGAGCACAAGGCCCTGGAAGGGCACACTATCGAATCGTATCAATGGTGATTGCGCGTAGTATGCGAGCCTCTGAGGAGTGAAAAATGACGACGGCGATGGACGATCAATCCGTAGCTCAACGTGTTCTCGACCACATTGCCCATGGCACGACCGATGTTGGGCAGGAGGTCTGGCGGGAGCCGGTCGCCAATTACCAGTCGTCCGAGCGCCTTGTGGCAGAGATGCAACAGGTTCTGCGGAAATCGCCGACGCCGTTCTGTCCCTCGGCGGCGCTGCCCGAAGCTGGCTCATACGTCGCGCGCGAGGCGGCAGGTACGCCGATCGTCGTGGTGCGCGGCACCGACGGCAGGGTGCGGGCCTTCCGTAACGCCTGTCGGCATCGCGGCATGCAAGTAGTTAGCGACTCTGGCTGCAGCCGCGCCTTCGTCTGTCGCTATCACGGCTGGACCTACAATCTCGACGGCCAATTGCGACACATCCCGCACGAAGAAGGCTTTCCAGGCTTCGACAAGGACAGCCACCCGCTGGCGCCGGTCACGGTGAGTGAGCGCTTCGGCCTGGTGTTCGTAACACAGGACGAGCCGGCGCTGGGCGACGATTCGCTCGATGGCCTGGCCAAGCTGATCGCGCCCGATCAACGGCTGTTCGCCTCGGCCGAGCGCGAGTTCGAGGTCAACTGGAAGATCCTGCTCGAAGGCTTCATCGAGGGCTATCACATCAAGTCGACCCATCCGGAGAGTTTTCTGCCCTACGGCTTCGACAATCTCAACGTCATCGACCTGTTCGGTCGCCACAGTCGCGTGACCTATCCCTTCCAGCGCATCAAGAAGCTGGCGAAGGTGCCTCCGCCGCTGCGCCGGGTCGAAGGTCTGCTGACCTATGTCTATCACCTGTTCCCGAACGTGCTGATCACCGTTCTATCGCGCCACACCAATGTGGTGATCCTGGAGCCGCTCTCGATCGACCGCACTCGGCAGATCACCTACACGCTGACCAACGGCGGCGGTGACGATCCCGAGGCACTGGCCGAGGCCAAGCGCGACGCCGAGTTTGTCGGCACCACCGGCGCGGCTGAGGATCGGGCTGTCGTGCAGGCCATCCAGCGCGGTCTGGCGAGCGGCGCCAACGACGTCTTCACTTTCGGCAAGTTCGAGAGCGCGGTCGTCCATTTCCACCGCACGCTAGACTCAGCGTTAGCGCGCTAGCTGCGCTTGGCCCGGTCGGCGGCGTTGGTCGACTGGATCTGCTCGCGGATGCGCCGCCAGTCGTCTTCGCTGTAGGCCATCATGTTGGAGAAGGTCCCGTTGCCCATGATGCCCATGCCGCCGTCGATCGCGATCATCTCGCCGTTGATGTACTCGACCTCTTCGCTCATCAGGAACGCCGCCATGTTGGCGAGTTCGCCGGGTCGGCCAACGCGGCCCATCGGGTTGCGACTCTTGTAGCGATCGTCCCCATCTTCGTTAATTGGGCCTTCCTTCATCGGATTGAGCCGCGCCCAAGCACCCTCGGTGGGGAAGGGGCCGGGCGCGATGGCGTTCAGTCGAATGCCGTGGCGAGCCCACTCGACGGCGAGACTCTGCGTCATCACCGCCACGCCGGCCTTGGACATGGCTGAAGGCACCACGAACGGGCTGCCGGTCCACACCCAGGTGGTGAGGATGCTGATCACGCTCGCCTTGCGCTTCTCGGCAATCCAGCGCTTGCCGCAGGCGTTAGTCATGTAGAACGTCCCATGCAGGACGATATTGGCGATGGCGTCGAAGGCCCGGGGGCTCAAGTCCTTGGTCTGGGAAATGAAGTTGCCGGCGGCGTTGTTCACCAAGCCGTCGAGCGGCCCGGTGGCCCAGATCTGCTCGATCATTTCCTCGACCGCCGTGGCGACTCGGATATCCAGCGTATGAATGTCGACCCGGCGGCCGGGATACCTGGCCATGATCTGCTTCGCGGTCTCCTCCAGGACGCTGCCGCGTCGGCCGCAGATCACACAGTCTGCACCCAGTTCGACGAACCTCTCCATCATGATCCGGCCGAGCCCGGTACCGCCGCCAGTGACGAGGAAGCGCTTTCCCTTGAATAAATCGGCCCGGAACATCGTCCGCTCCCTCCCGTTTGCATTGATTCTGTCGTCTAGCGTGCGCTGCACACTAGCCACAAGGGCTGTTGCGCCGGGTCCCCGGGGTGTTAGGATTTCGCATAACAACAGGGATCGTTGAATGACGACCCACCAGGGAGAGCAAGGCGGGGATAGCGGATCGGTTGAGCTGCGTGGCAAGGTAAAGTGGTTCAACGCCGTCAAGGGCTATGGGTTCTTGGCCCTTGAAAGCGACAATAGCGACGCGTTCCTGCATGTAACGACGCTGCGGCAATCCGGGCATGAGGATCTCAAGCCCGGTGCGACTGTAGTTTGCGCCGGTGTGCGCGGCCCCAAAGGCTGGCAGGTCATGAAAGTGATCGAAGTCGATTCGTCGACTGCCGTCGCGGTCGCGTCCAAGCCGCCGCCCATTCCCGACGGCATTGCCATGGGCGAATACATCACCGCCCTGGTCAAATGGTACAACAATGAGCGCGGCTATGGATTCGTCACGCGTGAGGCGACGGACGGCGATATCTTCGTGCACGCCGCCGTGCTGCGCCGGCACGGTATGGAATCGCTGGCGCCCGGCCAAAAGGTGATGGTCCGCATCGCCGAGGGTCAGAAGGGGCTGCAGGTCGTCGAAATCAGAACGGCTTGACCTCTGCCGCCGTTGACGGGCACTTAAGCGCCCCATGGCGTCCATTCTCAATTCACGGCGGCTCGGCCGCCGTTTCATGCTCGGTGCCCCCCTGGTGTTGGCGACGTGCGTCGCCCGCGGGCAGAGCGCCGAGATCACCTTCAAACGTTCCTCGCTGGTGATCGAGACCAGTGCACGCAAGATCAAGTTCGATGTCGAGCTGGCGCTGAACGATGCCGAGCGCTCGCAGGGTCTGATGTTCCGCAAAAAGCTCGAACCCTATGAAGGCATGCTGTTCGATTTCTTTCAGGAAGCACCCGTCAGCTTCTGGATGAAGAACACCCTGATCCCGCTCGACATGATCTTCATCGCGGGCGACGGCACGATCCGTCACGTCCACTCCAACGCCACACCGCTTTCGACCGACACCATCCCGAGCGAGTTTCCGGTGCGGGCGGTGCTCGAGATCAACGGCGGCAGCGCCCGCCTGCTCGGCATCAAGCCCGGCGACAAGGTCAAGAACGCGATCTTCGGAAACGCGCCTTAGCGCTTCAGTGCGCAGGTCATGCCGTCGCCGACGGCAAGCAGGGCGAGGTCGACGCGCTCGTCGGTCTTGAGCTTGGCGTTCAACGCCCGGATCGCCTGCGTGTCGACGTCGGTGTCGGCCAAATTCACGACCGAGCCGCCCCACAGCACGTTGTCGATCAGGATCAGGCCGCCGCGGCGGATCAGCTTCAGGCAGCGCTCATAGTAGGCGTCGTAGTCATTCTTGTTGGCGTCGATGAAGGCCATGTCGAGCTGGCCGGCGAGGCCTTGCGCCAGCAGCCAGTCAAGCGTCTTGAGCGCAGGCGCGATGGTGAGCTCGATGCGTTTTTCGAGACCGGCCTCCTTCCAGTAACGGCGGGCGATCGCGGTCCATTCCTCGCTGACATCGCAGCACCAGAGCTTGCCCTCGGGGCCCAGGGTCTCGGCGACGCAGAGCGCCGAGTAGCCGGTAAAGGTGCCGACCTCGACCGCGCGCCTGGCGCCGATGGTGCGGGCGAGCAGGGCCATCTGCTGACCCTGATGGGCCGAGATCTGCATGCCGGCCTGCCGCATCTTGCCGGTTTCCTCGCGCAGGCGGCGCTTGAGAGGTCTCTCGCGCAGCCAGTTGGCATCGACATAGTCAGCCAACGCGCCATCGATTTTTGGCCAGCTTTTCATCGTCTCTCCTGCTGATTACCACCGAGGTTATCGCCTTCGCGACCCTGCAGCCTCAAGTAGGGGGCATGACAAACATCAAAACCTTCGTCGAACAATATATCTCCGTGTGGAACGAGCCCGACGCCCAGCGCCGTCACGCCATCATCCGCGCCCTCTGGCAACCCGATGCTCGTCATCTGGCGCGCACCCTCGAAGCGATCGGCCATACCGGCATCGAAACCCGGGTGNNCCGGCTACCAGTTCATTGAATCCTGACGGCGAACTTCTTCAATTCGGCCAACGGCACGATCTGCAAGGTCACGGCGTGGGTGGACTCGAGCACGACGTCGGGCGCGGCGCCGGCGTCGAGCGCCTCCTTCCAGCGCGCGGCACAGAGACACCAGCGGTCGCCGGGCTTGAGTCCGGCAAAGCCATATTGAGGCATCGGCGTGCTGAGATCATTGCCCGCTGACTTCGAGAAGGCGAGGAAGGTTGCGGTCAGGACCACACAGACCGTATGCAGGCCGTGGTCCTCCCGGCCGGTGTTGCAGCAGGCGTCGCGATAGAAGCCGGTCAGCGGCTCGGTCGAGCAGGGCTGCAGGACGCCACCCAGGACGTTGATCGAGGGCGCCCGTCCATGGCCGCCGTCTTCGGGCGTTTGGTCGAACATGGCCCACCATACCACCTGGAAATTGCGCTTTCGAGGTCGGCGCTACGCTGGTAGAACCGCCCCGCGGCACAAGCGCTTGCGGCGGGGCGTAGCGCAGTCTGGTAGCGCATCTGGTTTGGGACCAGAGGGTCGCAGGTTCAAATCCTGCCGCCCCGACCACCCGCCCGTGGAAGATGAGCGTCGTTGGAGAATGGGGAAGATGAAGGTCCGAATCTTCAAGCCGGCCAAGACGGCCATGCAGTCCGGCCAGGGCAAGACAAGCGAGTGGCTGCTGGAAAGCGAGCCGGCGCCCAAGGAACTCGATCCGCTGATGGGCTGGACCGGCTCGCGCAACACCATGGAGCAGGTGCAGCTCTGGTTTCCGACCCTCGACGAGGCCAAGGCGCACGCCGAGAAAAACGGCTGGCAATATACCGTCGAGCAGCCCCATGCGCGTGGCATCAGACCGAAGGCCTACGCCGACAATTTCGCCTTCAACCGGGTCGGTCGCTGGACCCATTGACGGTCCGCGACTGTGGCGTGTGTTATCCTGTCGTCACGACCCCGTAGCTCAACCGGATAGAGCACCTGCCTTCTAAGCAGGATGTTGCGTGTTCGAGTCACGCCGGGGTCGCCATTCCGCTTGCAAGAGGAGAGCAAGTGACTTTCGGGGGAACGACGGGGCGCGGCCTGCTCCTGTTGATTGCTTTTTTTGCGACGATCGTCGTGCTGGGCTGCTGGGACAACCGCCGGCAGATCGAGCATGTCCTCGCGCAGGGCTATGCTACGTCTGCCGACATCACCGGCGCGCAGTTCCAGCGGCGCATGCCGCTGACCGCCGACGGCTGGCGGCCGCGTTTCGTCGAGCAGGACCTGTCGGTCGATCTCAAATGGCAGGGCAGGGATGGCAAGACGCATGAGCACAAGAAAGTCCCGGTGACCGAGGGGTTCGCCCGCACGATCGTGTCGGGCGATCAGGTCCGCCTCATCACCGCGCCAGTCAAGCTGCTGGACGACGAACTGTCTGTGCCTGTCATCACCTCCGACACGACGGCCCGGCTGGCCTCGCTGCAATCCTGGACCACCATCTCCGGCTATATCGCGCTGGCGGCCTGGGCGGGTTTTGCCGGCTTGTCCGTGCTGCGCTGGCGGCGCGGGGGCAGTGGGCAGGCCAACGCGGGCTCTCCGCCCGTCGACATTCCGCCCAGGCGCACGTTGTTCGGCCTGATGACGCTCTTCGGCGGCGGACTCTTGGCGTTTTACGCCTGGTCGGACGCCCGTTCGGCCGATGCGATCGCCGCCGGTGGTGTCGATACCACGGCCGAGATCATCGATGTGGCGGCGCGTCCCAGCGAAGGCGGACGCTCATCCTACACGGTGCGGCTCTCGTGGAAGGATGCGCTGGGTGCCGTTCACCATTTCGGGCCGACACACATCAGCGAAGCGTTCTGGAAGAAGATCACGCGCGACGGCGAACTGGCGGTCCGCCAGACGCCAATACGTTACCGCCCCGACGACCTTCAGGCGCGGCCGGTGATCGTCGAGGATGCGCCCGAGCAGCGATGGCAGGCGCAATATGGCATCGTCGCTGGTTTGATCACGATGGTGGTGGGGGCGGGCTGCCTGTTTTCAGCAGCCCTGCACATGGGGCGTCGCTAAGACAGCCAAATGCCATGCCGCTTTCTCTTGTCGCAGCGTTGAGTCCCGGACTAACCTGCGAGCGCTGACAGGAGGAAATGATGGCAAAAAATCGTCGTACCATGCGTGCGCTGGCGGCGTTGCTCCCGGCCGGTGCGTTGGGCCTGTCTATCAGCCTCGCAGCTGCCGATGCGTCGGCGAAATCGATCCCAGGTTCGGTGCAGGCTGCGCCGGCGTCGGTGGCGCTTCGCCTGCAGGCGATCCGGAACTCCGTGTCCGAGGTTTTGCAGGAGGTCGCGAAAGACCCCAACGATCCCACCGCCGACCGCGAGACGCAGCTTGCCTGGTGGGGCAACGGTGGCTGGCACAATGGCTGGGGCAACGGTGGCTGGCACAATGGCTGGGGCAATGGCGGCTGGCACAACTGGGGCAACGGCGGTTGGAACAATTGGGGCAACGGCGGTCTCATAGGCGGCGTCCTCGGCGGCCTCTTCGGCGGCCCTGGCCCCTGGGGCAACGGCTGGCACAACTGGTGAAAGCGCGGGCCATGCTTGCCTTGCATGCGCCGATTGTTGGCCGGCCTGAAGTCGGGACGGTGGTTATCCAACCGACTGCCTTCTGCAACATCAATTGCACCTATTGTTACCTGCCGGATCGCAACAACAAGCACGTCCTCTCCCAGTCGACCGTTGTCCGGCTGTTTTCTGAGCTGTTTGCCTCGGGCTGGACTTGCCCTGAGCTGACGGTGATCTGGCACGCGGGTGAACCACTCGTCGTGCCGGTCGGCTTCTATCGTGAGGCCTTCGAGACGATCGAGCGGTTGCGGCCTCAGTCGGTCGTCGTCAAGCATGCGTTCCAGACCAACGGCATGCTGATCGATGGCGAGTGGTGCGCCCTGTTCCGTGAATGGCAGGTCAGCGTCGGCGTCAGCATCGACGGTCCACAGCCGCTGCATGACGCCAACCGTAAGACCCGCAGCGGTGCCGGCACCTTCGACAAGACCATCGCCGGGATCCGGTGCCTGCGGTCGGAGAAGGTGCCGTTTCATGTGATTTCGGTACTCTCACGCGACAGTCTCGCGATGCCCGAGGAAATGCTGGCCTTCTATCTCTCCGAAGGCATCGACCACATCTGCTTCAATGTCGAGGAATCCGAAGGCGCGCACGTTTCCAGTCTTTTCGCGGGGAGCGAGCTGCGCCAGCGGTACGAGACTTTTTTGCGCACCTTCTGGCACTCGGCCCGGGCGAGCGGGCGGGTCCGCTTCCTGCGCGAGATCGATCTCGCCATTGCGCGCGTGTTTCGCCCCAACGACGCGCCGACGCGCAACATCCAGACCGAGCCGCTGGCGATGCTCAACGTCGATAGTCACGGCAATGTCTCGAGTTTCTCGCCGGAGTTGCTCGGCTTGCGCAACGCCGACTATGCGAACTATTTGCTGGGCAACATCAACACCGACACGCTGACGCAGATCTACGAAGCCTGTCTTCGCTCGCTGATGTTCCGTGACATCCAAGCCGGCGTCGAGGCCTGCCGCGGGACCTGCGAATATTTTTCGGTCTGCGGTGGTGGCGCACCGGTCAACAAGCTGTTCGAGAATGGCAGCTTCACCAGCACCCGTACGTCCTTTTGCACGCTGACCCAAATGGTCCCGACCGATCTCATTCTGGAAGCGTTTGATCGACTCGAACGAAGCTGGATGGAGACCAATTCCCCCGATGCTGCCCGCCCGACGGCCGATGCACTGGCTTTCGGAGGTGGCGTCATTGACAGTAGCGTGACGCAGACATCGCAGAAGGCCGGCCATACCGCCGTCCAACCATCGAGGATGCCATGACCAGATCCTTTCCGTTCGCAGTTGCCGGCCTCGTGGCAGCGACTGTCTCCTTCGGAGTTATCGGCGTGAATGCGCAGTCGCCGCCGGCAGGCACCCCGCCGGCGGCAGGCGCCGCGGGGGGGCCCTCGGGCGGTCTGCCGATGGTGCAGCCGGCCGAAGGGATACCTTGGCCTGTTTTGATCGTGACGAGCGTCGAAGTCCTTCGCTCGGCGCGGGCGGGAGGCATGGACATCATCAGGGTACGCGGCCTCACTTCGACTTCGAACTGGGGCAGTCCTCATCTTGTCCCGATTAGCAGCGGCGAGGCGATCGATGGCACGCTCGATCTGATGTTCCGAGGCCTCGCGCCCCCGTCGCCGGGGCCGATAAGCCCGTTCATGGTCGTCGAGGCGATCCTGCCGGTTGAGACCGGCCATCCCTACAAGGCGGTCCGGGTCCGCGCGGGGACAAACGCGATCACGCTCAAGACGCTGCCGGGCTATGCCGAAATCGCGACGCCGAAGGACGACTACAGCAAAATTGTCGGCAAGTATTTCGTCGCTAAAGGTGCGACACCGCCGGCTGGAGTCGCCGCAGCCGATATCGTGCGCGAAGCCGACATGAATTGGCCCTTGCGGGTGATCCGGCCGACGGACGGCATTCCGAGCTATACCATGAGGCCCAATCGGCTGACGCTCGTGCTGAGCGAGGACGGCCGGGTCGCCGACGCCGCCTGGGACTGACCGGGCAGGGGTCGCGTCGACCAGCCAGATTTCTCCTGGTATTTAATTGCGAATAATTCGCATTTACTAATGAAATGAGAATGACTATTAATGCCTTCTGTGGCTATCCACAGGGGGAGAGGCGTCTGTGCGTAAGTGTCGTAAGCAGGTCAAGACGGCCCTGGTCGGCTTGATGATGGCGCCGGCGGCGGCTGTCGCCCAACAATCGCCACCGCCTGAGACGCCTGCCCCCGACACGCCGCCGACGGAGCAGAAGCCGGCTGAGCCGAGCATTGCGCCGGCCACCCTGCAGCCGGTGACGGTCACCAGCACGCGCCCCAGCGACGACTTTGCGCCGCCGCCGTCATCCCTCGGCCGGGTCGGCGGCGACGTGCGCGACATTCCGCAGTCGATCACCATCATCAACAAGGCGCTGATGCAGTCGCAGGGCGCCACGTCGCTCACGTCGGCGATACGCAACGTGCCGGGAGTCACCATCGGCGCGGCCGAGGGCGGCCAGATCGGCAACAACATCAACCTCAACGGCTTCTCGGCCCGCACCGACCTCTATGTCGACGGCATGCGCGACCCCGGCCAGTACTACCGCGACACCTTCAATCTCGAGCAGATCGAGGTCTTGATGGGGCCGTCGTCGATGCTGTTCGGCCGCGGTTCGACGGGCGGCGTGATCAACCAGGTCCTGAAGAAGCCTTCGCTTAAGAAGGCGACCGAACTCAGCGCCTCGGTGACGACAAACGGGCTGGTGCGCGGCACGGCCGACGTCAATCAGCCGATCGGCGATGACCAGGCGTTCCGCATGAACATGATGTTCCAGGATGGCAGTGCAAGCACGCGCAATCAGACCGAGGTGCTCGATTTTGGCCTCGCACCTTCCTACAAGTTCGGCATCGGCAAGCCGACCGAGATCACGCTCTATGCGCTGCTCCAGCACAATCACGACCATGCCGACTATGGCTTCCCGCCGCTCAATGGCTTTCCGGTGAATGTCGGCCGCAACAACGCCTACGGATTCTCGAACGATCGCACCGACCAGGACATTGTCATGCTGGGCGCGACGGTCGAGCACAAATTTTCGAAGGACTTGTCGTTGCGCAACCAGACGCAGTTCAACTACGTCAACACCAATGCGGTCGAGACGGCCCCGCAGAGCGTCGGCACCGTTTCCGCCAACGGCACCTACACGGCGACACCGTCGAGCGGGTTTCCACTCAGCAACCTGTTCGTCCGCCAGCAGAGTCATGACCGCAACATTTTTGATTTCACGGTGAACAACCAGACCGAGTTGATGGCGAAGTTCGACACCGGTCCGATCGGCCACACGCTGCTTGCCGGCATCGACCTCGGATACGAGAGCTACTACAACCAGAACTACGCTCGAAACGGCACCTGCTTCGGCAATCCGCTGCAAACGGCGAATGCGACCACGGGCTATGTCTCCTGCACCTCGCTCGTGAATCCGAGCGGTGGCGACTCGCCGGGTTCTGCGCCGTCGATCCCGACCAATCTCGCGACTTCGCAAGCCTGGGCGTTCGGCGGCTACTTCAACGACACGGTCCAGGTCATCCCGGAGGTCAAGCTGGTCGGTGGCCTGCGCTACGACATTTACTACGCGCAGGTCGGCAATACGATCAACGCCCTCAACACCCCCGGCAATACGACACTTTCGTACGCCGCGCAGACGACGAACTTCCTGAGCGTGCGCGGCGGCGTCCTGTACGAGCCCACCCGGGAACAGACCTATTACGTCTCCTACAGCACCTCGTTCAATCCGTCGCTCGAGCAGCTCACGTCGACCACCGGCGTCAGCCAGCCCCTGCCGCCCGAACAGAACGAAGCCTACGAAGCCGGCGTCAAATACGAGCTTTTGAAGGGCAACCTGTCGCTCAATGGCGCACTGTTCCAGATCACCAAGTACAACGCCCGCTCGTCGAACGCCGACAATACCTTCACCGCCGCCGGTACGATTGTGGTCAAGGGCGCGCGGGCGGGGATCGCCGGCCGCCTCAGCGAGGAATGGCAAGTGTTCGGCGGCTATACCTATCTCGACGCCCGCATCACGAACGGCGTTGCCGCCGGCACCCAGGGCATGGTGCCGCTCAACACGCCGCGCGATTCGGCGACCATATGGACGACCTACACCATCGCGCAGACCTACGAAATCGGCGGCGGCGCCACCTATCTCGGCCAGCGCTACGCCAACAACAATGACAGCGTCTATGTACCGGAGTTCACGCGCTTCGACGCGACGGTCGCCTATCGGCAGCCGACCTACGACATCCGCCTCAATGTCTTCAACCTCACCAACACGATGTACTTCGACCAGCTCATCGCCTCCGACGGCGGGCGGGCCGTGCCGGGCTCCGGCCTGATGGCGATGCTGACCTACACGCTTCGCATGTGAGGGGGAGGTCGCGGCAGGTATCATGCTGGTCTGCATTCCCAATGTGCTCGATGCCGCGCAGCTCGTCAGCCTGCGCGAGCGGCTCGAGCGCGCCAACGAGGCCTGGGTCGATGGTCGCGTAACCGCGGGCTACCAGGGCGCGCCGGTCAAGTTCAACCAGCAGGTCGACGAGCGCTCGGACGTGGCGCACGCCTGCCAGCGCATCGTCGTGTCGGCAATCGAGCGCAATCCGACCTTCATCAGCGCCGTGCTGCCCAACGTCGTCTATCCACCGATGTTCAACCGCTACAGCCAAGACATGAAATTCGGCGCCCACGTCGACGGCAGCGTGCGCATCCATCCGCGCGACGGCCGCAAGCTTCGCACCGACGTGTCGGCGACGCTGTTCCTGACCAATCCCGGCGACTACGATGGCGGTGAGCTGCAGATCGAAGACACCTACGGCCGGCAAAGCATCAAGCTCGCCGCCGGGGACATGGTGGTCTATCCCGCGACCAGCCTGCACCAGGTGGCGCCGATCACGCGCGGCGTGCGCACCGCCTGCTTCTTCTGGGTGCAGAGCCTGATCCGCGACGACGGCCAGCGCGCACTGCTCTACGAGATGGATGGTGCCATCCAGCGCCTTAACCAGACCGGCGCCGACGAGCAGGCGCGCCGCTCGTTGATCGGCAGCTACCACAATCTTGTTCGCCAATGGAGCGAGACCTGATGGCTGACGCGGTCGCCACGGCTATCGCCAACACGGCCGTCAACCGGCGGCTGGCGTTCGTGCGCTGGGTCCGCCTTACGCACGGCTGGTTCGGCCTGTGGGGCGCCATCCTTGGCCTGCTCATGGGCTTCAGCGGCGTTTGGCTCAATCACCGCGCTGTTCTGAAGTTGCAGCTTCCCTCCCAGCAGCAACTCAATGCCCAACTCACGCTGCCCGAGCCACGACCCGAGACGGCAGAGGCGATGGCTGCCTGGCTGACGGAGACGCTGAAGCTCGATCGTCCGGCGAACAACGTGCGCGTCGAACGCGCGCGCACCGTTGCGTGGGCAGAGGGGGGGGGCGAACAGCGGCCGCTGACGCAGCCGGAGCGCTGGTCGTTCAACCTTGGCGGCCCCAACCGCGTGATCCAGGTCGAATACTGGGTGGGCAACCGATCGGTCAGCGTGCGCACCACGGAGAACGGCTTCGTGGCCACACTCACCAACCTTCACAAGGGCGTGGGCATGCCGGTGCCGTGGATCCTGCGGATCGATACCTTGGCCGGCAGCCTGATCTTTTTGTCGATTAGCGGGGCCGTTTTGTGGTGGGAGGCCAACCGGCGGCGTTGGGTCGGTCTCGCGATCTTCGGCGTCTCCGTTGCCGCAACGGTGACGCTGGCGTTATGGCCGCTTCAGTCCTGAGGTCGCGCCCGTGACCGTGTCGCCTGCCTCCTTTGCCCCGTCGCTCGGCGAGGACGTCGACGAATCCGGCCGCGAGCCGCTGTCGCCGACGTTGCGGCGCGGGCTGCTGGCGCTCGTCATCTTCTTCCATGTCGGCGGCGGCTGGGCGTTGACCCAGGTCGAGCCGGCCAAACTGATCGTGGGCGAGACCGCCTCACTGGAAGTTCGCATGGTGCCCGCCGAGCAGCAGGCGCCGCCACAGCTCGAGACGCCGCCGCCGGAAGACACGCCGCCACCAGTGGAAGAACAACGGCCGCAGCTCGAGTCGATGATCCAGCCGCCGATGCCCGATCTGCCGCCGCCCGTCTTCCCGGTCGAGGCGCCACCACCCAAGCCCAAGCCGCCGCCGTCCAAGCCGCGGCCGGCGCCCGCCGCCCCGGTCGACAACAAGCCTCAATCGGCAGCGCCGGCCGTCGCCGCGGCGCCGAAGACGGTGGCGTCGTCACAGGTCGGCTATCTCGTGCCGCCCAATCCGATCTACCCGGCACGCTCACGCCGCGCCAACGAGCAGGGAGTGGTCATGGTGCGGGTCCTGATCGACGTCTCGGGGCGACCGTCGCGGGTCTCGCTGCAGAGTTCGTCGGGTCACGGCGAGCTCGACGAATCGGCCTTGAGCGCCGTGCGCGCCGCGCAGTTCCGACCCTACGCCGAAGGCGGCATTCCGCAGCCGGTGTGGGCACTGGTTCCCATCAAGTTCGTGTTGAAATAGAGGTGACGCATGGCTGACACATCGGCCCTCGGCTTCGGCCATTTCCTGCGCAATGCCGATATCGTGGCGCAAGTCCTGCTCGTCGTGCTGGCGATCATGTCGGCGACCTCGTGGTACCTGATCGTCATGAAGGGCATCAGCCAGACCGTACGTCAGCGCCGCAGCCAGAAGTTCCTGACCTTCTTCTGGAGCGCCACCTCGCTGGAAGCCGTCCAGCATGAGCTCAGCACCCACGGCGCGCACGAGCCGTTCGGCCATCTCACCGCGCATTCGCTGCGTGCCCAGGCGCACCACGAGAAGTTCGGCGCCGCCAAGCTCGAGGAAGCCGGAAGCGCGCAGGAATTCCTCACCCGCACCATCAAGAAGGTGCTCGACGAGGAGACGACGTCGCTCGAGAACGGCCTCACCATGCTCGCCACCATCGGCGCCACCGCGCCGTTCGTCGGCCTGTTCGGCACGGTGTGGGGCGTCTATCACGCGCTG
Source organism: Rhodospirillales bacterium (assembly GCA_003153415.1). Taxonomy (GTDB): domain Bacteria; phylum Pseudomonadota; class Alphaproteobacteria; order Reyranellales; family Reyranellaceae; genus Reyranella. Next base: position 4,061 of record PLYQ01000058.1, on the reverse strand, counting down.
GTCGCCATCGGCATGAGCGGCTCGGGCATGCTCGACAAGGTGGCGGGCCCGGTCGGCGAGGCGTTGATCATGACCGGCATCGGCCTTGCCGTCGCCCTGCCGGCGGTGATGGGCTACAACTGGCTGACGCGCGCCAACCGCGTGCTGTCGGCCAAGCTCGACGCCTTCGCATTCGAACTGCTGACCTTCCTGTCGATGGGCAAGGCGCTGCAGGCCTCCTCGCAGGGACGTTCCCTCAAGCCCGGCGTCGCGCTCGCCGCGGTCAAGTAAGAGAGGAGAACCATCATGGCTTTTGCAAGCTTCGACCGGAAATCCTCCTTGCAGCCGATGGCCGAGATCAACATGGTGCCGTTGATCGACGTCGTACTGGTGCTGCTGGTGATCTTCATCGTGACCGCGCCGCTCTTGACCAACGCCGTCAAGCTCGACCTGCCCAAGGCCACCTCGACCGCCGACATCCAGAAGCCGGAAAAGATTGAGTTCGCCATCGACGCGTCGGGCGCGCTGTTCTGGAACGGCGAGCGGCTGAGCCGCGAGGACGCCGTGCAGCGCTTCACCGCGGCGGGCCAGAAGCGGCCGCAGCCGGAAGTCTTCCTGCGCGCCGACCAGAACGTGGCCTATCGCTATGTCGCCGAAATGCTGGCCGATGCGTCCAAGGCGGGCTTGAGCAAGGTGGCCTTTGTGAGTGAACCTGAGCGGTAGAGCAAAGTCCGAACTGAGGGAATCAACTCCCTCCCCTTGGCGGAGTCCGCCAAGGGGAGGTGCCCGCGTCTTCGCGGGCGGAGGGGTCAGTGGCCGATGACCCCATCGTCGCGATATGACCACGACACTTCCCCTTCGCGGACTCCGCGAAGGGGAAGGAAGCTGACCCGAGAGGAGATAAGAAGGGGCATGATCGAAGCGAGACCCACGGTCGAGGCGCCGGACGATGACCCCTACCTCTGGCTCGAGGAGATAGAGGGCCCGAGGGCGCTCGCCTGGGTGGAGGCCGAGACCGACCGCACCTTGGCGAAGTTCGGCACGGCGCAATTCGCCGCCGACCGCGACACGCTGACCGCGATCTGGGACCGGCCGGACAACATTCCCTACATCGTGCGGCGCGGTGCCTTCGTCCAGAACTTCTGGAAGGACGCGCAGCATCCGCGCGGGCTGTGGCGCCGCACGACGCTCGAGAGCTATCGCAGCGACGCGCCGTCGTGGGAGACGATCCTCGACGTCGACGCCCTGGCGGCGGCGGAAGGCGAGGACTGGATCTGGAGCGGCGCCTCGACCCTGCCGCCGAGCCACGACCGCGCCATCGTCCGCCTGTCGCGCGGCGGCAGCGATGCCGTCGTGCTGCGCGAGTTCGACATCGAGCGCAAAGCCTTCGTGGCCGACGGCTTCGTTCTGTCCGAGGCCAAAGGCGGTGCCTCCTGGCTCGACCGCGACACGCTCCTGCTGGCCAGCGCCTGGGGCGGCGACACCACCACTTCGGGCTACGCGCAGACCGTGCGACTGTGGAAGCGCGGCACTGACCCTGCGACAGCGCCGGTGCTGTTCGAGGTACCGGTCGAGAGCGTTGCGGCGGGAGCGTCGGTCGATCGCACGCACGCCCCACCGCGCCTGTGGTTCTATGACTCGACGGGCTTCTTCGACGTCAAATTCTGGCTCGACAAGGTCCCGCTCGACCTGCCGACCGACGTGCAGTTCTCCGTCCATGGCGACTGGATGGCCGTCAAGCGGCGCTCCGCCTGGACGGTGGGCGGCCGGACTCATCCGGGCGACACGCTGCTCGGCCTGCGCCTCGAGGCGTTCCTGGCCGGCAGCCGCGACTTCGCCGTGCTCTTCGAGCCGGGCGAACGGCGCGCGCTGCAGGGTTTTTCCTGGGTGGCCGGCCGGCTCGTTCTGTCGATCCTCGACAATCTCCAGCCGGTGTTCGAGATCGCGGCGCCATCCGAAAGCGGTTGGACGAAAACCAGTTTGACCGGCCTGCCGACCATCGGCGTCGTCGGCGTCGGCGCCCTCGACGTCGAACCGTCGGAAAGCAACGGCGATTTGCTGGCCAGCGTGCAGGATCCGCTGACGCCGCCGTCGTTGATGCTTCTGGCTGAAGGGCAGGGACCGACCGTGCTCAAGCGCGCGCCGGCCGCCTTCTCGACCGAGGGTCTGGTGGTGACCCGCCATGACGCGATCTCGGTGGACGGCGAACGCATTCCCTATGTGCAGACCGGGCCGGCCAAAGAGACCGGCGACGCGCCCGTGCATCTCAGCGGCTACGGCGGCTTCGCCATATCGACGATGCCCTACTATCAATCCGGCATCGGCAAGATCTGGCTCGAGCGCGGCGGCACCAGCGTCACCGCCAACATCAGGGGCGGCGGCGAGTTCGGCACGCACTGGCACGAGGCCGGCCGCTTCGCGGGCAAGCGGCTGAGCCACGACGACTTCGCCGCCGTCGCGGCCGACCTGGTGCGGCGCGGCGTCACCCGGCCCGGCCGCATCGCCGCCGAAGGCGGATCGAACGGCGGCATCCTGATCTCCAACATGCTGACGCGCTATCCCGAGCGTTTCGGCGCCCTGTTCTGCACCATCCCGCTGATCGACATGCGGCGCTACACCAAGCTGTTGGCCGGCGCGAGCTGGATCGCCGAATACGGCGATCCCGACAAGCCCGAGGAATGGGCCTGGCTGAAAACCTATTCGGCATATCACCAGGCGGTGCCGGGCCAGAAATATCCACCGATCCTGATTGCCACCACCCGCCGCGACGACCGCGTCCATCCCGGCCACGCCCGCAAGATGGCCGCCAAGCTTCAAGCCATGGGCTACGACGACGCCTGGCTCTACGAACCGGCCGCCGGCGGCCACGGCTACGGCAAGGACAACAAGGAACGCGCCGCCTTCTCGGCGCTGGGCTACGCCTTCCTGCGCGACAGGATCGGCTGGCGTTAGGCGTCTCACTGTTTCCCACCCGGGTGGGAAACCTCGGAGGCCGATGGCGTAAGGCTTTTCCCGCGGAGTCTCACTTTTTCGCCGCATCGCCCTTCGCGTTTTGACGTGTCCTCGCGAGTCTTTCGCGCTTCTGCCGAAAACGCCTGCTCGTTCAGGCAATTGCATGGATTTTCGTGAACGGCTCGCGAGTGTCGCGAGGGCTCGCGAGGCTCGCGAATCGGCAAAAGCATCGGAAATCGGTTGGCTTCCGAATCGGACCAAGCCGGAACTAGATTTGGTAGCTCGTTCCCTAAGCCGCTGCCGCGCGCGGTTAAATAAACCGTCGTTATACGGCGCGAACGGCGCCCACATAGAAATCACACAAGCCCTAGATACTTCCGACCGCACCGAACCCGCCTCGCCCTGGCGAATTCCAGGGGCTGGTTCACTATAAGCCCACCGAGCCTCGATCGACGATTATGGTCCTTAGCGACGATGCTGCGGCTGCCATCGTGGGGCCAGGACGTGATCAAACATGACCTCATGCTGGGGAGGCACGGAGCGGCCGTCTCGACCAGCGCGGAGTAGCCTCCGCGCCCTGATGGGCTACAGCCAATGCGTTTGTGGCCATTCAGATCCGCGCGCCGCTCAGGGTCACCGTCGCCACGCCGGCGCCGATCAGCAGGCCGCCGCCGGTCTTGTTGACGATGCCGATCGCCCGCGGATTGCCGACCAGGCCGCGCGCCTTGCTGGCGACCAGCGCGTAGCCGAAGGCATTGGCGAAAGCCAGCACCAGGAAGGTCGTCTCGAAGGCCAGCATCTGGGGCAGGAACGCGGCGTGCGGGTCGAGGAAGGCGGGCAGGAAGGCCACGAAGAAGGTGATGCTCTTGGGATTGAGCGCCGTCACCAGCCAGGCGTGGCCCAGCATCTTGGCGGCCGAGACGGCGTCGGTGCGCGGCGCCGCTTCGAGCGCGCCGCCGGCCCGCCACAGCTTGACGCCGAGCCACACGAGATAGGCCGCGCCGATCCATTTCAGAACGGTGAACAGCGTCGCCGAAGCTGCAAGGAGCGCGCCCAGCCCCAGCATGGAGAGCGTCATGGCGGTGAAGTCGCCCAGCGCCACGCCGACCGCCATCGGCAGCGCCGTGCGC
>PLYQ01000017.1 GCA_003153415.1 Rhodospirillales bacterium | reverse complement strand
TATAGGCGACTTCGTCGCCGAGGATTTCGCACATCCGCGAAATCGTGATGTTCTCGTCGTGACCGGTCTCGGCCTTGGTCGCCGGGCTGAAGATCGCGGGCTCGAGCTTCGCGCTTTCGACGAGGCCGGGCGGGAGCTTCTCGCCGGCGAGGGTGCCGTGGGCGGCGTATTCCTTCCACGCCGAGCCCGACAGATAGCCGCGGATCACGCATTCGATGGGAAACACCGTGCCACGCCGGCACAGCATCGCCCGGCCGGCAAGGGCGGCGCGATGCGGTCCGAGCGCCGGCACGGCGGTCGCGATCTCGCCCGCATCGGCCGAGATCATGTGGTGCTTGAGCACCTCGCCCAACTGGCGAAACCACCAGGCGCTGGTCTGGGTCAGCACCGCGCCCTTCATCGGAATAGGCTCCGCCATCACCACGTCGTAGGCACTGACCCTGTCCGTCGCCACCAGCAGGAGCCGGTCGGCATCGACGGCATAGACATCGCGCACCTTGCCGCGGGCGATCCGCTCCAGAGGCAGATCGCTCGTCGTCATCAGCATCATCTACTTCTCTTTCCTCATTTCGTGGAACACTTCTTTGGCCGTGAGCAGCGCCTCGCGCACCGAGGGCAGGCCGATATAGCCGCAAAGATGCATCAGCGCCTCGGACAATTCGTCCTCCGTCCAGCCCTGGTTGCGCGCCATGCGCAGATGAATGGCCAGCTCCGGCCAGCGCGCCTGGGCGGTATCGGAGATCACGCAGATCAGGGTCTTGGTCTTGAGGTCGAGTCCCGGCCGGTGCCACAGCATACCGAACACGGCTTCGCGGGCGTAGTCGCCGAATTTCTTCATGATGGGATCGTCGTAAACCGACTGATTCATCTTGTCGGCATACGCGGGCCCCATCAGCTTGCTGCGGATCGCGGTGCCCTTCTTGTAATTCTCGCTCTCGACCATCGTTCCCTCCTTGGTACAGGAGGCAGCGTAGCCTCCCCTCAGACCAGCCGGTAGCCGATTCCGGGTTCGGTCAGCACGTGCCGCGGCGCGGAAGGGTCGGCCTCGATCTTCTGGCGGAGCTGGCGGACATAGACGCGTAGGTACTGCGGATCGACCGACTCGTCGCGCCATACCTCGCGCAGCAGGTGCCTGTGGGTCAGCACCTTGCCGGCATGGATCGCGAGCTGTTCGAGGATGTCGTATTCCTTGGGCGACAGTTTCACATCCTCGGTGCCGCGCCGCACCAGCCGGCGCACCAGGTCGACACTGAGATCGTCGCTGGCAAACCCGCGCTCGGCCCCCTGCTCCTGCAGGCGATGACGCAGCGCTGCACGGATGCGGGCCAGCAGCTCGTCGGCGCCGAACGGCTTGGTGACGTAGTCGTCGGCGCCCGAATCCAGCGCCGCCACCTTGGCCACCTCATCGCCGCGACTCGACAGCACGATGATGGGCACCGGTCCGAGCTTGCGGATCCGGCCGATCAACTCGAGGCCATCGATGTCGGGCAGGCCAAGATCGAGCAGCACCAGGTCGGGGCGATGGTGGCGCAACGCCGAAAGCGCCTCGGCGCCGGTCGCCGCCTCGAGCGTGCGGTAGTCGTGCGCCCCCAGGGTCGTGCGGAGCAGCCGGCGGATCGGCGGTTCGTCCTCGACGATCAGGATGATGGCGGCGTCGCCGTTCATGTCACGTCGCTGCCTCTAGATCTTGTGTTGTCGATCTGGCGCGCCGTTTAATAAACGGTCGGAAAACGGCGAGACCGACAGGGCACACTATACCTTGTGATGACGGAGAAGAGGCGATCGGCAAGGCTTCATCCCTTTGGCGTTGCTGCGGTCGTCCTACCATAAGCCCATCGGACCCGAATCGACGATTATGGTCCTTAGCGACGTTGCTCCGACCGCCACGCTTGGGCGAAAACCCGCGCGGCATCGGAGCATAAGGCATCTCCGGCCATGTCACACCACCGGAAAGCCCACGATGAACTCCGCGCCGCTACGATCGGAGCGGTTGCGCGCGCCGATCGTGCCGCCGTGCGCCTCAACGAAGCCCTTGGCGATGGCGAGCCCCAGGCCGGTGCCGGCGCGGCGGCGATCGCCATCGTCGGCCCGATAGAACTTATCGAAGATCCGGTCGAGCGCCACAGCCGGGATGCCGGGCCCTTCGTCGCGCACCACAAGCTCGACCCGTCCGCCCACGCGTCGGGCGTCGACCTCGATGCGGCCGCCCGGCGGTGAATACTTGGCGGCGTTGTCGAGGATGTTGAACAGGATCTGCTCGGCCAGCACGAAATCGAGCGACAACGGCGGCAGGTCAGGCTCGATCGACGAGGCGACGACGCGATCCTTCAGCAGCGGCATGGCGCGCCGTAGTGCGGTCGAGATGAGGTCTCCGACCTCCACTGTTTCGCGCTTTGGGGTGATCGCGCCGGCATCGAGCCGTGTCATGTCGAGCAGGTTGCCGACGAAGCGGTCGAGCCGTTCGGCCTCGCTCAGCGCCGTGCCCAAGAGTTCCTCGCGCGTGCTTTCGTCGTAGCGATCACGATAGCTCCTGAGACTCGACAGCGCACCGATGATCGAAGCGAGCGGCGTACGAAGGTCATGCGATACCGAGGTCAGCATGGCCGAACGCAGCCGCTCGCGTTCCGCGCCCAGCCGCGCCTGGTCGATGTCAGCGGCCAGCGTCACTCTTTCGATGGCCACCGCCGCCTGGTTGCCGACCGCCTCCAGCAGTCGCCGTTCGGACGAAGAAAGCACACGCGCCTCGCCTGTCGGCAGGATGCCGAGGATGCCGATCGCCGAACGGCTGGTGCGGATGGGCTCGAACAACCAGCGGCCACCGGGCAGGGTGTCGGTGCCCTGCCCGGTCGGCCGCTCGGCGTCCCATGACCAGCGCGCGGCCGCGAGATCAGCTTCGCTCAGTTCGCCGTCGGGTGGAAAGGCCGCGCGCAACACGAGCTTGCCCGACTCCAGCGGGCTCTTCTCGGGCATAAGGATCACAACCTCGGCACTCAGCAGCCGCGCTAGATGCGTGACCACGATCCACAGAAGATCGTCTAAATCGATCACACCCGCGATCTTGCGACTGAAGCCGTAGAGTTCGGCGGTGGTGCGAGCCTCGCGCCGCGCCGTCTGCGTCTGCGCGCGCGTTCGAGCGGCCAGCGCACTGGCTGCGATCGCCACGAACATGAAGAAGAACAGCGCCACGACATTCGCCGGGTCGGAGATGGTGAATTCGTACAGCGGCGGCAGGAAGAAGAAATTGTAGCAAAGCACGGAAAGGCCTGCGACCCACAGCGAGGGCACCAGCCCATGACGCGCCGCGGCGACCAGAACTGGCACGACGTACAGCAGCGAAATGTTGGGCAATTCGATGCGCGCGTTGATCAGCACTCCGATGCCGGTCGCGAGCGCCGTTGTCAGCGCGCCCTCGAGATATGGGCCGATCGTGCGCGGCGCGCCCAGCATCCAGTCGACGGGACCCATCGGCTCGGGCTTATCCGCGGAAGGCGCCACCTCGACGGCGAGCCCCGAGCCGCTGCGCACCAGCTCATCGACGACCGAGCCGTGCCGCAGCTCGAACCAGCGCGAGCGCCGCGACTTGCCGACCACGACCCGCGTGGCGTTGCGCGAGCGCGCGAAGGCCAGGATCTCCTCGACGACGAAGCGGCCGGGCACCGTCACGACTTCAGCGTCGAGCCGCTCGGCGAGTCGCATCGACTCGGCCAGCCGCGTCTGCTCGGCCTCGGTGAGCAACGTGTGCCGCTCGGTCTCGACATAGAGCGCGATCAGCTCGGCGTCGAGACCGTCGGCGGTGCGCTTGGCGGCGCGCACCGTATTGGCCGCGTCGGCGCTCGGATCGAGGCACACGATCACCCTTTCGCCGGCGCCCCAAGGGCCGGTGATGGCGTGCTCGCGCATGTAGCTCAGCATCTGATCGTCGACACGCTCGGCGGTGCGCCGGAGCGCCAGCTCGCGCAGCGCCGTCAGGTTGCCCGGCGAGAAATAATGGCGCAGCGCGCGCTGCGCCTGCTCGCGGACATAGACTTTGCCCTCACCCAGCCGCGCGATCAGGTCGGCCGGTGTGAGGTCGACCAGCTCGACCTCGTCTGCCGAATCGACGACGGAGTCGGGGACGGTCTCGCGCACGCGGATGCGCGTGATGCGCGCCACCACGTCGTTGAGGCTCTCGACATGTTGCACGTTGAGCGTCGAATAGACGCTGATCCCGGCCGCCAGCAGCTCCTCGACATCGAGATAGCGCTTGGGGTGGCGGCTGCCGGCAGCGTTGGTGTGGGCGAGCTCGTCGACCAGGACAAGCGCCGGGCGGCGCGCCAAGACAGCGTCGAGGTCCATCTCTTCCAGAACGCGGCCCTTGTAGTCGACCCGTCGCCGCGGAATGATCTCAAGCCCGGCGAGCTGGGCCTCGGTCTCGGCGCGGCCGTGCGTCTCGACCAGGCCGATCACGACATCGACGCCCTCGGCCTTGCGGCGACGGGCTGCGGTCAGCATTTCGTAGGTCTTGCCGACGCCGGGCGCCGCACCGAAGAAAATCTTGAATTTGCCGCGCGATTCCTTTTGCGCCGCCTTCAGCAGCGCATCGGGTGAAGGACGTCTCTCTTCAGCGACGGCGGCCATCGAACCTAAACCATGTCACCGCACGCCGAGCCCGTCGAGCGCCAGATTGAGTTGCAGCACGTTGACGTGCGGCTCACCAATCACACCCAAGACGCGGCCCTCGGTATGCAATTGCACGAGCCGCCGAACCTGGCCCTCGTCCATGTTGCGCGCCTTGGCGACGCGCGGCACCTGGAAGAGCGCAGCCGCCGGCGAAATATCCGGGTCGAGGCCGCTGGCCGAGGTCGTGATAAGATCGACCGGAATGGGGACGCTTGGGTTTTCTGCCTTGAGCTTCACCGCATCGGCCTGCAGGCGTTCAACCAGTGATTTCGCGGTCGGCCCGGCGTTGCTGCCCGACGAGTTGGCCGCGTTGTAGGGCGCGGGGACCGTCTTGGTCGAATCCTTGGGGTCGACATCGGTGGTTGCCGATGGCCGGCCCCAGAAATACTTGTCCTGGGTGAAGTTCTGGCCGATCAGCGCCGAGCCGATCACCTTGTTATCCTTCTCGATCAGGCTGCCTTTCGCCTGTCGCGGAAAAAGAACCTGGGCGATGCCCGTCATCGCCAGCGGATAGGCAAGGCCTGTCAGGATCGTGAAACACACCATCATCACGATGGCGGGGCGAATTTCCTTCAGCATGTCAAATCCTCACGCAAGACCGATAGCTGTGACGAACATGTCGATCAGCTTGATGCCGACAAAAGGCACGACGACGCCGCCGAGACCGTAGACGAGCAGATTGCGGACCAGCACCGCCGAGGCTCCCACCGGCCGGTACTGCACACCCCGCAGCGCCAACGGGATCAGGGCGACGATGATCAGCGCATTGAAGATGATCGCCGACAGGATCGCACTTTGCGGCGTCTGCAGATGCATGACATTCAACGCCTGGAGCTGCGGGTAGAAGGCGAGGAACATCGCCGGGATGATGGCGAAATACTTCGCCACGTCGTTGGCGATCGAAAAGGTGGTGAGCGCGCCTCTCGTCATGAGGAGCTGCTTGCCGATTTCGACGATCTCGNNTGGTGCCGTCGCCGCACATCGCGACAAGTTTTCCCTGGGCCTGCTCATCGCGGATCAGCTTGAGTTTCGCTTCCGGCGTCGCCTGGGCGAGGAAATCGTCGACGCCGGCTTCGGCCGCAATCGCCGCCGCGGTCAAGGGATTGTCGCCGGTGATCATGACGGTGCGGATCCCCATCTTGCGCAAGGTCGCGAAGCGGTCGCGGATGCCACCCTTGACGATGTCCTTGAGATGGATCACGCCCAGGAGCTTGCCATCTTTCGATACTGCCAGAGGCGTACCGCCTGCCCGTGCGACATTGGCAGCGATCGATTCGATCTCACGTGCCACGTTGGGCGCGGTCACGCCGGCCTTGGCGTCGGCGATGATCGCATCCACCGCGCCCTTGCGGATCGACGCGCCATCGACGTCGATGCCGCTGAGGCGAGTGTACGCCGAGAATGGAATGAACCGGGCGTGCAGCGGCGCCATTTCTCGGCCGCGGATGGCGTACTTCTCCTTGGCCAACACCACGATCGACCGCCCTTCGGGCGTCTCGTCTGAAAGCGAGGCGAGCTGGGCGGCATCGGCGAGATCGCGCTCGCCGACGCCGGAGACCGGAAGGAACTCGCTGGCCTGGCGGTTGCCCAGCGTAATGGTGCCGGTCTTGTCGAGTAGCAGTGTGTCGACGTCGCCCGCCGCCTCGACGGCGCGGCCCGACATGGCCAACACGTTGAAGCGGACCAGGCGGTCCATGCCGGCGATGCCGATCGCCGAGAGAAGCGCGCCGATCGTGGTCGGGATCAGGGTCACGAAGAGCGCCACCAGCACCAGTACGCTCATGGAGCCACCGGCGTAGGCGGCGAAGCTCGGGATGCTCGCCACCGAGAAGACGAAGATGATCGACAAGCCGGCGAGCAGGATATTGAGTGCGATCTCATTTGGCGTCTTTTGCCGCTCCGCACCTTCAACCAGGGCGATCATGCGATCGAGGAAGGTCGAGCCTTGCGCGGCCGTGATCCGCACCTTGATCCAGTCCGAGATCACCTGGGTGCCGCCGGTGACGGCCGAGCGGTCGCCGCCGCTTTCACGGATGACCGGCGCCGATTCGCCGGTGATCGCCGCCTCGTTGACCGAGGCAACACCCTCGATCACCTCTCCGTCGGAGGGAATGAAGTCGCCGGTCTCGACCAGCACCAGGTCGCCCTTCTTGAGCTGGGTCGCCGTAATGGTGTCCCACTTCTTGGCGGAAACGTCCGCCAGCCGCTTGGCGACGGTGTCGGTCTTGGCCTTGCGCAGTGTCGCGGCCTGGGCCTTGCCGCGGCCTTCGGCAACGGCTTCGGCAAAGTTCGCGAACAGCACCGTGAACCAGAGCCACAGGTTGATCTGGAAGGCGAAACCCAAACCGCCGCCGCCGGTGAAGATGTTCCGGATGAAGAGGACCGTCGTCAGCGTCGCCACGACCTCGACCGTGAACATCACGGGGTTGCGCGCCATCTTGCGCGGGTCGAGCTTCTTGAAGGCGTCGAGGATCGCGGGGCCGAGGATTTTCGGATCGGCCAAGGTAGTGACGGCCAACCGCTTGCGCTGATATGAAAGTTCCATTGTCGCTTCCTCAGCCTAAAACAGGGTTCCGGCATTCATGGAGAGATGCTCGACCAGCGGTCCGAGGGCGAGCGCCGGAAAGAAGGTGAGGCCGCCGACGATCAGGATGACGCCGACGACCAGGCCGACGAACAG
>PLYQ01000025.1 GCA_003153415.1 Rhodospirillales bacterium | reverse complement strand
CCAAAGACACAAGGGGTCAGGAGCCAGGACTACGGCCTTTGACCCCTCCGTCAGCGTAAGACGCTGACACCTCCCCATCTGAATGGGGAGGAAAGCGAATCAGACAACCGGGGACTATTTTTCTGTGGGCGATGGTGGAGCAGCTGGCGCCTGCGTCTGCGGCGGTGGCGATGAAACCAGCTCATAGCCGCGGCTGCGCATGCAGAAGGCGGCGAGGCGGTTCTCGGTGTAGAAGCGGTCCAACTCGAAATTCGATTGCCACATGAAATAGCTCGGGCGGCGCCAGCTCATGAACGGTCCGCCGTAGAAGGGCGTGGGCGTGAAGCGCGACGCCTCCTGTTGGGCAGCCCGCCGGCACTCGACATTGTCGCGGCCGGCCGCAGCGTCATCGGCGCCTGGCTTCTCCCAGCGGCTTGTCGTGGAGCAGGCCGCGAGGCCGAGCAGCAACGCGAAGGGCAGAACGTTGCGCATGACGGTGATATGGTCTCCCCTCGTGGCCGAATTGTGAAGGGGAGAGAGTAGATGGCGCGTATCGCCGTGGGGGGCTTTCAGCACGAAACCAATACGTTTGCGCCGCAGCAGGCGACCTGGGAGGAATTCGAGCGCGCCGATGCCTGGCCGCCGCTGCTGCGCGGGCCGGAGATGATCGCCGGCGTCGAGGGCTTCAACATCCCGATCTCGGGCGCGGTGAAGCGCCTGACCGAGCTCGGCCACGAGATCGTGCCGCTGGCCTGGGCCGCGGCCGCGCCGGCGTCCTATGTCACGGAAGACGCCTACGAAAAGATGTGGGCGCTCTTCGACGAGGACCTCCGCAAGTTCGGGCCGTTCGATGCGATCTATCTCGACCTGCACGGCGCCATGGTGGCCGAGAACACCCAAGACGGCGAAGGCGAACTGCTGCGCCGCATCCGCGGTGTCGTTGGCAACGAGCTGCCGATCGTGGCCAGCCTCGACTATCACGCGAATTTGACGCCCGAGATGGCGCGACTGGCAACGGCGCTCGTCGGCTACAGAACCTATCCGCACATCGACATGGCGGTGACGGGCAAGCGCGCTGTCGAGTTGCTCGACAAGCTGCTCAGGGAAAAGCGGCCGGTCTATCGCGCCTACCGCCAGCTCGATTTCCTCATCCCGCTGGTCTGGCAGTGCACCTTCATCGAACCCGCCAAGGCGATCTTCGATCTGGTGGGCGAGCTGGAGGCCGGCGAGAAGAGCCACAACCAGGGCATCGTCAGCGTGACGCACACGCCGGGATTTCCACCCGCCGACATCGCGCAATGCGGGCCGGCGCTGGTCGTCTATGGCCACGACAAGGAAGCCGTCGAAGCGGCGGCCGACAAGCTCGCCGCGACGGTGAAGGCGCAGGAGAAGGCTTTCGCCGGCGAGCTGCTCGACCCCGACGCGGCGGTCCTGCGCGCCATCGAACTTTCGAAGAAAGCCAGGAAGCCGATCGTGCTGGCCGACGTGCAGGACAATCCCGGCGCCGGCGGCACGTCGGATACGGTCGGATTGTTGGCGGCCCTCATGCGGCACAAGGCGAAAGGCGCCGTCATCGGCATGATCGTCGATCCAGGCGCCGCCAAGGCCGCCGTCGAAACCGGCGAGGGCAACATCATGCATCGCGGCATCGGTGCGGTGGTGGGATATGCCGGAGAGACGCCGATCGTGGCCGACTGGCGCGTGGTGAAAATCGGCAACGGCATCTTCACCGGCACCGGGCCGTTCTACGGCGGCGCCAAGTTTCAGATCGGCCCGATGGCGCTGGTCACCGACGAGGCGAGCGGAGTGTCGGCGGTGCTGGCAGCCAAGCGCATCCAGGCCGCCGACCAGGAGATGTTCCGCCACGTCGGCGTCGAGCCGTCGAAAGTGCCGATCCTCGCGCTGAAATCGACCGTGCATTTCCGCGCCGACTTCCAGCCGATCGCCGAGACCATCCTCGTGGTGCAATCGCCCGGCGCCCACATCACCGATCCGGTCGAAATGCCCTACAAGCACCTGCGCAAGGGCATCCGGCTCCGGCCGATGGGTCCGGTATGGAACGGCGCCTAGTGTGACCGGAACGCTGGCCTGAGCGCCCACACCAGCGGCACGGTCGTGAGCGCCACGCAGCCGACGATCGCCAGCGCCGGCGTGAGGCCGATCTGGTCGCCTAGCAGGCCGAACAGGAACGGGCCGGTGGCGCCCGCCACCGAGCCGCCGGTGTAGAACACGGCGAAGGCGTGGGTGCGGCGTTCGGGGCTGACGAATTCCGGCACGGTGCCGTAGAGCACCGACGAGGTGCCGTTCAGCATCAGGCCGACCAGCGGCAGCAGCGCGAGGGCTGCCGTAAGCGACAGCGGCAGGATGGCGAGGATCAGCAGCGTCGTCGCCACTTCGGTCAATATGACCGAGGGCACGACGCCGAGCCGCAGCCCGACCCAGCCCATCACCAGCTTGCCGGCGGCACCGCCGGCGAACAGCAGCGACAGGCCAAGACCGATGGTCGGCAAATCGGCGCCCTTGTTGCGCAGCAGGAAGGGCAGAAAGATCATGAAGCCGGTGCGCACCAGGTCGTCGGCGATGTGGATGGAGAACAGCAGCCAATAGGCCCACGGCCGGTCCTGACCCGCCATCGGCTTGGCATCGGCCGTCGTCGCGGCGTGGAGTTCGATGGGCGGCAGGCTGGCGAGAATGACGCCGGCGCCCAGCACGGCCAATGCCGCCGTCACGATCAGCGCCTTCTCCCAGCCGAGCCACGCGGCGACGACGGCGAACACGGCGGGCAGCGCCATCTTGCCGAGGTCGCCGGTGAAATTGTAGGTGCCGAGCGCGGTTCGCGAGCGCAGGCCGGGGAAGGCCGCCGAGACAAGGCTCGAGCCGATGGGATGCTGCGTGCTGCCACCCAATCCGGCGAGCAGCAGGCCTGCGATCACGCCATAGAGCGAGCCGGTGAAGCCCGCGACGCAGTAGCCGACCGCGACCAGCGCCGTGCCGCAGGTCAGCACGCGCACGCCACCCAGGCGCTTGGCGAGCCAACCGGACGGGATCTGGCCGCTCGCCATGGCGCCGGAATAGACCGACTTCAGCGCGCCGATGGCGGCGTAGCTGAGACCAAACTGGCTCTGCAGCAGGGGATAGAGGACGTTCAGGAGATCGGTGAAGCCGTCGTGCAGGGCATGTGCCCCGCCGCACACCGTCAGGGTTTTCCGGGCGAAAGAAGGGGCGGTCGAAGCGACGGCAGTCATCTCGCCGTCACATTACTACCGGCCCGGCATGCGGTCGAACCAAAACGTCAACTGCTGCTGGAAGTCGGCGTCGGCCAGCGCTGCATCGGTGATGTAGGTCGGCTTGCCGTTGCGCGGATAGCGCACGCTGGAGAGGCGCTCGAATTTGGTATCGCAGTTGTGCAGCACCAGCACGTCGCCCTGCTTACGGTGCAGCACGAACTCATGGATCTTGCGGATGGTGATCAGGCTGATGACGTAGCGCCCATCCTTGCCCTCTTCGGCAAGCTGCTGGGCCGGAACGTCGCGGCCCTCGTTGGTGATGCCCATCACGGCCAGCGCCTCGGGCGCCATCATGACGTCTTTGCCGCTGTTCTGCAGCCAGCGCACCATGCGGTCGCCGCGCGACGACAGCGTGTAGACCTTGCGCGGGGCGAACATCTGGGAGATCTGATCGGAGATCTGCACACAGCCACCAAGCGGAAGGATCAGAGCGGCACCAAACAGGGCGCGGCGTCGAAAAACACTCTTACTCAAACTCAATCCTTTCCGATCTTGTCCACGTCGACCACGACCGGCGCGATGGTCTCCAGTTCGCCGCCGCGGATTGCGCGAAAGAAGCAGTTGTGCCGGCCGGTATGGCAGGCGACGCCGGTTTGCTCGACCTCGACCAGAAGCGTATCGCCGTCGCAATCTATACGCAGCTCGACCAGTTCCTGGATGTGTCCGGAGGTATCGCCCTTGCGCCACGGGCCCTTGCGCGAGCGCGACCAGTAGCAGGCGCGGCCGGTACGCATGGTCTCGGCGACGGCATGACGGTCCATCCACGCCATCATCAGGACTTCGCCTGTGTCGTGCTGCTGGGCAATGGCAGGAACCAGACCCTGGGCGTCGAACTGGATGGTGGCGATCATCTTGTCGATCGCGGCCGGCGGATAGGTGGTCGCGGTGCGCGGCATGGCTGCCTTGGCCTCCAAGAGGAACGGGGCGTATAATCGTCCTGTTTCTGCTTGGCAAATCGGGATCTCGTGAAGAAGTCGGCGAAAGCTGCTGCCCATAGCCACGACCACCAGCACTGCATCGAGGACGCCGTTGCAGCGGCCGAAAAGCTGTGCGCCGAGAAGGGCGTGCGCTTCACGCCGCTGCGCCGCCGGGTGCTCGAGCTCGTCTGGTCGAGCCACAAGCCGGTCGGCGCCTATGCGCTGCTCGACCAATTGCGCGACGAGGATCTCGGCTCGGCGCCACCCACGGTCTATCGCACGCTCGACTTCCTGATCGAGAACGGGCTGATCCACCGCATCGAGCGCATGAACGCCTTCATCGGCTGCAGCCATCCCGGCGAGACGCACCGCGGCTTCTTCCTGATCTGCGGCGAGTGCGGCAATGCCGAGGAGCTGCACAGCAGCGGCGTCGCCGAGTCGATCGCGGCCTCTGCCAGCCGCCGCGGCTTCGCCGCCCGCGACATGACCCTGGAAGTGACGGGCACCTGCGCCGACTGTCGGCGCGCTTAAACTAGGCGTTGTGTGCCCGGTTCAGCCGCTCGAAGCCTTCGGCGAGATCGGTCTTGAGATCCTCGACGTCTTCCAGTCCGATATGGACACGCAGCAAGTGCTTGCCCTTGGGCCACGGCACGGCGGTGCGGTACTGGTCGGGATGGGCGGGGATCATCAGGCTCTCGTAGCCGCCCCAGCTCGCACCCATGCCGAAGATATCCATGCCATCGAGCATCGCCGCTACGGCGTTGCGGCTGTAGCCGTCGCGCAGGGTGAAGGAGAACAGGCCTGACGCGCCCTTGAACATGCGCTTCCAGTTGTCGTGGCCGGGACAGTCGGGCAGGGCGGGATGCAGCACCTTGTCGACTTCGGGCCGCGCCTTCAGCCAGTTGGCGACGTGGATGCCGCTCTTCTCGTGGTGACGCAGGCGCACGCCCATGGTGCGCAGGCCGCGCAGCGCCAGATAACAATCGTCCGGCGCGGCGTGGAAGCCGAAGCTCTGGCAGGCCGTCTTGGCCGTCTCAAACATCGCGCGGGTGGCGCAGGAGATGATGCCCATCATCGCGTCGGAATGGCCGACGATGTACTTGGTACCGGCGTGGATGGAGAGGTCGCAGCCGTGCTCGAACGGCTTGAAGTAGAGCGGCGTCGCCCAGGTGTTGTCGATCAGCACCGCCGCGCCGCCCTTCTTGGCGACTGCGGCCATGCCCGACACGTCCTGGACCTCGAAGGTCTGCGAGCCCGGCGCCTCGAGATAGACCACCTTGGTGTTGGGCCGCATCAGCTTGGCCAGACCGTCAGCGCCGATCATTGGATCGAAGAAGGTCGTCTCGACGCCGAAGCCCTTCAGCGTGGTGTTGGAAAAGCGGCGGCAGGGGCCGTAGGCGTTGTCAGTGACCAGCATGTGATCGCCGGTCTTGAGGAACCCCACGATGGCGCCAGTGACGGCGGCAAGACCCGACTGCACGGCGATGGAGCGATGCGCGCCCTCGATCGCGGCGACCGCGTCCTCCAGCGCCTTCTGCGTCGGCGTGCCGTTGCGGCCGTAGCCGTAGCCTTCGAACGGGATGCGATTCTCGAACTTGTCCATCGTCGGCGAGAGGATGGTCGAGGCGTGATAGACGGGTGGATTGACGATGCCGAAATTGTTGGCGGGATCGCGTCCGGCGACGGCCAGAACTGTGTCGGGTCTGGTATAAGTTTTCTTTGAGGTCATGACTTCGACTATGGCACAGGCTTTACGCCGGCGGCCAGCGATAGACCTCCGGCCACAGCATCCTCGGATCCTGCAATTGCTTGGTTTCGCTACGCACGACGTGAAACCCTGCCTTGCGATAGGTATCGAGCGCGCGCGGATGGTCGAGCGTGTTGGTGTTGAGGATCAGGCACGGCGCGCCACGGGCAAATCCCCGCTCGATGGCGCGGTCGAGCAGCCACGGCCCGATCCGCCGTCCGAGATAGGACAAGGTCAGGCCGAAGAAGGAAATCTCTTCGCCGTCCAGTTCGAAATAGCCGACCAGTTCGCTCTCGTGGCGGGCAATGTACAGTTCGTGGCTTGAACCATTCAGTAGCTCGGCAAGCGCCTCGTCGGATAAGAGGCGGCGCTCGTACCATAGCCACGGCCGACCAACCTTGTCGTAGAGATCGCGATAGAGCGTGAAGGTCGGCGCGCTCTCACGCACGATCGTGATCGACGCGTCCGGTGGCATGCCGCGCCGGGTCCAGTCGGCGGCCAGAAGCTCGAGATGCGTGATCGTGACCGACAGCCTGCCGTCGCTGCGCGGCGGCGGCTGATGGGCGAAGAGCTCAGGGCCCGTCATCACGACGGACGGTTCAATCCGAGCCCGCGGGCGATCATTTTGTCGACCACGCGCCGGGGCAGGACCCGGGTCAGCCAGATCTGGAAGGGATTGGGCGCCACCGTATAGCGCGTCTTGGGCTTGGCGACGGTGAGTGCCGTCTTCACGGCCTCGCCAATGCGTTCGGGCGGCAGCCCTTTGGCCGCGTTGCCGAGCATGAAAGCCTTCATCTTCTCCAGCACCGGCGCATAAGCTGTGTTGGCGAAAGGGGCGATGGCGTGTTCGGACTTGTTCCAGATCGGCGTCAACACTGCGCCGGGCGCCACGATGACCACGTCGATGCCAAACAGCATCGGCTCGCGACGCAGCGATTCGGAGAAGCCTTCGATGGCGAACTTCGAAGCGGTGTAGGGGCCGGCGAAGGGCAGTGCGTTTTTGCCGCCCACGGAAGTGATCATGACGATGCGTCCGGGTGCGCCCTTGCGGTCGCGGTCGGCGCCGAGCAGCGACGCGAAGGCCTGCGTCACGATGAGCGGGCCGGTGACATTGACAGCGAATTGACGCTCGAATTCCTCCGTTCGCAGATAGAGCAGGGGCCCCGCTACGGCGATGCCTGCATTGTTGACCAGGCCGAACAACGTCTCGCCGCCAAGAGCGGCTTCGACCTGCTTGGCGCCGGCGGCGACGGCTGCCTTGTCGGTCACGTCGAAGATCAACGGCGTGAAGCTCGCGCCGAACTCCTTCGTCAACCGGTCGGCGTCGCTCGTCTTGCGCACGCTTCCGAAGACGTGGAAGCCGCTGCCTGCCAGCACCTTGACGCAGGCCCAGCCGATGCCGGTCGAGGCGCCGGTGATGACGACGGAACGGCGTGCCGCCATTACGCCGGTCCTGTCACAATCGGCGTGTCGGTACGGCCGCCCCATTCGGTCCACGAGCCGTCGTAGATCGCCGCTTCCGGCGCGCCGGTGAGATAGAGGCCGAGGCCGACGACGCAAGCGGTGACGCCAGAGCCGCAACTTGCCGTCACCTTCTTCGCCGGATCGATGCCGGAGGCGGCAATGCGGGCGGCGAGCTTGTCGGCCGGCAGCATGGTGCCGGTCTTGGGATCGAGCAGCTCGTTGTAGGGCAGGTTAAAGGCGCCCGGCATGTGGCCGGAGCGCAAACCGGCGCGCGGCTCCGGTGCTTCGCCGCGAAACCGTCCGGCGGCGCGGGCATCGACGATCTGCTCGCGCTTGCTGTCGATCAGGCCGCGCACATCGCTGATCGAGCGCACCAGCGTGTTGTCGAGGCGGGCAGTGTAGTGACGCTCGCGCGGCGGCGTCGGATCGTCGGTGACCGGCCGGCCTTCGCTCATCCACTTCGGCAGGCCGCCATCGAGGACCGCGACATCCTTGTGGCCCATCGCGCGGAACATCCACCACACACGCGATGCACCCGTCATCGGTGTGGTGTCGTAGACCACGATCTTGTTGCCGTCGCCGAGGCCAAGCTTGCGCACGCGGGCGGAGAATTTTTCCGGCGGTGGCAGCATGTGGGGCAGCGTGCTGGCCGTATCGGCGATCTCGTCGATGTCGAAGAACACCGCGCCGGGAATGTGCTGCTGGGCGAACTCCGCCTTGGGATCGCGCTTTTGCGCCGCCAGATAGAACGAACCGTCGACGATGCGCACGTCGGGCGCGTCGAGACGGGTGGCCAACCACTCGGTGCTGACGAGGGAGTCGGGTCTTGCGTAGTCCATTAATGTTTCCTCTTAGGCCAGCGCAATGATGAAGCGCCGGTTCATCTTTCCCTTGTTTTCGATCTTGGTGCATTCGACCCGGCCGATCTCGGCGGTGCGCGCGACATGCGTGCCGCCACAGGCCTGCAGGTCGACGCCTTCGATGGCGAGCAGGCGCACGCGGCCCGCGCCCATTGGCGGACGCACGCTCATGGTCTTCACCAGCTCGGGCCGCGAATTCAGCTCCTCCTCGGTGACCCATTGCGGCACCACCGGGCGATCCTCGACCAGCAGCTTGTTGATCTCCTCGGTGACCCATTCCTTGGTCGGCACGTCGCCTTCGAGATTGAAATCGAGCCGGCTCTTGTCGGCGCCGACCTGGCCGCCGGTGACGTTGCCCTTGATCACCGCCGACATGACGTGCAGCGCAGTGTGCATGCGCATGTGGCGATAGCGCCGATCCCAGTCGAGCACGACATGCACCTTGGCGCCGACGGCCGGCCGCGGCGCATCGGGGGTCAGCACATGCAGCACGTCGCCGCCGTCGGCCTTCACGCTGTCGACGATCCTGGCCTCACCGCCGTCCCAGCGCAGCAGGCCGGTGTCGCCGGGCTGGCCGCCGCCGGTCGGATAGAAGATCGAGCGGTCGAGCCGCACGCCGCGGTCGTCGAGCGCGGTCACTGTGGCGTCGGCTTCCTTGAGATAGGCGTCCTGTCGGAAAAGTTCTTCAACCATGGGAGGGGATTTAGGCTCTCGCCAGACGCGCCGCAACTTCCTTGGTGGTGGGCATCGACGGGGCGGCGCCCAACCGCTCGACGGAACAGGCCGCCGCGGCGTTGGCGTAGCGCGCGGCCTCGACCGGCGTGGCACCCGTCGCGAGCTGCGAGGCAAGGGCGCCGACAAAACAATCGCCGGCCCCCGTCGTGTCGACGATCCTGGCCTTGAGGCCGGGGATGACGGTTGGCCCGTCGGCCGTCACCACGATTGCCCCGCGCGCGCCCAGGGTGGCGACGACCGTCAGGGCGCCACGGCGGCGCAGTTTCTCGCAAGCCGCGACAATGGCGCGTGAGGGACTCGTGGAGCGCAGTTTGGTTCGGGCGGCTTGCGACAGCTCGATCTCGTTCAGCACTGCGACATCGACGTATTTCAGTAGGCGAGCAGGATGCGGCACCAACGGCGCGAGATTGAGGACGGTTCGTGCGCCCGCGACGCGCGCGGCGCGCAGAACGGCTTCGGTCGTAGCGAGCGGTATTTCGAACTGCGCGACCCAGACCTCGTCACGCCGCGGCGTGTCGCGGATCATCGCCTCGGTGAAATGCAGGTTGGCGCTCGAGGCTACGGTGATGGCGTTGTCGCGTTGGGCGACCTGGATCAGGGCGATGCCCGTGGCCTGATCGTCAATCGCCTCGACGCCCGTGCTGTCGATGTCGCTGTCGGCGAGAAAATCACGCAACGTGTCGCCGAAGCCATCGTGACCGACCGCACCCAGCATCGCCGTCCGGGCGTCGAGTCGCGCTGCGGCGACCGCTTGATTGAGGCCCTTGCCGCCGGGCAGGAAAGAGACCTTGGCACCGAGCAGCGTTTCACCGGCTGCCGGCCGGCGCGCGCTCTGCACGACGACATCCATATTGAGGCTGCCGCAGACGACGACGCGGCTCATCAGGTCACCGCTGACCGGGTCGCGAACCGCGGATCGTTCCAGGCCTTTGTCCGCAGGATATCGTGCAAGGCCGTCGCGGCATCGAACACGTCGCAATAGCGCAAATAGAGAGGCGTGAAGCCAAAGCGCATGATATCGGGAGCCCGGAAGTCGCCGATGATCCCGCGCGCGATCAACGCCTGCATGACCTCGTAGCCGTGCTCATGCTCGATCGAGACGTGACTGCCGCGCGCGGCTTCGGTGCGGGGCGTGATGATCCTGGCGCCGAAGTCCCGGCAGATCGGTTCGACGAGTTCCATGAACAGACCGGACAGCGCCAGGCTCTTGACGCGGATCTGCGCGAGATCGACATCATCGAACACGTCGAGTGCGGCCTTCAAGGCGCGCAGCGACAGGATCGGTTGGGTGCCGCACAGCAGCCGCCTGATGCCCGATGCCGGACGGTAGGAACTCTCCATCGCGAAGGGCTGCGCGTGCGTCCACCAGCCGGACAGCGGCTGGACCAGATGGTCGTGATGCCGACGGGCGGCAAAGATGAAGGCCGGCGCCCCTGGGCCGCCGTTCAGATACTTATAGGTGCAGCCGACGGCTAGATCGACGTTGGCGGCATTGAGGTCGATGGGGAGCGCGCCGACGCTGTGGCAGAGATCCCAGACGACGATGGCGCCAGTGGCATGCGCGCGTGCCGTGAGTTCGGCCATGTCGCGCAGCACACCGGTGCGGTAGTCGACGTGGTTGACCAGCACGACCGCCGTGCTGTCGTCGATCAGCGAGGCGAGCCCATCGGAATCGGTCGCCAGCCGCAGCGACGCGCCGGAGCGGGAGGCAGCGACTCCTTCGGCCATGTAGAGGTCGGTCGGGAAGCTTGCGGCTTCGGCCAGGATGACGCCGCGTCCAGGACGCAAGGCGAGCGCGGCATGCAGCGCCTTGTGGATGTTGATCGAGGTCGTGTCCGTGACCACCGTCTCGCCAGGCGCCGCGCCGATCAAACGCCCGACCCGGTCGCCCATCGTGTCGGTGAGGGTGAACCAGCCGGCATCGTTCCAGCTGCGGATCAGGCCTTCGGCCCATTCATGGCGTGCCGCCTGATCAAGTTCGGCAAACACCGACTTCGGCGCAGGACCGAGGGAATTGCCATCGAGGTAGATGATTCCGGCCGGCAGGACAAAACGATCGCGCATCGGCCGCAGCGGATCGGCCTCGTCGAGCGCCGCGACATCGCCTGCCGTTGGAAGCGTTCGCCTCATTTCATCCAGGGCGGCAGCGGCAACTTCTTTTCGCGCAGGAACGCCGGATTGAACAGCTTCGACTGATAGCGCTGGCCGCCGTCGGCCAGGATGGTGACGATGGTCTTGCCGGGCCCGAGATCCTTGGCGAGCTTCATGGCGCCCACGATGTTGATCGCCGTTGAGCCGCCCAGCACCAGGCCTTCATGCTCGATCAGGTCGAACAGGATGGGCAGGGCCTCCTCGTCGGTGATCTGATAGGCCATGTCGATCGGCGCGCCTTCGAGGTTCTTGGTGACGCGGCCCTGGCCGATGCCCTCGGTGACCGAGTTGCCCTCGGACTTGAGCTCGCCCTTCATCTTCCAATTGTACATCGCCGAACCCATGGGATCGCTGATCGCGATCTTGACGTTGGGATTGCGCTCCTTGAGCGCCATCGCGACGCCGGCCAAGGTGCCGCCGCTGCCGATCGAACAGGTGAAGCCCGCAACCTTGCCGTCGGTCTGGTCGTAGATCTCCGGGCCGGTCGTGCGGTAATGGCCGTCGCGGTTGGCGACGTTGTCGAACTGGTTGGCCCAGATCGCGCCATTGGGTTCCTTGGCCGCGATCTCCTTGGCGAGCGTCTCGGAGTAGCGCACGTAGTTGCCGGGATTGGCGTAGGGGAGTGCCGGCACGAGGCGAAGGTCGGCGCCGCACAGCAGCAGCATGTCCTTCTTTTCCTGGCTCTGCGTCTCGGGCATGACGATCACCGAACGGTAGCCCAGCGCATTTGCGACCAGCGCGATACCGATGCCGGTGTTGCCGGCCGTGCCCTCGACGACGACACCGCCCTTGCGCAAGGCGCCGCGCTTCTCGGCGTCTTGGATCATCGCAAGTGCGGCACGATCCTTGACCGAGCCGCCGGGGTTGAGGAACTCCGCCTTGCCGTAGATCTCGCAACCGGTCGCTGCAGATGCGGCGCGCAACTTGATCAGCGGCGTGTTGCCGATGCTTTCGATGAAACCCGACCGGACATTCATGATTTTGCTCGTTCCGCTTGACCCTGCGCTCCCGCCGGACGGTAGACAGGGAGGGGGCCGCTCTGCAACCGATTAAGCCCAGCGCTTTCGCACCTCGTCGCGGTGCAGCGCCAGCCACTGAAGGCAGATCACGGTGACGGCATTGTCGATCTCGTCGCGGTCGAGCATGCCGAGGGCTTCGGCGAACGGCACTGCCTTGACCAGGATGTTCTCGCCTTCCGCTACGAGGCCGAACACGCCGCCGGCGTTGGTCGTGTCGACGCGGCCGAGGAACATCCGGCACGCCTCCGAGCAGGCGCCGGGCGTCAGCAGCACATTGTGGATCGGCATCATGGCGTCGACGGTGAGACCGGCTTCCTCGATCGCCTCGCGACGGATCATGGCCTCCGCCGACTCGGCCTCCTCCATAATACCGGCGACGATCTCCCAGGTCCACGGATGGCGTCCCGCGACATAGGCGCCGGCGCGGAACTGGCGGATCAGCACGACCTCGTCGCGCCTGGGATCGTAGAGCAGCGCGCCCGCTGCCTGGCCGCGTTCGAAGACTTCGCGGTTGATGATCTCGCTCTGGCCGCCCTGGTGAAGGCTGTGACGGAAGAAATATCGTCCGATGCGGAAATAGCCCTGGAACGCCACCTCGTGGCGGACCAACTCGACCTTTTCGTTGGGCAGGGGAGGCGTGGTCATAGTCGGGGACTCCACGTGCAAATAGGGCCGCTCCCCGAAGGAAGCGGCCCCAAATTGGCTCCGAAGGCAGGGATCGAACCTGCGACCCGGCGATTAACAGTCGCCTGCTCTACCGCTGAGCTACTTCGGAATGGAAACTCGTCGCGGCGGCGGTATCCACTCGCGAAGACGCGGTCTTTTGACAGGGCATCCCCGCGCACGCAAGTGGGGTGGGTGCGGCTTGGAATCAATGGAGGCCTGGGCC
>PLYQ01000088.1 GCA_003153415.1 Rhodospirillales bacterium | reverse complement strand
GATGGTCTGAAAGCGCTTGACCCCAAACGGCCGATTAGAGAAGCGGACATGGCGCACCGACGACCTGCCGTTCTTTTTCGCCGACGTCTGGCGCGAATGAGAGGGTGATCACTCCGGGAACGGTAGGCGCAACAGGACGCCGAAATCGCCGGCCGGTGCCTTAAAAAAAGCGATTTCGACACCGAAAATGGCTAAAGTTTGCAAAGCCGGTCGAGCGATGGGTGCCCATCGCAGCAGCCGGCGAGGAATTGCTGCGGTCCGTCTGGTGAGGGAATGTCCATGCTGAAAAGATTAGCTGTAGCCACGCTGGCCACCCTGCTTCTTGCCGGACCTGCGCTGGCCGAGCCGGCTATTTTCACCTGGACGGGATATGGCCTGAACGTCCCCGGAAGCGGCAAGTGCCCGACCTACAAGATGACCATCGACGTCACGGTTGTCGGCACGGATGTGCAGGGCCGCTTCCTGCAGGAAGGCCGCACGGAGCGGAACTTCAAGGCGACGTTGGGTGCCGACATGAAGTTTAAGACAACGGCCATCGTCGGCGGCGGCAACAAGATGGACGTCGTCGGCTCCCTAAAGGAGGGCGCCTCGACGATCATGCTCGACGGCTACTGCCTTTTCGAGGGCAAGCTCACGAAGAAGTAGGCGGCCCATCGTAGTCGCCTTGCGGCCGGTGACATTGCGCGCCAACAGGGCGCGCAGCGCATCGGTTGCTTGGCCGAAAGGGAACGGCGAATAGCGGATGGGCTCTGAACGGCGGCGGGTCGGCCCTACTGGCTGATCCAGAATGTGTCGGGCTGGTAAAGCCCGATGTATCCGCCCGGATCCCAGGCGTGGTATCCTTCCTTGGGTACGTTGTGGATTTTCGCCCCGACGACGACGGGCTGGCGAATCCCGTTCACCGTGCCGATCGAGAACACCTCGTCGGCGTTGGCGGTGAGGATCTGATCCCAGGCCTTGCGGCGCACCGCGGCGTCGGTCGAGGTCTCCCACTCCCGCAGATAGTCCATCAGCTTGCAGGCCGACGGCATGTCGCATGGCTCGCCCTGCTTGCCTTTGGATTCCACGTACATGCCCCAGCGGGACCACTGCAGGCCGCCCTGCATGGCCGGTGCGAACTCCCTGGGGCTGGTGTCGACCGTCGGCACGGCCGTCACGTACCCGGCGAAGGCGGTCATGATCGCGTCACCCGAGAAGGCCCTCAGCCGGAAATTCTCGCGGGTCTGCGGCTTGACCAGCATCTTGATGCCGACTTTCTTCCAGAACTCGCCGATCAGTTGCAGGGCATCTGCGTCCTCGGTCTCCTCGCTCGCAAGCTCGACCACGATGGTTGCCGGTCGCCCGTCGGGCAGCAGGCGGTTGCCGTCGGAGCCGCGCTTGTTCAGGCCAGCCTCGTCGAGAAGCTTGTTCGCGAGCTTTGGATCGTATGTCGCCCACTTGGTCGCGTACTCGGGCTTGAACAGCTCCGAGCGCTCCATGACCGTGTTGTTGGAGGGTTTGGCCAAGCCGAGGTAGACGGACTGGTTGAGGTCGTCACGATCGATCGCCAGGGACAGCGCCCGGCGGAACCGGACGTCGCGCATCAGCTTGCGCCATTCCTCGTCGCTCGCGGTCAGGTTGGGGTAGAGCGCGAGCTGCGAATCGGAGCCGGACTCCCAGAGATAAACCCTGACTCCCGATTTCTTGGCGCTCTTCTGCAAGAAGGTGTAGTCGCGCATGTTGAGATAGCGCGACTGCAGATCTGCCTCCCCGAGACCCGCCTTGGCGGGGATCAGGTTGGCCGCCGCCACGGTCATGATCACGTCGTCGATGTAGGGCAGCTGCTGTCCCTTCTGGTCGATGCGGTGAAAGTAGGGATTGCGCGCGAAGACGAAGCGCTGCGCCGGCGGGACCGTGGTGAGGACCCACGGGTTGAGCGTCGGCATGTCGACATTGCTGTTGCCGTACATCGCGTCCTGGCGCCGGAAGACGTTGGCCCAGCGGCTGCCTTTATGAAGCTTCAGAATATCCTCCTCGGGCGTGTACTTGCCGTGAAGCGTCTTGAGGTAGTGCGCCGGCCGGAACAGGAAGAGGGGCGCGGCGCGCGCCTGGCTTTCGATGAAATGGGGGTTGGGCTTGGCCCAGCTGTAGCGGATCGTCCGCTCGTCGATGATCTCGACCTTGGGTGGCTGGCCGTCGACCATGAGTTCGACGGATGGACCGGAAGGCGACAGATCGCTGTTGTTGGCGACATCCTCCCAGAAGAAGCGGAAGTCTTCGGTGGTGAAGGGGTGGCCATCCGACCATTTGTGGCCGGCGCGCAGCCTCAGGGTGAACTCGCGACCCTCCTTGACCTCGTAGCTCTCGAGGATGTCGGGGTGCAGTTGGAACTTGTCGTCGTAGACGATCAGGCGGGCGTAGGTGTAGACCGTCATCAGACGGGTATCGCGTGAGCCCGAGATCAGCATGTTGAGCTCCCCGCCATGCTTGCCCGGGCCGTCGCCGCCGGCGAACCGCTCGATGATCCGGGGCTGCCGGGGAATGCGCTCGTCGACCGGCGGCAATGCGCCCGACTTCACCTGATCCACCAGACTCGGCGTCTCCTGCATCGCCGGCAGCGGATCTGCGGCAAAGGCCGGTGCCCCCACCAAGCCAATCAACATCACCTGAGTGAGAACACGTCTTTTCATCGCCAGCCTCTCTACACGCTTGGCGAGACCGATCTGGTCGAGCCAGACTGCGAATTCCTTCGTGCATCCATCTTCAACCGAGATCCGGCGCCCGAGAAGTGCAGATTGCACCGCTATTACGCCCGAATCATGTCCTGTCCATACCGAATACTCCATCCGCCCTGGCATGATGGATAAGATCAGCTAGGCTGGTCTCCGATGATCGATTTTCTGAAGCTGTTCGTCCACATCGTGGTCTCACCGTTTAAGACGCGGGCCCGGCTGGAGGCCGAGATTGTGCTGCTGCGGCATCAGTTGAACGTCCTGCACCGACGCGTTCCCTCGAAACCGACCCGCTCATATATCGTAGTGATCATGCTCTTCTCCGCATGGCGGTTGTCGAGCATGGCCAAAAGTGCATCGATCTGGCAGAGACCACCAGAGCAGGCGACAATGCTGTAGAGTAGGATCATGCAGAGAATACCCAAGACTCTCCAAACCCATATCAACGCCGCATTTCCTAATGATGTTTGCTTGGTCGCGACTGTGTTGCCGAGCGGCTATGCGCAGGTCACGCCACGTGGCAGCACGCTGGTGTTCGACGACGGCCATTTCTCGCTATGGGAGCGGGGCAGGGGCTCGACGGCGGAGAACCTCGCTGACAGCACAAAGGTCACGATCTACTTCCGCAAGCCGCAGCTTCGCGCCGACGGGATCCTGCCGAAGGGTGGTATCGCCCGCTTTTATGGCACTGCCCGGCTTTACAGATCGGGACCGATCTATGAGGAAGTTTGGACGCGGCTGATCCAGCCGGAGAAGGACCGAGATCCCGACAAGAAAGGCTTCGCTGTATTGATCCAAGTGGAGCGTGCCGAAGAGCTTGACGGTACTCCGCTTTCTATGGACTGAGCCCCGGGGCAACTTCACGAAGCCCATGCACGGACGGGTGATTGGCGTCTGCGAGCCTTTTAGACAAAATTAGCGACTTCCGGTACGTTTAGACGCTTTCAGTTCTTCTTAACCCATTGGAATCATTGAATAAACACTGCGTCTGAAAATCGCAGTGTCGGTGGTTCGACTCCGCCCCTGGGCACCATTTCTTTTCAATGACTTAGCGGAGTGATTGTCCCATCGCGGGACGAGTTTACCGTGTCTTTACCATCCGGTTTTACACTTTCGATTTTCACCGCGCTTTCGGCCCGTGCAGCACCATTAGCAAGGTGCTTGTCGAGGGCGGCGAAGGCACGGTCAGAGGCGGCAAGCCTAGCCCCATCGGCAGCACCGGCTACGTGCGCTCCAGCGTATGCCGGCGGCCGGTTGGGGCTCCACATCTAGTCGGCCCGGCCCAACCATGTTTACGGGGCGTCGGCTACCACACCGGACGGCTTCGGTTTTGGGGGGCTCGTGGCGGTACGCCGTAAGCCACTCGATCCGGAAAATGGCACGCCGCGAAGTGTCCGCTGGTGACTTCAGTCAGCGCCGGCTCCTGCTCGCGGCAAAGGCGTTCAGTGTAGGGGCAGCGCGGATGGTAGCGGCAGCCGGACGGTGTGTTGACTGGGCTCGGCACGTCACCCTCGGCCAGCGCCGCGAGGCGGCGGCGTTTGGGGTCGGGCAGCGGGATCGCCGAGATCAGGGCGGCCGTGTAGGGATGCTGCGGCGCGGCGAACAGGTCGGCGGCGGGGGCGAGCTCGACGATCCGGCCGAGATACATGACGGCGACGACGTCGCTCATGAAGCGCACGACGACCAGGTTGTGCGAGATCAGCAGATAGGTGAGGCCGCGACGGCGCCGCAGATCCTGCAGCAGCCCGAGGATCTGCGCCTGCACCGAGACGTCGACCGACGAGGTGGGCTCGTCGAGGATCACTAGGCGCGGGGCGAGCGCCAGCGCGCGGGCGATCACGATGCGCTGGCGCTGGCCGCCGCTCAACTCGTGCGGCAGGCGCCGCATGACCTCGGCGTCGAGCCCGACCAGGTCGACAGCCTCCTCGGCCCGGCGCAAGGCGTCAGCGCGATCTGTGGCGAGGCCCAAGGTGCCGAGCGGCTCGGTCAGCGCGCTCGCGATCTTCTGCCGCGGATCGAGCGAGCTGTAGGGGTCCTGGAAGACCAGCTGCACGCACTTGCGGAACTCGCGCAACGCGGCACCCTCCAGTCCGGCAATGTCGGTGCCGTCGAGCCGGATGCGGCCGCTTGTCGGCTCCAGCAATTTGACCAGCAGCATCGCGAGCGTGCTCTTGCCGCAGCCCGATTCGCCAACCAGCCCCAGAGTCTTGCCCGCCGCGATCTCGAACCCGACACCGTCGACCGCCTTCACGAACCCGGCATTCCGCCGCCACAGCCCGCTGCGCAGCGGGAAATGCTTGGCCAGGTCCCTGACCTCGAGGACAGGCGGCTGCTCGGTCATGCCGGCCCGTCGCGGTAGAGATGGCAGGCGACGGTATGCCGGTCGCCCAGCGCCACCGCGGCCGGGACGCTGTGGGCGCAGGGTCCGAAGGCGCGCGGGCAGCGCGGGTGGAAGCGGCAGCCCGGCGGCGGGTTGGTGATCGCCGGGATGCCGCCCGGGATGGCGCGCAACAACGTCTCGTTGCCGTCGATCTTCGGCACCGCCTCGAGCAGGGCCCTGGCGTAGGGATGGCGGGCCTCGGCGAACAGGCTGGCGACGTCGGACGCCTCGACGACGCTGCCCGAGTACATCACCGCGACGCGATCGGCGAGCTGGGCGACGATGCCCATGTCGTGCGTGATCAGCAGCAGGGTCATGCCGATCGAGGCCCTGAGCTCGGCCAGCAGGCTCAGGATCTGCGCCTGGACGGTGACGTCGAGCGCGGTCGTGATCTCGTCGGCGATCACCAAGCTCGGCCGGCGGATCAGCGCCATGGCGATGATTACGCGCTGCTGCATGCCGCCCGACAGCTCGAACGGATACTGCCGCGCGACCCGTTCCGGATCGGCGATGTGGACCAGCCGCAGATGCTCGACGACGAGGCGCCAGCCGCGCTCCCGCCGCTCGCGCTTGCCCAGCCGACCGCCGCCTTCAGAGGCCAGCAGCTCGGGGCTGACCTCAAACACCTCGGCGATCTGCGCGCCGACCGTGAGCAGCGGGTTCAGGTAGGTCGTCGGGTTCTGGAAGATGATGGCGAGCGCACGCCCGCGCAGCCGGTTGAGCTCGGCTTCGCTGCGGCCCAGCACCGCCTCGCCCTTCAGTCGGATCGAGCCGCCGACCACCCGGGCATTGTCGGGCAGCAGCCCCGCCACGGCCAAGGCGGTCAGCGACTTGCCGGAGCCCGATTCGCCGACCAAGCCGAGCGCCTCGCCGGCGCGGATGCTCAGGCTCACATTGTTCAGCGCGCGGACCCAGCGCCCGCCGATGCCGAGCTCGACGCTGAGATTCTCGACCTCGAGGACTGCCGTCTCGCTGTCCCGGGCCATGCCGCTCAGCTCCGCAGCCGCGGGTCGAACGCGTCGCGGGCCCAGTCGCCTATTAGGTTGAGCGACAGCGAGGTCAGGAAGATGGCCGCGCCGGGGAAGATCACCAGCCACGGCGCCTGGAAGATGTAGGCCTGGCCGCTGGCGATCAGGCTGCCCCATTCCGGCACGTAGGGGCCGGGGCCGAAGCCGATGTAGCTCAGCGCCGCCATGGTGATCAGCACTAGCCCGACGTCGGCCGGGGCGCGGGCGATTACCGGGAAGATCGCGTTCGGGATGACGTGGCGGAAGATGATGCGCAGGCGGTCGACGCCCAGCACCTGGAGCGCCTTAACGTAGAGCTTCTCGCGCTCGCTCAGCACTTGGCCACGCATTAGCCGGCAGTAGATCGGCCACCAGACAAACACCAGCGCGATCGACAGGTTGGTGACGCTGCGCCCGAGCACCGCGGCGATCGCCATCGCCAGCACCAGGTTCGGGACGGACAGGAAGATGTCGGTAATCCGCATCAGCGGCTGGTCGAGGCGGGGGACGAACCCGGCGAGCGCGCCGAGCACGACGCCGATCAGGGTCGCCGCCGCGATGATCCCGATCGAGGCGCTGAGATCGAGGTTGGCGGCCAGCAGCACCATCGAAAACACGTCGCGGCCGTAGTCGTCGGTGCCGAACCAGTGCTGCGCATCGGGCGGCGCGAGCTTGTTCTCGAAGCGCACGTCGCGCACCACCGACGCCGGGATCAGGTACGGCGCCAGGGCGCCGACGACCAGCAGCGCCAGGAACACGCCGGCGCCGAGCATGGCCAGCTTGTTGCGCCGCAGCAGCCCGAGGGTCGAGATCGCGCCACCGGCGATCGCCGCCGCCACGTCAGTACCGCACGCGGGGATCGACGACCGCGTAGAGGATGTCGACCGCCAGATTGACCAGGACCATCATCGTCGCGACGAACAGCGTGAAGCCGACCACCAGGACGGCGTCGTTGTTCAGGATGCCCTGCGCGGCGAGGCGGCCGATGCCCGGCCACGAGAAGACGGTCTCGACCACGACGGCGCCGCCCAGCAGGATGCCCAAGGTTGTCCCAGCCGTGGTCAGTACCGGGGTGATCGCGTTGCGCAGAGCATGCCGCAACAGCACGGTGCGCAGCGGCAAACCCTTCGAGCGGGCGAGCAGGATGTAGTCCTGGCGCAGGACCTCGAGCATGCTGGCCCGCATGATCCTCACGACGGTGGCCAGCCCGATCAGGCTCAGCGCGAAGGCGGGCAGCACCAAGTGTGCGAGCGCGCTGGCGAAGAACGCCAGGTTGCCCCTGATCAGGCTGTCGATCAGGTAGAACCCGGTGACCGGGGCGAGCGGGTTCGTGAGCGCGTCCAGGTCGTCGACGCGGCCGCGCGACGGCAAGGTCGGCAGTCCCAGCTGCCCGGCATAGTAGAAGAACACGAGCTGCAGGAGGATGCCGAGCCAGAACACCGGGAACGAGATGCCGGTGATCGACACCACGCGCACCGCGATGTCCGGCGCGCGGTCACGGTGCACGGCGGCGACGATGCCTGCCGGCACGCCAATCGCGGTGCTGAGCAGCACCGCAGCCACCGCCAGCTCGACCGTCGCCGGCAGCCGCTCGAGCAGCGCCTGAATGACTGGCTGCGCCGCGGTGCGCGAATAGCCCCAGTCGCCGCGCAGCAGATCAGCCACGTAATAGAAGTACTGGACCGGCAACGGCTGGTCGAGGTGCAGCTCGCCCCTGAGGCCCTTCAGAGCCTCCTGGCTCATCGGCAATCCGGGCGTGATGTAGGCCGACAGCGGGTCGACGCCGGGCATGCCGCGCAGCAGCACGAAGACGAGGATGCTGACCCCCAGCAGCACCAACGCGAGACCGGCCAGCCGCCTGACGATGTACCCCAGCAATCTCAATCAGGCGCCCCCCGTCAAACCCAACGCATCGCCGCTCACGCCTTGCTCAAGGCCGGGAAATAGAAGCCCTGGTAGGTCGGGTTGTAGTAGAAGCCCTTCACGCTAGCGCGCAGCACGTTCGGATTGAAGGTCGGCTGCCCATAGGCGGTCGCGGCGCCGAGCCAGACCCAGGCGACGTCCTCGTTGACCAGCTGCATCATCTCGGAGATCAGCCCGACGCGCTGCTTGGGGTCGATCGACTGGAACTGCTCCTTGAACAGCGCACCCGCCTTCGGGTTGTCGTAGGAGCTGGTCCTGGCCCAGAAACCGGCCGCGGTGCCAAACATGCTGAGCCACGAGTTCGGGTCGGCGGTCAGCGAGAACGTGCTGTGGATGCTGAACCCGGTTAATTGCGAGCGCCACGAGTTGACGTACTCGGTGAAGGACAGCGCCTTCACATCGAGCTTCAATCCGGCATTGAGCTGGTTGATGGTGGAGGCGACCTGCGTCGCGATGTAGCCCTGCCACGGTGCCGCCGCGTTGTAGATGATCACCATGTCGCGCGGCTTGGCCGGCAAGAAGCCGCCATCCTTGCCGGCGGCGTCGAGCAGCTCCTTGGCCAGCTTGAGGTCGAACGCGTAGGCCTTCTTGATCGCCGGGTCGTAGCCGAACTGCGCCGGCGTCAGGCCCCAGGGAATCGCCTCGGCAAAGCCGTTGAACACGTTGCGGCGGATGTCGGCGTCGTTGATTGCCGAGGCGAACGCCTTGCGCACCCGGATGTCCTGGAACGGTTGGAAGGCCGCGAGGCTGCCGTCCGGGTTCTTGATCTTGAGGTTCATCTTCGCGAAGTAGATCGTCAGCCAGGGGAACGGGCCGGGCACGCTGACGCCGGGTACGGTCGGCTCGATCTTCTGCTGGTCGAGCCACTTTCCCTTGTCGATGACGTCGAAGATCGAGGCGGTCGCGATGTCCGCGATGTCGACGGTGCCCGACTTGATGTCGAGCAGGCGCGTCGCCTGGTCGAGTGTCGTGCGGATGATGACGTTCTGCAGCGCCGGCTTGAGCTTGCCGGCTGGCCCGCCCCAGTACTGCGGATTGGCCTTCAGCACGACGTTGGCGGTGGCCTTGTCGAAGACCGAGAGCGTGTACGGACCGGTGCCGCTGGCATTGGCCAGCATCCAGTCGTCGCGCTGGCCGGCCGTGATGCCGGGCACGAAGCCGCGCTGCGGCTCGCTGGGCTTCTTCCAGTGGACGATGACATAGGCGGGCGACACGATCGAGCCCATGAAGGTCGCGATGTCGGACAGGAACGCGCCGTAGGGCTGCGCCAGGTTGAACTCAACGGTCTCGTCGTCGATCACCTTGACCGCGCCGGCGGCGAGGTACGCGTCGACCGCGGCTTGCGAGTAGTCCTTGCCGACGCCGAAGGACTTGCTGAACTCCCAGGCGCCCTTGAGGAGGCCGGGCGCGGCGGTGCCGGTCGGGAAGAACGAGCCGATGCCGGTCGGGTCGTCGAGCAGCACGGCGCGGTCGAAGCTGAACTTGACCGCTTGTGCGTCGAACTTGCCGCCGTCCTGGAACTTGATCCCCTTGCGCAGCTTGAACACGTAGCGCTGGCCGTTGTCCTTGACCTCCCAGCCGGTCGCCAGCCACGGAATCGGCTCCATGTTGGGGCCGTCGTACCAGACGAGCCGCTCGTAGACGTTCTGCAGCACCATCACGTTGGCCTGGGCGCTCGTGCCCATGATCGGATCGACATACTGCGGGCCCGCCGCGATGTCCCACACCAGAGTGTCGGACGCCGCCGAGGCGTCGCGCGTGCCCGCCAGGGCGGCCGTCGCGGCGGCGGTGGCCATGAAGGCGCGGCGCGATGGCCTCGTTCCTGTGGGCGCGGTTGGCTCGGCCGGTCCGGTCGGGTTCATTGAAGTACTCCGTGGCGCGGCGCCGCCCCCATGCGCCGCTGGATGTGCAGGCGTTGCCCATTACGCCAGCAGCGGTCGCGGCTTGTAAAGACCGTGCGGCTCAGCCGCCGTCGGTGTAGCGGCGGGCCCAGCCGCCGCCGCGCCATGTCGTCATCGTTTCGGGCACGACGCGCACGAGCCAGCGCGG
Organism: Rhodospirillales bacterium; assembly: GCA_003153415.1. Taxonomy (GTDB): domain Bacteria; phylum Pseudomonadota; class Alphaproteobacteria; order Reyranellales; family Reyranellaceae; genus Reyranella. Next base: position 5,315 of record PLYQ01000088.1, on the reverse strand, counting down.
GAAGTGCGCGGTGCCGTCGATGTAGCCGGGCCCGCGCTTGCCGATGTAGGCGCGCGCCATGCGCTCGGCGATCGGCCGCCAGGCATCGGATTGGCCCGGTCGGCCGGCGATCTCGGCGCGCCCCATGATCGTGCCGCGCGCATAGGGTGGGGTTTCGCTGGCAATCGACAGGCAGACCCGCGGCTCCCGCAGGATGTGCGACATGAAGCGGGCGCGCTCACGGATCACGAACCAGAACGAGGCGTCGTCCTCGTTCCACTCGTACCATAGCGGTGCGACATAGGGTGCGCCGTCCGGCGCGACCGTCGCGAGCCGCGCCAGCAGCGGTCGCCGGAAGAACGCGCGCTGCTCGGCCGGCGACAGGGCGCCGCGCGGCGCATCCGAGGTGGTGCCAGGCCGCGGCTGCGATCGATCTTGGCTCATACTCCAATGGGTATGGGTCCGAAGGCGGCGGTGTCAACGGACTTGCTGCGATTGCCGGGCTGCGGGTTTGCCCAGAATGATCAACCGTGAAAAAGGGTACCCAAAGGGATTGTTGTGCAGCCGTGTTCCATACGAACGTACGACGTTAAATTACAAGGAGTCTTGCCAGGACTAAGAAGAAGTAGCATGTGGCCGACGGCTTGCGGGCTATCGCGCCTTATTGCAGTAGCTCAGCCGCGAAGAGGCTCGTCGCTTCGGCGTGTCAGCAGTGTCGCCTTCTGACCGAGGCTGTGTGAAAACGCTGAAAGCATCTGTCGGCACGCAACAAGAGAATCGGAGTTGCGGTCTGGGCGACTCTTCCATGCGCGAGCAGCGGTCAATTCGAATCAATCTTGCGTCCAGATGACTCGCAGAATGGTTTTCACACAGCCTCGACCCCGAGCGGTCATTGACGCTGTAAAGCAGCGACCGCAGGATGTAGCGTCTTCAGAGGATTACTGTGACGGACTATCAAACCAACCTCGTAACGGTTGTACTCATAGCGCGAATACCTACTGAGGGTATCGGGGACTTTCGAGCTTACGAGGATGCCGTCTTGCCGCTATTGCCCGAGTTTAACGGGCGTTTGGAGCGTCGTCTTCGAAATCAGGATGGCACCGTAGAGATGCACATAGTTAGCTTTGCATCCGATGCGGACTTTCAGAATTATCGGAATGATCCTCGACGCACAGCGCAAGCCTCGTTGTTGAAAAAATCATCTGCAGTGTTGGAAAGGCTTCCGATGACGAACGTCTCTTAATGGCACGTTTCGGACCTGCCAACGATCGATCAACGCCACGTAGACTACCGACGAGCAGCTGATTGGCTCGCGAAGGAGCTGGCGGCACGGTCCGGTTGTGGCGGTGAATTCCCGCTGTCAGTATAAAAGTTACATTTTGCACTGACTAAACGGCGGAGTTGCATTTGTGTGAAGGGCCGGAGTGCACAGCACGCTTCGTTATTGCGCTGTCCGCGCAAAGCGCTCGGTGCGGTAGGCGGTGACAGAGATCGGCTTGTACTTGGCCGGTCGGTCGGCTGAACGGCAGGTCTCGACGCAAGCCACCTTCGTGTCGTAGTTTGGGATGAAGAAATAGGCGATCGACAGCCGGCGGCTCTGCGCAATCCTAGTGTCGGGCGGATTGATCACGCGATGCGGCGTCGACTCCCAGCGATCGTTGGTCCAGCGCATCATGAGGTCGCCGATGTTCACAACAAAGGCATCGTCGTTCACGGGAACATCGATCCAGTCACCGTCGCGCCGTCGGACCTGCAGCCCGCCGATGTCGTTGTCGTTGGTGAGGATGGTCATCATACCGAGGTCGGTATGCTCGCCGGCCCTGAGTTGCCCCGGTTCGGGTGCGGCGCCCGGCGGCGGATAATAAATGATTCGGAGCTGGCTCGTGTTCCTGTCGATGAGCGGGTCAAAATAGCGCGGATCGAGATCGAGCGCGATCGCAAACCCCCGAGCAATCGCCTTGGCCAGATGCTCGACGAAAGTCCAGTACGTCTTCATTGCCGGTTCCAGCTCCGGGATGCAGGCCGGCCAAAGATTCGGTGCAAAGCTTGGATAGGCGCTCGTACAGGAGTGATAGTCGTCTGCCGCAAAGTCAAAGGGGCCGATGGTGAACACCTCCTTGATGTCGGGCGGCGTTTCCCTGCCGCCCAGCCGGGCGAGTGTCTCGCCGCCCGACCCGATGAAGCCGCGATTTTGCTCTGGCCGCGGCCGAGCGACGCGCTTCTTTTCTTCCAGTGAAGAATCGAAGAAGGCGTAGGCATTACGGCTCAGATCGGAGATGGCCGATTTCGGCACGCCATGGCCGATGACGGAGAAGAAGCCCGTGCCTTCGCATGTGCGCCGGAGTTCCCGCGCTACCGCTTGGACAGAGTCCCCTGTCGCACCACGCAGCAGGGGGCCAATATCGATCAACGGGATCTCGGGCATTTTAGGCTCCCTTTGCGCGGAGCTCGCCGCTACGGACGCGGGCGAGGTCAACATGTGCCGTCTCCGGAGTGGCCGCGACGCAGGCTACCATCAAGAGCAGGAAACCGGCCAGATAGATTGAGATCGGCCACGGCGAATTAAAGGCCGTGAGAAGTTGGACCGCGACGATCGGGATCAGGGCATTGCCGCCCGGATCGTACTCGTTGACCATCAGCGCGGCGCCGCCCCACTCGCCGCCAAGCGCCAGGCCCTGGATCAGCCGCAGCGCGACGAGGCAGACGGGGCGGCCATGCCGACTGTCGTATAAGTCGGGAGAAGTCCAATGAAGAAGGTGCCCGCTCCCATCGCCACGAGCGTGATGACTTTGAGGACCCTACCGGCTCGATTCGGGTTTATCTTTCGGCATGCGCGGACTACCGGTTCTGGCAGCTTTGAGACGAGCCGACAGACACTGGGGATGTCTGTTCGTGGGGGTAGACCGGAAGTCATGGGCGCAGCCTCAGAACGACGCACCTGACCCTAAGCGGACTTGGCAGACCCTCGCACTTGATCACTTCTTCAGCTTGGGCAACGATCGAAGGCGGCAGGGTGAGGTCGCGAGAATGGCGTCGCTTGCCTTTCAAGCGCCTTCTGGGCGGGATTTAACAGCGGCACAAGACCGCTTTGCCGATCCGTGCAGGGACGCTGGCGCTATGGCCGCTTCAGTCCTAAGGACAGGCCCGTGAGCGCATCACCCGCCTCTTTCGCGCCGTCCTTCGGCGACTATCTCGACGAGTCGCGCCGGGAGCCACTGTCGCCGGCAGTGCGACGCGGCCTACTGGCGTTGGTCATCTTCTTCCATGTTGGTGGGGTTTGGGCACTGACACAGATCGAACCGGCGAAGCTGATCGTGGGCCAGGTCGCTCCGATGGAAGTGCGCATGGTGACGGCCGAGCCAGCCGCCGTGCCGGACCCGCCCCAGCAAGAGGCGCTGCCGCCGGAGCCCACCCCGCCGCCGCCCGACCTCGCAACGATGGTCGAACCGCCACCACCCGACCTGCCGCCGCCAGTCTTTCCGATCCAGGCGCCGCCGCCCAAGCCACCCGAGCCTGTAAAGCCCAAGCCGCTACCGCCCAAACCGGTGCAGCGCCCACCGACGCCGGCGGCGCCGGTCGAAGCCGCGCCGCAGCCGGCCGCGCCGGCTCCGCCCAAAACGGTGTCCGTCGCGCAGGTACGCTACCTCGTACCGCCCAGCCCGACCTATCCGGCCTCCTCGCGCCGTTCTGGCGAGCAAGGTGTGGCGACTGTGCGGGTGCTGGTCGACATCACGGGGCGGCCGACGCAGGTTTCGCTACAGGTCTCTTCTGGCCATACCGCGCTCGACGAATCGGCGCTAAGCGCCGTACGGGCGGCACATTTCAGGCCCTATGCTGAAGGCGGCATTCCGCAGGCAGTTTGGGTCCTCATTCCGGTCAAATTTGTGTTGCAGTAGGAGCACGACATATGGGCGACGCATCATCCCTGGGTTTCGGCCACTTTCTCCGGAACGCCGACATCGTCGTGACGGTCCTGCTGGTCGTGCTCGCCGTAATGTCGGCGACCTCCTGGTACCTGATCGTCATGAAGGGCGTCAGCCAGATCGTGCGCCAGAACCGCAGCCGGAAATTTCTCACGTTCTTCTGGAGTGCGACGTCGCTGGAAGCGGTGCAACACGAACTCAGCGTACACGGCTCGCGCGAACCCTTCAGCCGTCTCACGGCGCACTCGCTGAACGCTCAGGCCCACCACGAGAAGTTCGGCGCCGCCAAGCTCGAGGAGGCGGGCAGCCAGCAGGAGTTCCTGACACGGACCATCAAGAAGGTGCTCGACGAGGAGACGACCTCGTTGGAGAACGGTCTCACCATGCTGGCGACCGTCGGTGCCACCGCGCCGTTTGTCGGCCTGTTCGGCACGGTTTGGGGCGTCTACCACGCCCTAGTCGCCATCGGCATGAGCGGCTCGGGCATGCTCGACAAGGTGGCGGGCCCGGTCGGCGAGGCGCTGATCATGACTGGCATCGGCCTCGCCGTCGCTCTGCCAGCGGTCATGGGCTACAACTGGCTGACACGCTCTAATCGCGTCCTGTCGGCCAAGCTCGACGCCTTCGCCTTCGAGCTGCTCACCTTCCTGTCGATGGGCCAGGCGCTGCAGGCCTCGGCCACGTCGAAATCCCTCAAGCCCGGCGCCGTCGCGCTGGCTGCGGTCAAGTAAGAGTTGGGAGAACCATCATGGCGTTCGCAAGCTTCGACCGAAAATCCTCGTCCCAGCCGATGGCCGAGATCAACATGGTGCCGTTGATCGACGTCGTGCTGGTGCTGCTGGTGATCTTCATCGTAACCGCGCCATTGCTCACCAACTCAGTCAAGCTCGACTTGCCCAAGACGACCTCGACCGCCGACATCCAGAAGCCGGAAAAGATCGAGTTCGCCATCGACGCCACGGGTGCGTTGTTTTGGAATGGCGAGCGGTTGAGCCGTGAGGACACTGCCTTGCGCTTCGCCGAGGCAGGCAAAAAGAGGCCGCAGCCGGAAATCTATCTGCGCGCCGACCAAACCGTGGCCTACCGCTATGTCGCAGAGATGCTGGCCGACGCATCAAAGGCGGGCCTGGGCAAGATCGCCTTTGTAAGCGAGCCGGCGAGATAGGTGTGCCGGAGCCGAGACAAGAGCTGATCGGCCAAGCGAGTTGACGATCCAAAATGTTATATTGTAACGTCCCGACTACGGACTTCGCGGATCCCGGCAACACGCGGCAAGGGGGCGGGCAATGCAGCGGCGTTTTGGCGGATCGGTTTTGGTTCTCGGAGCGGCCATTAACGTAGCTGGGCCGGCGCTGGCACAAACCAAACCAGACGAAGGCACTCCACTCGAGATCACGGTCACCGCCAAGCGCC
>PLYQ01000190.1 GCA_003153415.1 Rhodospirillales bacterium | reverse complement strand
GCCGCTCCGCGTGCCCATTCTGCCAAGGTGAGCGTGTAGCCGTTGGGTGATCACGATGCCCATGGCCGCAAGGCGCTTTGTGACGACATGCCCTGAAGACGGCCCTCACCGGACGCTCACGATCATCTGCAACTCATTTAAGGATGCGGACATTTGTTGGGAGCGGTGAGTTGCAAATTACCATCGTCTGGCTCGATAATGTGCATCTCTGCCGCGCACAGAGCTTTTGGGGGATATGTCATTGGTAACGACAGTTTCCTATACACCCGCCCAAGCAGCCACACAGATCACCCGCGATAACTACTCATGGGCACCCTCGATCGGCACGAGCGCAGGCCCTATTACCTACGGGTTTCGCGACACTGCACCCGACGCCAGCTACGGGACCGAGGCAGGAACTTTTGCGAAGGTAAATAGCGCGGAGAAAGTTGCGGTCAACTCGGCCTTGGCTGAATGGGCATCAGTCGCCAACATCACGTTTCAAGGCGTCAATACTCAGGGCAATACAAACTCAGCAACTTTGTTGTTTTCAAATTTTACTCAGGATCCGTCCGTCAATTCTGCCGCCCANNGGGCTGGAGCATCCGGGGAATTATGACGCCGGAGATGTTCAGGCGCAGATCACCTATTCAAACAACGCCGCTTACATCCAGGACAGTCTGCAGTATTCGGTGATGAGCTACTTTGATGCCTCCAATACCGGAGCAAATTACACATTAAACGGGACGACCTACCAACCCCTCACGCCGATGCTCCACGACATCGCGGCTATTCAGCGTTTGTACGGCGCGAACATGTCCACCCGCACCGGCGACANNTCTTCTGCATTTGGGACGCCGGCGGCAACAACACTTTGGATCTGTCAGGTTACAGCACCAATCAACTCATCGACTTGAGACAAGGGGCGTTTTCCAACGCGGGCGCCCTGACGGCTAACATCTCAATTGCTATGGGTACCCATATCCAAAATGCCAGAGGTGGGAGTGGCAACGACACGTTCTTTGGCAATAGTGACAACGACACCTTCATCGGCGGACCGGGAAACGACACGATTACAGGTGGCACAGGTACCAACACGTCCGTCTATTCCGGGGCTTCGAAGAACTATGTGGCGACGCTAACCGCCGGGTCAGCCACAGCCACCGTTCAGGACAAGGTCGGGACCGACGGCACCGATACGCTAACAAGCATTCAGAACGCTCAGTTCACGGATCAGACAATTCTACTATCACAGGCGCTGCAAGCCGATGCTGTATTCTCTTCGGTGAGCCAGGCTGCTGCGTCGTATTCACTGACTGCCCAGGGCTCTGCTTTGCCGGCGTCACCCATGGCGAGCCTTACCTCCTTGTACATCGCCGACCTAGCTCGTGCTCCCGATGCGCTTGGGCTCGACTATTGGGCTACGCAACTCAGCAATGGCATGAGCCTTCCGCAGATTGCGGCGAGTTTTCTTGTTCAGCCCGAGACAGCCGGCACACTAGGAGGTCAGACGAACCAAGCCTTTATCAATACGGTCTACCAAAACCTCTTCGGGAGGCCGGCTGACACGGTTGGCCTGAATTACTGGCTCTCCCAACTGCAATCCGGCGGCGCCACCAATGCCACTCTAGTGTTGAATATTGTTTCCGGCGCTCAAGGCGTAGACGCTCAGTACGTCGTAAACAAGGAAGCAGTCGGTGACCACTTCGCGGTGGCACAGGGGCTGACTGACGGGAACTGGGCAAAGACTGTGATGGTGGGTGTCAACGGCACTACGGCCAGCGTGACGTCAGCAAACCACCTGACAGATGGCTTCGCGGCGACAGCAGCCACCGCGAATGGCTCCGAACTCGTCGTGCAGATCTTGGGCATTGTGGCGTGAACGGCACGACGTGCTATTGCTTCTACAAGCAGACGAGTGCCTACCGCAATTACATCCGGCAATATTGATGATGAAGTCCGCCGAGGATCGGCAGGGCAGTGATCTCGCCAAACCGCTGAACCGGACAACGGAGCGGCGCGTCCTTGGCGAGCGCGAGGTGGGTCCCGATGTCATTATAATAGGTGGCATACGCCGCGAGGATCCGCAGCAGATGGGCCTCGCCGAAGACGACGATGTGATCGAGGCATTCCCTGCGGATCGAGCCGATCAACCGCTCCGCATGCCCATTCTGCCAAGGTGAGCGTGGGGCCGTCGGATGATCACGGATGCCCATCGCAGCAAGACGCCTCGTGACGGCATGATCGTATGACCCGTCGCGATCCCTGATCAGGTGGTCGGGCGTTTCGTTCCACGGGAAGGCATCGGTTATCTGGTTGGCGATCCATTCCGCCGTGGGATTGGTCGTCACGCTGAGAGATATCAGCCGCCTGCGCTGATGCCTGAGAATGACCAATGCGAACCGATCCGGAATAAGGAACCTTTACGGGGCTTGTGCGTCAACCTATGCCACTCCCAATCTCTGAGGTCAGTCCCTTGGCCCTCGAAGACCCTCAACTCGATCACCTGTTGGAAGCAGCCGCGAGCATGCACCGACATCACGTCGCTCTCGGCTTCGCAAATGCGTTGAAGAGCATCCACACCGCGCATGGCTTGACGTTTACCGAACGCTTAGAAGCTCGCGCCGCCGAGGTAGCGTGCAAAGCTGCCGACAAGGCGCTGGCAGATTATCAGGCAAACAAGTTCTAGCGATCCGCTGTCGCGTTCATTTCAGGGCGGCCCGGCTATCCGGCAGTATTCGTGATGAAGTCCGCCGAGGATCAGCTAAGAAGCGAAAGTCATGGGGATAAGCGAGAAATTCCAAGGTGCCAGCGGCCACGGGTACGAATACTTGCTGACGAGCGGGGACAACCTATCGGCCATCACACACCAACGGGGAACTTTCGTATTTGCTCGCTCGGCGCCGGGTGGTCCTGTGATCCTTTTTGCAGGTGAGGCGCCGAGCCTTAATGCCGCCTTCACTCAGCAAGCCGCGCTTCGCTGGGAAGCTGCCTGCACTGAGTACGCAGCGAACATGTTGATGATTAGAATTCACCCTGATTCCTCGCCGGAAGAGAGGCAGCGGGAGGTTGCCGATCTTGTGAAGAAGCATCGGCCGCCGATGAACACCCCGAATATGGCGGCCTAAGATCAGAAATGAAGTCATCTCTTGCAGCCACGGGCGTCGGCTAAGGAACGCTTAAGCTGACTGATGAGGAACGCGATCATCGCACGTCAGCTTACTTCGCGAGGCCGTTGTTGCGTCCACGGACGCCGCGGAATACCGTGTCCAGCGATGATGACCGCCACTCTCGGGCGGCGTTCGGTCGCCACCTTCCTCGCCGCCGCACCCTTCGCCGTTGCCGCTCGAGCGGCATTGCCGGAAACGTTGCCAATTATTGCTCCGGGGCCGCCGGGCGGGTCGCCAAGATCGAGATCGGTCCGGTCAAGATGATCGGCGGCCCCAATGAAGTGGGACCCACCTTCGCCGAGATGGTGAAGGTGCGGGCCGGCGCCGTCGTCGTCCAGGGCAGCCTGTCGTCGCCGCGCGTGGCCGAACTCGCCCTCGAGCACCGCCTGCCGGCGGCCACGAAGCAGCGCTCCTTTGCCGAGGCGGGCGGCCTGTTTTCATACGGCGCGAGCGAGCCGATGCTGTTCAAGCGCAGCGCCGGCTTCGTGCATCGCATCCTGCAGGGCGCCAAGCCGGCCGACATGCCGATCGAACAGCCGACCGAATTCCAGTTCGCCCTCAATCTCAAGACCGCCAAGGCCCTCGGCCTCACCATCCCGCCGTCACTCCTAGCCCGCGCTGACGAGGTGATTGAGTAGGGCACGAGTGCCTGGATATTGAGCCGATGGCCGGCGACGCTGCTATGAGCTAGCGTATCCGTCGAATTACGTACAGGGAGAAGTTCGAAAACCACGATAGCGATAGAGGGGCGCGAATGGTTCGACACATGCGTGTGCTGGCGTCGGTCGTTTGTCTTCTGGCGGGCATGGGCGCTGTCGATACCGCCTGGGCGCAAAAGACCGGTGGCATTCTGAGGATCTTCACCCCTGACAGCCCGGCCAGCATGTCTCCCCTGGAAGAGGCGACCGCATATGCGGTGGGGCCGATGATGGGAGTGTTCAACAATCTAGTCGTCTTCGACCAGAGTGTGAAACAGAACAACCTTCAGTCGATCATCCCGGATCTCGCCACTGGCTGGTCCTGGAGCGAAAACCAAACCAAACTGACCTTTCCCTTGCGCCAGGGTGTCAAATGGCATGACGGAAAGCCGTTCACGGCCAAGGACGTCGAGTGCACGTGGAACCTGCTGCTGGAGAAATCGGTCGAGAAGCTCCGCGTCAATCCGCGGTTTTCGGCTTTCGATAACCTCGACCGTGTCACAGCCAAGGGCGACTGGGAGGTCACCTTTCACCTGAAGCGGCCGCAGCCGGCGTTTCTCATGCTGATTTCCGGGGGCACTGGGGCGGTCTATCCCTGCCATGTTCCGCCCGAGGCGATGCGTAAGCATCCGATCGGCACGGGGCCGTTCAAGTTCGTCGGCTACAAGCCGAACCAGTACATTAAGGTGACGCGCAATCCCGACTACTGGAAACCGGGCCGGCCGTATCTCGACGGCATCGAATACACGATAATCAAGAACGTGGCGACGGCGATGCTGGCCTTCACCGCAGTCAGGTTCGACATGACCTTTCCCACCCAGGTCACGCCGCAGCTGATGAAGGACGTGCGGCAGCAGGTTCCAGCGGCGGTCTGCGAGATGACGCCGGGCACCGTCAACCGCCACGTGATCGTCAANNATCGACCGCCAGGCTTTCATCGACATCATTGCTGAAGGCCAGGGCGACATTGGCACGGTGCTGCAGCCCGCGCCGGCCGGACTGTGGGGGATGCCGCCGGATTTGCTGAAGGATTTGCCGGGATATGACCCCGACGTGAAAAAGAACCGCCAACAGGCCCGCGCGATCATGGAAAAACTCGGCTACGGACCGAACAAGCGCCTCAAGGTCAAGGTGTCGACCCGCGACCTGCCGACCTATCGTAGTCCGGCTGTGATCCTGCTCGACCAGCTAAAGGAGATCTATGTCGACGCCGAACTCGAGGCGGTCGAGACCGCGACCTATTTTCCCAAGATACGTCGCAAGGACTTCATCATCGGCCTCAACCTGCAGACCAGCGGCCCCGACCCCGACCCGGCCCTCCACCAGTTTTACGCCTGTGGATCGAGCCTGAACTGGGACGGGTACTGCAACCCGGAGGTCGACAAAATGATCGAGCAGCAATCGATCGAGGGCGACGAGCAAAAGCGCAGGCAGCAGGTGTGGGCGATCGAACGCAAGTTGGCGGAGGAGACCGCCCGACCGATCATCTTCTATGCCAGCGCGGGGACTTGCTGGCATCCCCACGTCAAGGGCGTCACACTCATGGTAAACAGCTTCTTCAACGGCTATCGCTACGAGGACATCTGGTTAGACAAATAGCGTGCCGTCGCCAAGTGATTGCCGTGCCGGAGTGGTCAAAGGAGAGAACTGGCGCGTCACCCTGAGGCGGCACCAGCCTGTCCGGCGTCAGGGCCACTGATACAGATTTAGCGTCTTGAGGAGCCACTGCGCTTTCTTGCGTGATAGCTTCCATGCTGCCCCTCCTTAGCCAAGACGTGCCTAGAGCGGCTTCCGAT
>PLYQ01000225.1 GCA_003153415.1 Rhodospirillales bacterium | reverse complement strand
CATTACGCCGGCGCTGATCGCCGGCGCCTTCGCCGAGCGCATGAAGTTCTCGGCCATGCTGTGGTTCATGGGACTGTGGTCGCTGATCGTCTACGCGCCGATCGCCCATTGGGTGTGGGGCGGCGGCTTCCTCGGTGACTGGGGCGTGCTCGATTTCGCCGGCGGCACCGTGGTCCACATCANNGGTTCGGCTTCAATGCCGGCTCGGCCAGTGCCGCCAACGGTTCGGCCGGCATGGCCATGGCGGTCACCCAGTTCGCCACCGCGGCCGCAGCGCTCTCCTGGATGTTCGCGGAGTGGATGACGCGGGGCAAGCCGTCGGTCTTGGGCATCATTTCCGGCGCGGTCGCCGGCCTCGTCGCCATCACTCCGGCCTCGGGCTTCGTCAATCCAGCGGGCTCGCTCGCCATCGGCATCGCCGCCGGCCTGCTGTGCTTCTGGGGCGCCACCGGTCTCAAGCATGCGCTGGGCTACGATGATTCGCTCGACGCTTTCGGCGTGCATGGCGTCGGTGGTTTCGTCGGCGCCATCCTGACCGGCGTCTTCGCGATCGAGGCGATCGGCGGCGCCGGCAAGAAGGGCCTGATCGACGGCCATCCCGGCCAGGTGCTCACCCAGCTCTGGGGCTGCCTGGTCTGCATCGCCTGGTGCGCCATCGCCACCTTCGCGATTCTGAAAATCGTCGATGCGCTGATCGGCTTGCGCGTCACCACCGAAGAAGAGGTCGAAGGCCTCGACATCAATCTGCACGGGGAGACGGTGCACTAAGCGTCGTCTGACGACGCGCAAGCGAACTCGGGAACCCCGCTCCTCCCTTGGTTCCCTCCACCGCCGCTTTCCGTGTCGCGGCGGCTACTGAGGCCCGGCAGCCCCCTGTCGGGCCTTTTTCTTGCCTCGCCGCCGTCAGACGGCGTCTGAGCGCGTTTGAACGCGCCTGTTTGACGCCGCCTATATGAGACGCCACTCTCCTGCCCTAAGCCGAAAGGGCAGGAGGGAAGCGTATGAAACTCGTGTCCGCAATCATCAAGCCGTTCAAGCTCGACGAGGTGCGTGACGCTTTGACCGGCGTCGGCGTGTCGGGTCTCACGGTCAGCGAAGTCAAGGGCTTCGGCCGCCAGAAGGGCCAGACCGAGATCTACCGCGGGGCCGAGTATCTGGTGAGTTTCTTGCCCAAGGTGAAGATCGAGATCGTGGTCGACGACGCTCAGGTCGAGCGTGCCGTCGAAGCCATCCAGAAGGCCGCCCACACCGGCAAGATCGGCGACGGCAAGATCTTCGTCACCGCCGTCGAACAGGCGCTGCGCATCCGTACAGGTGAAACGGGCTCCAACGCGCTCTGAGACGCCGCCGATCTAGCCGTTGGGCCTCTCGTGCTTGCCGACTCTAGAACTTGAAGAAACCGGCCTATTGCATTGTTGTTAAAGGCTAATTTTGCCTCTACAATGGATTCATAACAAGACCGGCCGGACCCCCTCCAGCCGGCGCTATCGCGTTGCTCCGGCCGCTGCAGGCCCATTGGATGGTCTCGATGTTCAACCCGCGCCTGATGGAGACGCTGACCGAGTTCCCGTTCGCGCGCTCGATCACTTTGCCCGAGCCGATCGCGCCGCCGGCCCATCTGCCGATGATCAACTTGGCCGTCGGCGAGGCGCTCGGCCGCCTCGCGGAGGTGCTGTGACGCCATGGCCATGATGGGCGCCACCTCCGCTGCACCGCGCAAGACGGCGATCCTGCCGGAGGGTGGCCGCGATTTCCTGCGCCGCCGCATGATGGAGCTGGTTGGCATCGGTGTCGCCGCACTCGGCATGATGCTGCTGGTGGCGATCTTCACCTTCAGCGTGGCCGATCCCTCGCTCAATCACGCCACCGGCACGCCGCCCAACAACCTGATGGGTTTGCCGGGCGCTTATGTCTCCGACCTGCTGCTGCAGACCTTCGGCCTGGCGATCGTGCTCGTTCCCGTGGCCCTCATCACCTGGGGCGTGCGGATGTTGCGGACGCACCATCTCGGCTTCTTCGGCCTGCGCCTGTCGCTGCTGCTGCTGTCGCTCCTGATGATGAGCGTGGCCTGTGTCGGCATGGGCGATGTCGGGGGCGCGGCGACCCATGCCGGGCCGGGCGGGTTGGTGGGTCTCGCCCTGGTCGGTCGCTTCCGCGAGCTGGTGCTGACCCATTCGAGTGGCGGCGGCCTCGCCCTGATCGAGCCGATTTGCGCCGCGCTCGCCTTCATTGCCATGGCGCCGGCGCTCGGCATGAATCGCACCGACCTGCCGCTGATCTTCCGCATCTTGCGCGCGCCCTTCCTGTGGCTGGTGTGGCTGATGCGGGCCGGCGTCGGCCTGTGGCGCGGCAAGCCGCATCAGCTCGACGAGTATGGCGAGCTACCGGCGCCGGAGATCGGCTATGCCGAGATCCCGGGCGAGATCGATGCCAGCCAGTACGACCCGGCTCATTTCGAGCAGCGCCTCAACCAGATCCCTGAGGCGGGTGCGCCGTTGCCGCCGCGCGACTCGCTGATGGTCGATGCGCCCTATGCGCCGATCGAGCGGCCGGCGCCGGAAATCCCCGAGGCGCCCCCGGAGGCTTGCGTTCCGCTGCATCCCGCGGCACCACCGGACCTGATGACCGATGCGCCGCCCGAGTCGCTGCGCGAACGCACCCTGTTCGACCGCCTTGCCGGCCTGCGCATCGAACCGTTCCTCGGCCGCTTGCGTTCCGCTGCTCCGCCTACCGAGCCACGACCTGGCGAGCCGCCATCCATCGAGCTGGGCGATGCCGAGCCGCCGCAGCCGGTTGTTTCGCTGGCAGAACCGGAACGCGGGGCGGAGGGGCCGGACGAAAACCCCTTCACACCCGATTCGCTGCTGGCCGAGCAAGCGCCGGCAGCCGCGGCGAGCGGCGGGCCACGGATCATTCCGCGCAAGTCCGGCGCGCTCACCCAGGGCAAGCGCGCCGCCAAGGCGGGCCAGCGCGAGCTCGACCTGGTGACCGGCGAATACCGCCTGCCGCCGCTCGATATCCTGTCGCTACCTTCACGCATCAATGTCGAGACCAAGATCGACGAGGAGGCGCTGGAACAGAATGCCCGTCTGCTCGAAACCGTGCTCGACGATTTCGGCGTCAAGGGTCAGATCGTGAAAGTGCGGCCGGGTCCCGTGGTCACGCTCTACGAGCTCGAGCCGGCGCCCGGCACCAAGTCGAGCCGCGTCATCGGTCTGGCGGACGACATCGCCCGCTCGATGAGCGCCGTCTCGGCGCGTGTCGCCACCGTGCCGGGCCGCAACGTGATCGGCATCGAACTGCCCAATGCGCGGCGCGAGACGGTGTTTCTGCGCGAGCTCTTGTCGACGCGGCACTACGAGGACAATCGCCTGGGTCTGCCGCTGGCGCTGGGCAAGGATATCGGCGGCGATCCGGTGATCGCCGATCTTGCCCGCATGCCGCATCTGCTGATCGGCGGCACCACCGGCTCGGGCAAGTCGGTGGCGATCAACACCATGATCCTGTCGCTGCTCTACCGTCTGACGCCGGATCGCTGCCGCTTCATCATGATCGATCCCAAGATGCTGGAACTCAGCGTCTACCAGGACATCCCCCATCTCCTGACGCCCGTCGTCACCGAGCCGCGCAAGGCGATCGTGGCGCTGAAGTGGGTGGTGCGCGAGATGGAGGACCGCTATCGCGCCATGAGCGCGGTCGGCGTGCGCAACATCGCGGGCTACAACGAGCGTCTGGTCGAGGCCAAGCGCAAGGGCCATGCCCTGACCCGCAAGATCCAGACCGGCATCGACCCCGAGACACGCAAGCCGATCTTCGAGGACGAGGACATCGACCTCACGGAGCTGCCCTTCATCGTGGTCATCATCGACGAGATGGCCGACCTGATGCTGGTCGCCGGCAAGGAGATCGAGGCCACCGTGCAGCGGCTGGCGCAGATGGCGCGTGCCGCCGGCATCCACGTCATCATGGCCACGCAGCGGCCCTCAGTCGACGTCATCACCGGCACCATCCTGGGCGAGCAGGGCGGCGAGCAGCTGCTCGGCCAGGGCGACATGCTGTACATGGCCGGCGGCGGCAAGATCGCGCGCGTGCACGGGCCGTTCGTGTCGGACACCGAGGTCGAGGAGGTGGTGCGCCACCTTCGGGCCCAGGGCGCACCGGCCTATATGGATTCGGTGACCGACGATCCCGACGCCGATGGCGAGGGTCTCGGCCTGCCGGGCGAGGGCGAGGACGCCGAGGGCGACGCGCTCTACGACCAGGCGATCGCCCTGGTGGCGCGCGAGCGCAAGTGCAGCACCAGCTTCATCCAGCGCTACCTGCAGATCGGCTACAACCGCGCCGCCCGCATCGTCGAGCGCATGGAGCGCGAGAATGTGGTGAGCCCCGCCAACCATGTCGGCAAGCGCGAGGTTCTGGCGCGTGATATCGACAGCCGGGAGCGCTAGCTCTTCACGGTGAGCCGACTAGCCCCTGGTCTGCTGTTGCTGGCATTGTTTTCGTTGCCGGGCAATGCCCAGCAGCTTCAGTGCCCCGTCGGCACGAGCCCCGTGCGGCTTTCTTCCGGTGAGACGATGTGCCGTTGCCCGAACGGCTCGCTCGTGACCCTTCAGCAGGTCTGCGCGTCCGCGATCGGACGCCCGGTGCTGCCGGAGGCCGCGCCGATCCCGCCGCCGCAGCTCACGCCGCCGGTGCCGGCCCTGCCGCCGACGAACCCTGTGCCTGTGCCCAGTCCGGGCGGCGGCATCGGTACCTGAGGGGGTGGACGCGTGAGCGCCATTGCCGTCTCGGGGATCGCCTTTGCGTTGATCTGCGCCAGCACGGGCCTCGCCATGATGCTTCGGTCGGTCCTGCCGGAGCATCATCTCAGCAGCGATTCCAAGGAAGTCATCCGGCTAGCGACGGCCATGATCGCAACCCTGGCCGCTATCGTGCTGGGCATGCTGATTTCCTCGACGCGGACTTCCTACGAGCAGGCCAGCGGCTACGTCGATCGGCTGACGGCCGGCATTGTCGAACTCGACGTGCGGCTGGACGAATATGGCGCGGAGGCCCAGCCGCTGCGGAAGATGATTCGTGCTTCTCTCGTTCCGATAGCGAACTCGATCTGGCGCGGCGACGCCCAGCCCGCCGACAAGGCAGCACCTTTCCAGCCCGCCACCCACGGCGAAATCATTCTTCGAAAGCTTCAGGAGCTATCGCCGCAAAATGCCGTCCAGCGCTCGTTGCAGTCCCGCGCCCTGCAGCTCGGTGGCGACATGGCGCAGACACGGCTGCTCATCTTCTCGCAGCGCGGCAGTTCGATCTCGTCGGCGTTCCTGAGCGTACTGGTCCTGTGGCTCATGGTCATCTTCGGCAGCTTTGGCGTCTTCACGCGTCCCAACACCACCGTCGTGGCGGTCCTGCTCGTCTGTGCCCTGTCGGTGTCGAGTGCAATCTTTCTGATCCTGGAAATGGGCCAACCGTTCAGCGGCCTGCTGCAAATTTCCAGCGAGCCCTTACGCAACGCCCTGGCGCCCCTCGGTGCTCCACCCGGCTGATCATCCGACCATCGCCGGCATGGCCTGAAACACCTATATGGCACCGGAACTATGGATATGTTTAGCTATGCCGGAGGTCGGCAAGCATCGCTGGGGGCGAGAAATAATGGTCGGGCAATCGGGGCCTGTGCCCCTGCCACAGGCGGGCGCCCTTCGCCGTCGTCGCATTCCGCTGGTCTGGATCGTGCCGGCGCTGACCGCGTTGATCGCACTTTGGCTGGCCTGGGACACCTTCTCCAAGCGCGGTCCGACCATCACCATCTCCTTCGACTCGGGCGCCGGCCTGCAGGCCGGCCAGTCGCAGCTCAAGTTCAAGGACGTCGTGATGGGGACGGTGAAGACCGTCGTCGTCGCACCCGATTTGACCAAGGTTATCGTGACGGTCGAGACCGTGGCCGAGGCCAAGCCGCTGTTGACCGACAAGGCCATCTTCTGGATCGTCAAGCCGGGCATCTTCGCCGGCAATATCACCGGTCTCGATACGCTGCTCTCCGGCGCCTACATCGGCATGATGCCCTCGACCGAGAAGGGTAAGGCCGCGCGCGATTTTGTCGGAAAACAGGATCCGCCCATCCTCGAGACCGTCATTCCGGGCACCACTTTTATGCTGGAGACCCGCAAGCTCGGCTCGATAAGCCTCGGCGCTCCGATCTTCTACCGCGGTCTGGAGGTCGGCACCGTGCTCGGCTGGGACCTCAAGGATATGGCCCGCCACGTCACCATCCACGCTTTCGTGCGCGCGCCATTCGACAAGTACGTGCGCGAAGATTCGCGCTTCTGGGACGCCTCCGGCCTGTCGATCAAGCTCGCTGGCAGCGGTGTCGAGATTCAGCTCGAATCGATCAGGGCCGTTCTGCTGGGTGGCATCGCTTTTGCCACCCAGGCCGTGCCGAAGTCGCCCGTCGCCACGGGAGGCCAGCACTTTCCACTCTACGCCAATCAGGAAGCGGCCCTGTCGGCAGGCTTCGGCCGTGTCCTGTATATGAGATCGAACTTCAGCGGCTCGGTCGCCGGCCTCGCGATAGGCGCCGATGTGACGCTGCATGGGCTCAAGATCGGCGAGGTCACCGATGTCGAGCTCGTCTACAACCGCAAAACCGACCGCATCGAGGCGCCGGTGCACTACCGCGTCGAGGCCGACCGCATCGCCGGCGCCGCCGCCGTTCAGGGCGTTCCCTTGGGCACGGTCGCCACTGAAATGGTCAAGCACGGCTTCCGCGCGACCCTGCAGGCACCGAGCCTGATCAGCTCCGCAAAAATCGTGGCCATCGAGTTCGTTCCCGATGCGCCGGCTGAGGACCTCGAGCGTGACGGCGACGTCTTCATCATGCCGTCGTCCGAAGGCGGCGGCTTCGACAGCATCACGCGTTCGGCCAACGAGCTGCTGTCCAAGATCAACCGCATCGATTTCACGGCGATCGGCAACAGCATCGCCAGCCTTACCAAGGGGCTCGACGACACGATCAACGGACCGCAGGTCAAAAAGTCGCTGGCCGCCCTCGAGGCCACCATGGTCGACGTACAGGATGTGGCGCGCAAGCTCGATGTCGGATCGACGCCCGCGCTGGCGCGGCTGCCCGAGATCTCGGCCCAGCTCGAAGAAACCCTGACCAAGGCCAACCGTCTTGCCGGATCCCTCAACAACGCCTACGGCAACGACTCGAAGTTCAACCGCGAGATCGACCGCCTGCTGCCGCAACTGAACGATACGGCGCGCTCGTTCCGCGCGCTCGCCGACCTGCTGTCGCGCCATCCCGAGGCGCTGATCAAAGGCCGCACCAACACGGGCAAGGAGTGACGACGATGCCTCTCAACCGGCGCCGCCTCGCCGCCCTCGCGCTGCCTTTTCTCGCCGCGGCCTGCTCGACGTCGCCAGAGCCGGCGCTCTACACCATTCCCATGAAGCCCGGCCCGGTGCTGCCGGCCGGCCCGCGCATCGTCCAGCTGCGCGACATCCATCTGGCGAACTATCTCGACCGCAAGGAGATCGTGCGCTCCTCCGAGGATTATAAGCTCGGCGTGATGTCCAACGACTGGTGGGGTGAGCAGCTGGCGTCGCTGCTGAGCCGTGTCATCGTGGTCGGACTGTCGCAACGCCTGCCGAACACCAATATCTATGCCGAGGGCGGTGCCATTTCGGCCGATGCCAACGCCATCCTCGCGGTGAACATCCAGCGGCTCGATCTCGACCAGGCCGGCGCGCTGCAATTGCTGGCCCAGGCGGCCGTCGAGTTCAACCGTCCCAAGCGCTCGGCGGCGCGCACTTTCCGCATCACCAAGTCGCCGCCGACGGCGAATGTCGCCGGTGAGGTCGCCGCGATCAGCGACGCCGTGGCCGAGCTCACCGATGGGCTGGCGGCGTTGCTGCAGCCCTAGATGCTGCGGGCGCAATCCGTGCCGCGGGCACTTGAGCCGCCGCTGACCGAGCCGGCATTGCGCGAGTGTTTCGGCTGCGGGCAGTTTCAGATCGTGCCAGCGCTCGGGCCCGACATGCGGTCGGACTGCGTACGCTGCGGCACCGCGCTCCGCCGCACCCGCCGAGATCCGCTCGACCGCTGCCTGGCGCTCACCGCCGCCGCCCTTGTGCTGTTTGCCGTGGTGTGGACGGCGATGCTGATGCAGGTCTCGACCGCCGGCATCGAGCATTCGTCTACGCTGAACTCCGGACCGATCCAGCTGGTCAAAGATGGGTTGTGGCCGATCGCCCTCGTGGTGGCCTTCACTACGGCCATCGCGCCGTTCGTGAAGTTCGCCGGCACGCTCTACGTGCTGGTCGGCCTGCGCCTGCCCACGCCGCCGCCCAACCTGCGGGGCGTCTTCCTGTTCGCCCGCAAGATGGGCATCTGGGCGATGCTCGAGGTGCTGCTGCTCGGCGTGTTCGTGGCCTACACCAAGCTTGGCGACCTGGTGCATATCGATATCGGTCCGGCCGTCTATGCGCTCGGCCTGCTCACGGTCGTAACGGTGTGGGCCGACACCGCGCTCGATCCCGACGCGGTGTGGGAGGCGATCGAGCGGCGCGGCCAGACCCACAGCCCGATGCCGGCAGTGCCGCCGCTCGACTTTCACCCCAACGCCATCGGCTGCGAGGGCTGTGGCCTGGTGAGCGTGACGGCCGGGCACGGGGCGAAATGCCCGCGCTGCGGCTCGGCACTGCATGCCCGCAAGCCCGACAGTCTCAACCGCACATGGGCCTTCGTGTTCGCCGGCGCCATTCTCTACATTCCGGCCAACTACTATCCGGTGCTCACCGTGATCCAGATGGGCGCCGGCCAGCCCAGCACCATCCTGGGCGGCGTCGAGGAGTTGTTGGCTGCGCGCCAGTATCCGCTGGCCGTGCTGGTGTTCTTCGCCAGCGTCCTGGTGCCGATGTTCAAACTGATCGGGCTGGCCGTCATGCTGATGGCCACCATGCTGGTGACCACCGAGATGGGCGCATCGGTGCTGCTGCAGCAGCGCACGAGACTCTATTACGTCGTCGCCTGGATCGGGCGCTGGTCGATGGTCGATATCTTCATGGAGTCTCTGCTGGGCGCGCTGGTCCAGTTCGGCAGCGTGGTCACCATCGCGCCGGGCGTCGGCGCCATCGCCTTCTGCGGCGTCGTCATCCTGACCATCTTCGCCGCTGAGGGTTTCGATCCGCGTCTGATGTGGGATGCCGCCGCCCGAAACACCCACCGGCCGCTGCGGCTGTGGCGCGCCCCGGCCTGACCGGCCGAACTTCAAACTCTTGAAGTCGGCGCGTCGAGCTCTTCGAGCCGGACCTTTGCCAGGGCGTCGAAAGAGCCTTCGGGATACTTCTCGAGATAGGCTGCGTACATCGCGGGATTGTCGCTCTCCTTGACGGTGTCCCAGAAGGTGAGTTCGACGGGGTCGGGCTCGGGCGGCGCCGGCCGCGGCTCGGCCTTGGCCTGCAGCAGCGTCTCGCGGCGGGAGTCGGCCAAGGCGGCGAACGAGCCCTCGGGATATTGTTCGAGGTAGGCTGAGAATTCCGCCGGGTCCTCGCTTTCCTTGATGGCGTCCCAAAAGGCGAGCTCCACCGCGACAAGGTCAGGATCCGGCGCGGCTGCGACGGCCGGGCTCGATTGTTCGGTGAGCAGCACGGTGCGGCGACCTTCGGCGAGGGCAGCGAACGTCCCGTTAGGATACTGCTCGAGATAGGCTGCGAACTCGGCCGGATCCTTGCTCTCCTTGATCGCTTCCCAGAACGGCAGCTCGAAGGAGGCTGGCGTATCGCCGATCGCCGGGGCGGGCGATGGCGTGGAGATCAGCCCGAGTGGCGGATCCGCGAAGGCGGGCTCGAGTACCGCCTCGGCGGCGCTTTCGAGGCGAAAGGCGCGGATTGGCTGGGCGATGTTCTTGACGCTTTGCTCGCCGAGGTCTTCGAAGCAATAGCGCCCCATCTTGCGGACATGATCGCGCACGCCGCGTGAAATGCACATGCCGCCGGGCAGCGCCAATGTCTCGAGGCGCGCAGCGATATTGACGCCATCGCCGAAGATGTCGCCGTCCTTCACCATGACGTCGCCGACATTGACGCCGATGCGGAACTGCATGCGGTGTTCCGGCACCTCATCCTCGCCGGCTGCGGCGACGCCTTGCTGGATCTTCACGGCGCAATCGAGCGCATCCACCACGCTGGCGAATTCCGCCAGGATGCTGTCGCCAGCGGTCCCGGTGACCCGCCGTTGTGACTGGCGATCAAGGCATCGGCCATGACGCGCAGGCGCGACAGCGTGGCCAGCGTCGCCATCTCGTTCTGTTCCATGTGCCGGCTATAGCCTTCGATATCGGCAGCGAGGATGGCGACGAGCCGGCGTTCGAGGCGAGGGGCTTCCAGGGTGGGCTCCACAGTGGTCTTTCATCCGATCGGCAATTGGCCGAGTCCTGGCACACGATCAACAACGCCAAGGCCGCGTCTTTGTTGCGGGTAGGCCTGATTGCTTATTTGGGGTGCCAGACAGGCGGGCGCTTGTTCAGGAAAGCATCGACACCCTCGGCGAAATCGCGTGTGCCGGCCAGTTCGGTGACGGCCGCGAGCTCGAACGCCATGCCTTCCTCGAAGCCCATGCCGCCGCCCAAGGTTACGGTGCGCCGGATGGCCGCCAGTGCCGCCGGCGATTTCTCCGCGAGTTCGTCGCCGTAGGTCTGCACGCGCGCCCGCAAGTCCTGCGGTTCGACGAGTTCGTCGACCAGGCCCCATTGCAGCGCTTCCTCCGCGACGACCATGCGCCCTTCGTAGAGGTAGCGCAGCGCGCGCGGCCGGCCGATCAGGCGGGCGAGCGCCTGGGTCGTGGCGATCGGCGGGATGAAGCCGATGCGGATTTCCGGCTGGCCGAGCTTGGCATCTGATGCGGCAAAGCGCAGGTCGCAATGCAGCGTCAGCTCGAGGCCGCCGCCGACGGCGGTGCCGTGGATGGCGGCGAGCAACGGCTTGGGCGAGGCGCGCAGCAGGCGGGCGATCTTGTGGCAGAGCGTCGCCCAGGCGTGGATACCCTCCGGCCCGAGGCCCTTGAAGCCGTTGAGATCGGCACCGGCGCTGAAGTAGCCGTCGACGGCGCTCGCCAGCACCAGCACCCGCACCGCCGGATCGGCGAACGCGGCGGCGATGCAATCGTGGGTCTCTTCGACCATCTGGCGGGTGAA
This sequence comes from Rhodospirillales bacterium, assembly GCA_003153415.1. GTDB lineage: Bacteria > Pseudomonadota > Alphaproteobacteria > Reyranellales > Reyranellaceae > Reyranella. Next base: position 5,903 of record PLYQ01000225.1, on the reverse strand, counting down.
GGCGTTGACGGGCGGCCGGTTGTATTCAAGCCAGCCGACGTGGCGGAACGTCGAAAAGCGGACGAACGAATAACTCTGCGTCATCGGGCGAGTCCCTTGCAGCAGTCGAAGAGATTACGAAAAACCGTAAAGTCGGCGTGGCGTGTCGACGAGGATCTTCCGGCTCGTCGCTTCGTCGGGCACCCAATCGGCCAGCCACTGCAGCGTCTTGGGATAAGTCGTCGTGCGGCTGAGATCGGTGTTGGTGTGCGGCCAGTCGCTGGCCCATACCAGATGGCTGGTGCCGAACGCGGCAAGCAGAAGTGGGGCCGCCTCGCGCGCACCCTCCAGACCGACGCGATAGGCGCCGCACAGCTTGACGTAGACGCGGCCGGTCTTGGCGGCCTCCAACAGGACCTTGAATCCCGGGTCGCGCATTGGCCCCAGCCTGGGATCGAACATGCCGAAGTGCGGCACGATTACCTTGGCGCCCGACTCGAGCAGCATGGGAAGGATTTCCGGTAGCCGCCGGCACTCGACATAGAGATCGAGCGTCCAATCGCGCCGTTTGACCTCGGCGAATGTTTCCTTGTAGTCGGCCCAGTTCGGCGTCGGCAGTCCAAAGATCGGAAAACGAAGTCCGCGCACGCCGAGCCGGGCTATCTCGTCCCACTCCGCTGCGCTGGTTCGGGGCGCGATCCAGGGCACGCCGCGAAATCGCTCGGGCTTCGCCCGGAGCGCACAAAAGAGGTACGAATTGTCGAAGCCGAGGAAGCTCGGCTGTTCGATGACGATGCGGCCGATGCCATTGGCCTCGGCGATCGCCAGGAGTTCCTCGTATGAAGCGTCGTAGTCGGGCACGTAGCGGGCGTTGGCGGCGTGCGGCAGGCCGCGCACGAAGACATGGGTGTGGCAGTCGACGCGCGCTGGTTCCGCCGCCTGCGGCTTGCCGGCGATGGACGACGCAGCCAGCGCCAAGGCGCCGGCCTTGAAATTTCGGCGTGGAAGCACGGCATCCTCCCGGAGCTCTCTTTGTCAGTTGAGACTGTAAGCGAAGCTGAGCTTGAAGGTGTGCTCGTTTCGCAGCTGGCCGAGCTGATCGTAGGTGTCGAGCTCGTAGCCGACCGACATCCTCGCCCCCGCGGTGAAATGCCAGCTCAACCCGGTATAGGCCTTGTTCTCGTGGACGCCGGCCTCGCGTCCGGTGCCGTCGACCTTGAGGTTGAAGTAGACCTCGTCAGAAAGGTCGAACGTCCAGGGCAAGTCGCCGATCGGAAAGTACGCGCCGAGCTGGGTGCGCGCGCGACCGAGCAGGGCGCCGTCCTCATAGAACAATTCCTCCGTGCGCAGGCGGCCGATGACTTCGATCCTGTCGAAATAGGTCCGGTAGAGGATGTCCTGGAACGGACCGCGCTGGGTGCGCAGCCCCGTCACATAGCGCTGGTACTGGACATAGCCCGCGGCCACCGCCCAGTTCCGCGAGAACGTGTATTCGAAACCCGGCCGCACTTCGAGGTCGCGCAGGCGGCTGATGTCGTCGTCGATCTTCAACTGGCTGTCGAGATGAAACGACCAGTTTGGGTCGATCCTGTATTCCAGATCGACGATGGTCGCGAGCCGGAGATCGTCGTACTGCAGCGGCGGCGCCCGCTGCGTCTGCTGCGTCCGTTGCGCCGCCGCCGGCGCGGCGGCGGCCATCAGCACCGCCAGGGCGATCGACAGCAGGCGGATCGGCTGGGCAATCAAGAGGTGCTGTCCTGCTTCAGTCTCAGGGTTTCCAGCGCAGGAAATTGCCGATCAGCTGCAGCCCGGTGGCCTGGCTCTTCTCCGGGTGGAACTGCGTGCCGGCGAGGTTATCGCGACCGACTACGGCGGTAATGGGACCGCCGTAGTCGGTGATGGCGAGCAACGTCTCGGGCTTGGTGGTCTTGAGCTGGAAGGAATGCACGAAATAAGCGTGGTCGTGCGCCTTTAGCCCCTGCAGCAGCGGATGGGGCCTCAGTTCCAGCAGCTCGTTCCAGCCCATGTGGGGGATTTTCAGATGAGCAGGGCCGGGTTCGATGCGCACCACATCGCCCGCGATCCAATTGAGGCCGGCGTGGATGCCGTATTCGACGCCGCGCGTGGCCATAAGCTGCATGCCGACGCAGATGCCGAGGAACGGCTTGCCGCGGTCGATGACCTCGCGCTGCAGCGTGTCGACCATACCGGGCACGCCGTAGAGGCCGGCGCGACAGTCGGCGAAGGCGCCGACGCCGGGCAGCACGATCCGGTCAGCGGCAGCGACCTCGCGCGGGTTGGCCGTCACCAGCACGCGCTCGTCCGTGCCGATCTCGCGCGCGGCGCGCTCGAAGGCTTTGGCGGCGGACCGGAGATTGCCCGAGCCGTAATCGACGATTGCCACAGTCATGGTCGTAGAGGCGTCAGAGCACGCCCTTGGTGCTGGGCACGGCGGTAAGCTGGCGCGGATCGAGTTCGATGGCCACACGCAGCGCGCGCGCCAGACCCTTGAAGCAGCTCTCGACAATATGGTGGTTGTTGTCGCCGTAGTGGTTCCACAGGTGCAAGGTCAGCCCACCCAACTGGGCGAAGGCCTGGAACCATTCCTTGAACAGCTCAGTGTCCATGGTGCCGAGCTTGGGCTTGGAGAAGACCACCTTCCAGATCAGGTACGGCCGGTTCGAGGCATCAAGCGCCACCTCGGTCAGGGTCTCGTCCATCGGGATGAGGGCACTGCCGTAGCGGCGGATACCGGCGCGGCTGCCCAGCGCCTTCATCAGGCACTCGCCCAGCACTAGCCCTGAGTCCTCGGTGGTGTGGTGATAGTCGATATGCAGGTCGCCCTCGGCACGGAGCGTGATGTCGATCAGGCTGTGGCGGCTGAGCTGCTCCAGCATGTGATCGAGAAAGCCGATGCCGGTCTTGACGTCGTACTTGCCGGTGCCGTCGAGGTTGATCGCGGCCGATATCCGCGTCTCCTTGGTGGCGCGAGTGACGAACGCCCGCCGCCCGCCCGTGCCGGGGGTGGTGAGGGCCGGCGTGGCGGCCTTCTTACGAACGGCCTTTCTTGCGGCCTTTCGAGCCATTGGAAGTCCTCTAAGTTGCGCTCCGTTCTACAGGAACGCGGGGCCCACGGTCGAGCGCAACACGCGTGAGAATGACTCCCAGAAGCACGATCAACCCACCCAGCACGCGCGCCAGGGTCAGCGGATCGCCGAAAAACGCCGCCGACAGGCCCACACCGGCCACCGGGATTAGATACATGTAGACCATGACCCGGCTGACCCCCAGCCGGTCGAGCCCGGCGGTGAGGCCGAGGAAGGCCACGCCCACCGGGAAGATCGCCGTATAGAGCCAGTAGCCGAACAATTTGCCGTCGAGGCGGGCGAATTCGCCGAGGGAATCGAAGAGCAGCGAGAACGGCACCAGCACCAGCGAGCCGATGAGCGTCGACCAGGCCATCACCGGCAGCGCGCCCAGCCGCAGATTGTAGGGCGCGCAGCGCTCGACATAGAGTGCCCAGGCGAAGGCCGCCAGCATCCAGAGCAACGCGCCGTCGAGACCGGCCGACGCGAGCGTGACGGCCGTCAGGCTGTTGTTCACCACCAGCACAACGCCGGCGAAGGCGATCGCAATGCCGGTCCAGCCCAGCGCCGGCAGCCGCCGTCCGGCCAGCCGCGCCAGGATCGCCGAGAAGGTCGTGGTGGTGGTCATGACGATCGAGCCGAGGCTGGGCGCGCTGCGGGCCATGGCAAGACCCCAGCAGGCCTGGAAGACGGCGACGCCGATGATGGCCAGGCCAATCATCGGCAGCCAGTCGCGGCGTGGCAGGCCGAGCGGCCGGCGCATCAGGGCCATCACCGCGAACAGGAAGAGGCTGGCGACTAGGTAGCGCGAGCCGCTGTAGAGCAGCGGACTCATGACGGCGAGCACGTCCTTGGCGAAGGGGTAGCTTGACCCCATCAGGATCGCCGCGCCGAACGTCAGGAGGTCGCCCGTGAAGCGGGCGTGGGTTTTCATTCCGGCGCCGTCGAGGCCTTCTGCACGCCCCAGAAGCCGAACAGCGCGCCGGCGACGCGGCGGATCTGGATCTCTTCCGAGCCCTCGGTGATGCGATAGCGCCGGTGATGGCGGTAGATGTGCTCGAACGGCGTGTGGCGCGAGTAGCCGATGCCGCCATGGACCTGCATGGCGCGGTCGGCGGCGTCGCACACCAGCCGGTTGGCGCGGTAGTTGGACATCGCCACCCACTCGCTCACCTGCATGTGGTGCTGGCGGTCGAGATGCCACGCCGTCTTGCGCACCAGCCCGCGCGTCATCTCGGCCTCGGTGTGCANNGCCTGGCGGATGCGGTTCTCGTGCACGAAGGTCTGCGCCACGTCGAGGCCGCGGCCTTCCTCGCCCAGCATGGCCGAGTTCGGCACCTTGACGTTGGTCAGCGAGACCTCGGCATGGTCGGACGGCATGTTGAAGGTCCACCACATGTACTCGACCTTGAAGCCGGGTGACTTCACCGGTATGAGGAAAGCCGAGATGCCGCGCGGCTCGCCAACCTTGCCCGAGGTGCGGGCGAACACCAGATCGACCGTGGCGGTGTGCATGCCGGTGTTGAACCGCTTCATGCCGTTGATGATCCAGTCGCCGCCCTGCTTGGTGGCGGTGGTCTCCATGAAGGTGGCGTCCGAGCCGTGGTTGGGCTCGGTCAGGCCAAAGGCGATGCGTTCGCGGCCGGTGAACATGCCTTCGAGATAGCGCTCCTTCTGTTCCTGTGTGCCGAACCGATGCAGCAGCAGAGCGACTGGGAAATTGCCGACGATCGAACTCTCGTTCTGCAGGTCGTTGTGCAGGCCCAACCCCTTGTGCGCGAGGTGCTCGCGGATGATCGCCATGGCGAGGTTGGAGCCCTCCTTGCCGCCCAGAGCCTTGGGCAGCGCGAAGCGCAGGTGGCCTGCCTTGTCGGCGCGACGACGCATCTCGGCCAAAAGAGCCTCCCATTCGCGGCGCGGCTGGCCGTCATTGTCCCAATCGGTGCGGGCATGCTCGCGGCGATGGTCGAAGAAGCGGATATTGTCGTTCTCGCGCTCGAGCGGCCGGATCTCACGCTCGATGAATTGATCGAGCTCGCCGAGGTACGCCGCGATCTCCGCGGGAATGTCGAAATCCATGGGCCGTCCCTCCGCCGTTGGGCGGATATTAGGCGGCGGGCAGGTCGATGCGAAAGCGGCTGCCGCCATGCTCTGCCGCTAGGCAGACAGCCGTGCCGTCATGGCCCTTTGCGATCTGACGGACCAGCGCCAAGCCCAGGCCGAAGCCGCGCCCGCTCTCGGCCGCGCCGGGCAGGCGATAGAACGGCTCGAAGATGCGTTCGCGCTCGGTCGGGATCACGCCCGGTCCGTGGTCGCTCACTTCGAGGATGGCGCGGCTGCCTTCGGACCGCGTGGATATTTCGATTGGCCCGTCTGCAGCATAGCGCTGGGCATTCTCCAGGAGATTGCGTACCAGGCGGCGCAGCAAAGCGGAGTCGGCCTGCACGGTGACCGGCTGACCGGAGGCTTCGATTCCATAGTGCGCGGCCTCTTCGGCGGCGACGGCCAGAAGTTCGACCGGCTCGCGGCGCTCGACGATCGGCAGCGCCTCGAGGCGGCTATTGAGCAGGATTTCGTCGATCAGCTGATCGAGTTCGGTGATGTCGTGCTTCAGGGACTCGCGCACCTTGGGGTCAGCCGACTTGCCCAAGAGCTCGGCCGACAAAGCAAGGCGGGCGAGCGGCGTGCGCAGCTCGTGGCTACAGTTGGCCAGCAACAGGCGGTGCGCCGTCACCAGTTCCTCGATGCGCGCCGCGGAGCGGTTGAAGCTTTCGGCAAGGGCTGCCACCTCGTCTCGGCCTTCGACGTTCACGCGTGCGCCGAGATTGCCGCCGCCCA
>PLYQ01000140.1 GCA_003153415.1 Rhodospirillales bacterium | reverse complement strand
GCCATGCCGTTGCCGACGCCCTCGCCTTGCGGCGCCGCACCGGTCACGATAGCGACCTTGTCTTTTAGACGTCCGGCCATGTTCACTCCCCCGATCGTTTGCTATCTCCTTGGCGGACCTTAGCCGGGAGCCTCGCGCAATGGCCAGCAAGACCGAGACTTACGAGGGCGGCTGCACCTGCCGTCAGGTGCGCTACCGCATGACGTCCAGGCCGCTGTTCGTGCATTGCTGCCACTGCCGATGGTGCCAGCGCGAGACCGGCGCCTCCTTTGCGCTCAACGCCATGATCGAAGCCGACAGGGTCGAGACGCTGAAGGGCAAGGTCGAGGTGATCGACACGCCGTCGGCCAGCGGCAAGGGCCAGAGGATCTCGCGCTGCCCCAGCTGCCGCGTCGCGGTGTGGAGCAACTATGCCGGCGCTGGCGATGCCGTGCGCTTCGTCAGGGTCGGCACGCTCGACGAGCCCGACCGCATGCCACCGGATATCCATATCTTCACCTCGTCCAAGCAGCCCTGGGTCGTGCTGCCCAAGGGGACACCGGCGGTGAAGGAGTTCTATCAATTGAGCAAGATGTGGCCGAAGCAAAGCCTGGAGCGGGTCGCGGCACTCAGAGCAAAGAAGAAATAGTCCCATGACGTTGAAGCCGGCGACCCGCGACAGGCTGAGCACAGTCGGGACGCGCACCGTCGCGGCGGCGCTCGCCAAGCGCGGCCTGCCTGACCAGTTCATCGCGGACATGCGGCCGATCGCACCGCTTCAAGACGTGCTGGTCGGCGAGGCCTGCACAGCGCTGGAGAATTGCCGCGCCGGAGCGGTGCTGGTCGTCGAGGCTGGCAGGACCTCTCCCCCGCTGGCGCTGCTCCTGCGGCGCGGCATCGCCGGCATCGTGAGTGCTGGGACCTTGCGCGAGACGGCCGAGATCGCCCGCGCCGGCCTTCCCGCCTACCAGCGCCGTCCCGGCCCCGCGACACCCCTCGCGCTCGCCGATGGCGACGTGCTAGTCGGCGACCGCGCGGGCGTCCTCGTCATTCCCGCGTCCCTCGTCGACCAGATCGCCGAGGAGACCCAGGAGATCGCGGCCTACGAGGAGTTCATTACCGAGCAGGTCAATCAAGGCGGCGGCGTCTACGGCCTCCACATTCCGAGCGGCGAGCAAGCGCGCGTGGCTTTCGCCGCCTGGCGCAAGATGAGGGGACGCTAGGTCTTCCAGTAGTCCGGCAGCTTCGCCGCCAGCCATTTCGCCAGCGCGGCGTTCACGGCTGCCGGCTGCTCCTGGGCCATCCAGTGGCCCGACTTCACCACGACCTCGGTAAGGTCGGCACAGTCGCAGCGCATCGGCTCGGCCAGCCGCGACGTCATGGTCTCGCAGGTATAGTCGTAGGCGCCGTGCAGGAAGAGCACCGGCATGGCGAGCTTGCCGCCGTTGTGGAATCGCGAGCCATACTCGCCGTTGGCCTTGTGGTTCATGTACCAGGAGTCCGGTCCGAAGAAGCCGTTGTGCGTCAGTGCCGCGGTGTAGGCCTCCATGTCCTGCTCGGTGATGACGTCGCCGTCGCGCGGCACGTCGGGACAGCCGCCGCCGCCGAACCAGCCGCCGGCCTTGCGCACCGCCGCCGTGCGCGAGGGCTTGCCCGCGCCGCCGGCATCGCCCTTGCGGAACAGCGCCTTCACGACGTTGCGGATGTTGACCTCGAAGCCCGTGCAGGCTTTGTCGAAACTCTCCTCGTAGAAGAACATGTAGTCCCACTGGCCGGCAGGATAGGCATCCGCGGGATAGAGCTTGCGGTCGACCAGCGACACCAGCGCCTCGAGCGTGAAGCCCGCTCCGAGATAAGGCACGCAAAGGCTCGCCACGCCCAACACCTTGTCGGGATGGTGGCTGGCGAGGTTCCACACCACGGGACTGCCCCAGTCGTGGCCAATCCACACCGCCTTCGCCCGGCCAAGCGCGGCCAAAAGCTCGAGCATGTCGGCGACAATTTTCTCCTGCGCGAAATCCTCGTGACGGCTGTAGGTGCTGGAGCGTCCATAGCCGCGCATGTCGGGCGCGATGCAGCGGAAGCCGAGCGCCGCGAAAGCCGGAAGCTGATGCCGCCAGCTGAGCGAGAGCTCNNGGGGGAGAACGTTCCATGGAAATCGATACCGGCACAACCGAACTTTTATGCAGCGTGCGCGACGGCGTGGCGCTGATCACGCTCAACCGCCCCGAGGCGCGCAATGCGATGTCGGACAAGCTGACACCGGCGCTGCGCGTGCAGATCAAGGAGCGCGGCGACGACCCCAACGTTGGCGCGATCCTGATCACCGGCGCCGGCACCGCCTTCTGCAGCGGCGGCGATGTGAAGGCCATGGGCGGCCGGGGCCCGCGCGGCCAGATGAGCTTCGACGAGCGCCTGGGCGATCTGCGCTGGCGGCAAGCCGGCCTCACCGGCGCGCTGGTCGGCGCGCGCAAACCCACGATTGCCGCGCTCCCGGGCGCCGCGGCGGGCGCAGGCCTTGCGATCGCACTCGCCTGCGACATCCGCATCGCCGCCCGGTCGGCGTTCGTCAGCACCGGCTATGCCCGCGTCGGCCTCAGCGGCGATTACGGCATCGCCTGGCTGCTCACCCGCGCCNNATCGGGCTGGTCAACCGCGTGGTCGACGACGCCAAGCTGCAGGGCGAGGCCTTCGCACTGGCCAAGTCGCTGGCCGAGGGCCCGCGCGTGGCCTTGCGCAACATGAAGGACAATCTCGACGACGCGCTGCACGTCGACTACGCGACCGCGCTGCATCGCGAGGCCGAGCGGCTGGTCCAGGCGTCGCGCACGGCGGACCACAAGGAGGCGGTGCAGGCCTTCGTGGACAAGCGCAAGCCGGTGTTCACCGGGCGCTAAAACGTCCAGACCGGTCTGGACGGTTCCGATACCGATGGCATAAGGGTTTTAGGCGATTCGTCCAGAATCCAGCCACACAACTCGCGTAATATAATTGCGCCAGACGTAGCAATGGAGGCGTTTGCCGGGCAACAGATGTCGGCCGCGCGCACCGCGAACGATGTTCCTGCCGCTCTAATCCCGGTCGGGCGCGCCGAGCGGGAAGTACGGCCGGAATGGTCGCGCCTCGTCGACGGCGCGGGCGAAGGAGGCTCGCTTCAGGAGGCGCGTGCGATAGGCCCGCACAGCGGGGAACCGCTCCCCGATCGGCTGGACCCAGTCGGCATAGAACAACGACGGCGCGGCGGCGCAGTCGGCAAGGGTGAAGGTGTCACCTGCCGCCCACGGCTCCTTCACCCGGCTTTCCAGCCAGCCGTAGGAGACGTCGAGCCGCGCCTTGGCTTCCGCAACGCCGCGC
>PLYQ01000204.1 GCA_003153415.1 Rhodospirillales bacterium | reverse complement strand
GTGTCCGACTTCACCGCGTTCATGTATCTCGGCGAGCTGATCGAGTTCGATGCGACGGCGACGCTTTTCACGACGCCGAAGGACAGGCGGACACAGGCCTATATCACCGGCCGGTTCGGCTGAGCGCTGGAAAGGGATTCCATATGGCGAGCGAACACACGCTGAAGCGGTTCGACGAGGAGCTGGAGCGGCTCAACGCCACGATCAACGAGATGGGCGGCCTGACGGAGAGCCAGTTCGCCAAGGGGCTGACCGCCGTGCGCGAACGCGACACTGCGATCGCCGAACAGGTGATTGCTGAAGACGCCCGCGTCGACGCGCTCGACGCCGCCGTCCAGGAGCAGACGGTGAAGCTCCTGGCGCTGCGCCAACCGATGGCGGTCGACCTCAGGGTCGTGCTGTCCTCGATCAAGATCGCTGCCGCCCTCGAGCGAATCGCCGACTACGCCAAGAATACCGCCAAGCGCTCGATCGTGCTGGCGCAAGCCTCGCCGCCGCCCTCAGCCGTTGCCGGTATCGACCGGCTCGGCCGCCTGGTGCGGACGGCGCTGAAGGACGTGCTCGATGCCTTCGCCGACGAGGATGTCGCCAAGGCGCGCGACGTCTGGCAGCGCGATGAGGAAATCGACCAAGTCTATACCGGCCTGTTCCGCGAGCTGCTGACCTACATGATGGAAGATCCGCGCACGATCACCGCCTGCACACATCTGTTGTTCATGGCCAAGAACATCGAGCGCGCGGGCGACCATGTCACCAACATCGCCGAGCTGGTGAGCTTCCGCAAAACCGGTCAGGGCTTCGTCGATGTGCGGCCCAAAGGCAGCGGGGCCATCTATGCGACGGACGACGTGCGATGAGCATGGCCACCACGGCACCGTCCCGACGCGACGCCCAGACCTCTTCCGTGAGGCCCAAGGTGCTGATCGTCGAGGACGAGACATCGCTGGTCGAGTTGTTGCGCTACAACCTCGAGCAGGCGGGCTTCCAGGTTTCGGTCGCCTATGACGGCGAGGAGGCGATCGCGTCGGTCCAGGAAGACGTGCCCGATCTCATGCTGCTCGACTGGATGCTGCCATTGATGTCGGGCATCGAGGTCTGCCGCCAGCTTCGCCGCCAGACGGCGACAGCCAACATGCCGATCATCATGCTGACGGCGCGCGGCGAGGAGGGCGATCGCGTGCGCGGCCTCGACGCCGGCGCCGACGACTACGTCTCAAAGCCTTTTTCACCGACAGAATTGGTCGCGCGCATCCGTGCCGTGCTGCGCCGCATTCGTCCGGCGCTGGCCGACGAGGCGCTGAGCTATGCCGATATCGTCATGGATCTGGTGGCGCACCGCGTGACGCGTGCCGGCAAGCCGGTTCATCTCGGTCCCACCGAGTTCCGCCTACTGCGCCATTTCATGGAGCATCCCGGCCGCGTCTTCTCGCGCGAGCAGCTGCTCGATTCGGTCTGGGGGAAGGACGTCTATGTCGAGGCGCGCACCGTCGACGTGCATATCCGTCGTCTGCGCATTGCGCTGAACGGCGCCGACCAGGCTGACGTGATCCGCACCGTTCGCGCCGCCGGCTACGCGCTGGACGCTCAGCCCGGCTGATACAGGGTTTTCCACATCTCCAGTCACGGTTTTGTAGCCTTGGGCCGCTAAACCGAGCGTGCCCGTTCCCGGCCGGCAACCCCACGCCCCGCTCCGGAACAGGCAGGTTCCCCGGCACGGTAGACACCCCGTCGCCGACTTTACTGCCCCTCCTTCTGCTCAGAAGGAGGGGTTTCTTTTTCCGTCACGCGCCACAACCAGAGCAGCAGCAGCAGGCCCGGGATGGCAAGCAGGGTCGTGATGATCCAGAAGACCGTCCAACCGGTATGCGCGGCGAGCCACCCGCCACCGGCGGAGAGCGCGGTGCGGCCGAAGGCCATGAGGGAGGTGAGTAGCGCATACTGCGTGCCCGCCATTCCGGCGGTGCACAGGCTCGACAGATAGGCGACGAAAGCCACCCCGCCCAGCGCGCCGGTGAAGTTGTCGGCGGTGATGGCGAAGGTCAGCACGACGATGTCGTGCCCCGCCTCAGCCTGCCAGGAGAACAAGAGGTTGGTGACGGCCTGCAGGATGCCGGCGACGAACAGCGACTTGAAGATGCCGTAGCGCGCCACCAGCACGCCGCCTACAAGGCCGCCCAGAATGGTCGAGACGACCCCGAAGGTCTTGGTGACGCCGAAGATCTCCGGACCGCTGAAGCCCATCTGCACGTAGAAGGGCCGCGCCATGCTGCCGCCCAGCGCGTCGCCGTACTTGTAGAGAAGGGCGAACAGAAGGATCACTACCCAGCCGCGATAGGCGACGAACTCCGCGAACGGCCGGATCGCCGCTTCCTTGAACCAGCCCTCGGCCGATGACGGGACGGGCAGCGCCGACGTGGGCTCCTCGGCCAGGAAGGTCGTGACGACGCCGACCAGCACGAGTGCTGCGATCAGGCAGAGCACCGCGGGCCACGGCAGGAAGCTCGGCAGCAGCAGCGCCATCGCATCGACGATCCACAGCGCGATGCGATAACCGAGCTGCGTCGTGGCCGATCCGGCTCCCTGCTCGTCATCGTGCAGGATCTCGATGCGATAGGCGTCGATCGCGATATCTTGCGTCGCGGAGAAGAACGCAACACCGACGGCGGCGACCGCGGTCAGCCACGAAGCTGCGGACGGATTGCTGAAGGCGAGCAGGAGCGTCGACAGCAGGATGCCGAACTGGGTCACCAGCATCCAGCTTCGCCGACGGCCGAGCCAGCCGTCGAGCAGCGGCAGCGGCATGCGATCGACCAGCGGCGCCCAGGCGAACTTGAAGGCGTAGGGGATGCCAACCAGCCCGAAGACGCCGATGGTGGTGAGATCGACGTCGAGCTTGATCATCCAGTAGGACAGGACCGAGCCGGTCAGCAGGAACGGCATGCCGCTGGAAAAGCCCATCAGCAGGATGATGAGCTGCTTTCGGTCGTGATAGACCTCGGCTGCCTTGCGCCAACGAGCCCAGGTCGAGAGCGCGGGCTGCTGGGCGCTCAAATCAGCTCCCGCAGCGCCTTCTCCGGCCGTGCGCCGACATGGGAGATGATCTCGGCGGCGGCGATCCCGCCCAGCCGCGCGCATTCGCCGAGCGGCTTGCCGCGTGTCAGGCCAAACAGGAAACCCGAGGCATAGAGATCGCCGGCCCCCGTCGTGTCGACGACCTTGGCGACAGGGGCTGCCGCCACCGCGTGGGTCTCGGCGCCCTTGACCACGACCGAGCCCTTTTCGCTGCGGGTCAGCGCTGCGATCTTGCCCTCGGCGCGCGTTGCGGCCAGCGCCTCGTCGAACGATTTCACCTGGTAGAGCGATTTGATCTCGGCCTCGTTGGCAAAAAGGATATCGACCTTGTTGCGGATCAGGTCGCGGAACTCCGCGCGATAGCGGTCGACGCAGAAGGAATCCGACAGCGTGATCGACACCTGCCGGCCGGCGGCGTGGGCGGCGTCGAAGGCCTTCAGCACCGCCTTCTTGGCTTCCGGCGCGTCCCACAGGTAGCCCTCGACATAGGTCACCGCGGCCGAGCCGACGCGCGCCGCGTCGATGTCGCCGGGCCCAAGGCCGGTGCAGGCGCCGAGATAAGTGCTCATGGTGCGCTGCGCGTCGGGCGTCACCAGGATGAGGCATCGCGCAGTCGCTGGACCGGAAGTGGCCAGCGACGTCTCGAACGACACGCCGGTGGCCTTGAGATCATGGCCGAACACGCCGCCCAATTGATCGTCGCGCACCTTGCCGATATAGGCGCCGCGCCCGCCGAACGAGGCGACGCCAGCCATGGTGTTGCCGCACGAACCGCCCGAGACTTCGACGCCCGGCCCCATGGCGGCATAAAGCGTCTCGGCCCGCGCCTCGTCGATCAGCATCATCGCACCCTTGGTGAGCGCGTGGGTCTTGAGGAACGCCTCGTCGGCGCGCGAAATGACGTCGACGATGGCGTTGCCGATTCCCAGCACGTCGAAGGCAGCAGATGTCATGAGATCTCCAAAAGATGCATGCCGGGCTTGGTTTCTTCCAGCAGGGTCACGATGCCGGCGATCGTGAAGGGAACGTCGGTGCGCAGGCTCGACCGGTCGAGGCCGAGCGAGCGCAATCCCATCTCGCACACGATGAAGCGCACGCCAAGCTCGACACAGGCTTGCAGCAGGGTCTCGAAATCGCCGACGCCGCGCTCGCGGTTCAGCGCATCGCGGCCCCAACCGTCGAGGCCGGGTGGCGGGCCCGTCAGCGCGCGGATGCCGGCCATGGTGAAGAACAGCACTGCCGGCTTGTTGACCGCGACGGCGGCGGCGGCGAGGGCCAGTGCGTAGTGCACGTCCTCGTATTTGCCCGAGCGCACGATGAGTGAGAGACCGCCCTCGTTCATGGCGTGCCGCAGGTCGGGCAATCGGCGCGCTTGGCGATCGCCATCTCGTCGAACGAGCAGCCGAGCGCGTCGTACATGACGAGCCGGCCCGACAGCGAGCGGCCGATGCCGAGGATTTCCTTCACGACTTCCGTGGCCTGCAGCGCGCCCAAGGTGCCGGCCAACGCCCCCAGGACGCCGGCCTGTGCGCAACTTGGCACGGCGTCTTCCGCCGGTGCCGCGGGAAAGATGCAGCGCAGGCAGGGATGGCCCAGCCCCTGCCAGGCCTTGTAGGTCGAGATCTGGCCGTCGAATCGAAGTATCGCGGCAGAAACCAGAATCTTTTTGAGGCGATAGCAGGTGTCGTTCACGAGATAGCGCGTGGCGAAGTTGTCGCTGCCGTCGGCCACGACGTCGTAATCGGCGACGATGCGCGGGGCATTGTCGGCGGTCAGCCGCTCGTTGTGGGCGCGCACCCGCACTTCCGGATTGATGTCACCAAGTGCGCGCCTGGCGCTTTCGACCTTGGCGGTGCCGATATCGGCGGTGCGATGGATGATCTGGCGCTGCAGGTTGGAGAGATCGACCCTGTCGTCGTCGATCACGCCCAGCGTGCCGATGCCGGCGGCGGCGAGATATTGCAGGAGCGGCGCGCCCAGCCCGCCGGCGCCGATCACCAGTACTTTTGCGGCGATCAGCCGCGCCTGGCCGGTGCCGCCGATCTCGGCCAGCACGATGTGGCGGGCGTAACGGCGGATTTGCGATTCCGTCATGTCCGGAAGGGACGTCATGGTCCGCTTATAGCATGGGAGCCCGGGACCAATGCTGCTACAGCGAGCCCAATGACCGCCACCGCGACCCGCCCGACCCTGACGCCGCTGCTGCTGATCCTGCTGGCCCTGCTGTCGTCCTTCACGCCGTTGTCGATCGACATGTACCTGCCGGCGCTGCCGATGATCGCCCTCGACCTGCACGGCACGACGGGCGACATCCAGCTCACCCTCTCGGCCTTCCTGATCGCCTTCGGCTTCGGGCAGATCTTCTACGGCCCGGCGGGAGATCGTTTCGGCCGACGCCCGGTGATCCTGGGCGGGATTGCCGTCTATGTCGTGGCAAGCCTGGGCTGCGCCTTCGCGGCCGAAGCCGGCCATCTGGTGACGCTGCGCTTCCTGCAGGGGCTCGCGGCCTGTGGCGGCGTGGTGCTGACGCGCACCATGGTGCGCGACCTCGCCGAGAAGGACCAGGCGGCGCGCGCCATGTCGCTGATGCACGCCTGCAGTTCGATCGCACCCATGCTGGCGCCGCTGATCGGCGGCCAGGTCCTGTGGTTCATGGGCTGGCGTGCCATCTTCTGGGTGCTGGCGATCATCGGCGTGCTGGCCTGGACGGCAGCCTATATCCGCCTGCCCGAGACCCTGCGGCCGGAATATCGCCAGCCCTTCGTGCCGTCGTCGATCCTGCGCCGCTTCGGCGAGCTGGTGCGGCACCGCGCCTTCATGGGTTACGCGCTGACCGGCGCCTTCCAGTTCGGCGCGCTGTTTTCCTTCCTGTCGGGCTCGCCCTTCGTCTTCATCGAGAAGTACGGAATCGAGCCACGCGCCTTCGGCCTGATCTTCGGCGGCATGGTGGCGTTCATGACCGTGGGCAGCCTGTTGAACGCCAAGTTCGTGCCCGTGTTCGGCGCCGGACGAATCCTGCGGGCGGGCGTATTCGTGCCGGTGGTCGTCGGGCCTACCGCTTTGGTGATGGGCATAATCGAGGCGCGCACCGGTGCGATCGGCCTGTGGCCGTTCCTGCTGTGCTTTGCGCCCCAGATCGCCTCCAACAGCGTGATCGGTGCCAACGCGATGGCGATGGCGCTGCAGCGCTACCCGCACATGGCGGGCACGGCCTCGTCGCTGATCGGCGTCATGCAGTTCGGCATCGGCGCGGTGTTCGGCGCCGTGGTCGGCCAGACCTTCGACGGCACGATCGCGCCCATGACCACCGCCATGGGCATCGCTGGCGCCCTCTGCTTCATCTCCAACCGCCTGCTGGTCGGTCGCCAAAGCTAGCCAAAAGTCGCAAAAACGTCCCGAATTCTGCCCCACCCCCTCCGGCAACAAAATTTCAACGCCGCAGATCGACCACCAGCATGTCGCCGCGCTCGTTGCCGACCGCGAGCTTGGTGCCGTCGGGTGACCAGGCGAGGCAGGTGATCGCCGAACCGTCGGACATCTTCAGCACCACCGAGCGCCGGGTCTTGATGTCGCCCAGCTGCAGCTCGCCGGTGTCGTAGCCGCCGGCCACGAACTCGGCGGTCGGGTGGGCGGCCACCACCGTGATCAGGCCCGCGCCTTCCTCGCCGAATTGCAGCGGCGGCTTGCCTTCGGGTCCCTTGCCGGCGAACGACCAGGCGGTGAAGACCGGCTGCGATGACGTGTAGAGCCAGCGCGCGTCGGCGTTCCACGAGAGCGACTTCACCTTGGCCGGATAGCCCTGCATGCGCATGTCGGTGGCCTGCGCCATGCGCCAGACATGGATGTCGTTTTCCTGCGTGCCGGTGGCGATGAACTTGCCGTCGGTGCTCCAACGCAGCGCCACATGGCTGCCGGCCCAGGCGAAGCGGCGCGGTGCCACTGTCACCTGGCCGAGGCTCCATACCGTGACGCCGCCGTAGTGGGCGCAGGCGATGCGGCTGCCATCTTTGCTGAAGTCTATGTCGGCCACCGTGCTCTGGTGCGGCCCGAACTCGCGAACGCCATCCTTGGCGACCACCAATGCCGACTTGCCGACCGAGGCCGCGGCCGCGCCCGTAGCGCGGTGCGCGGCAAGGTGCTCGATCCATTTGCCTTTTTGATGGGCAAGCTCCGTCACCGCGCCGTCGAGGCCGATGCGCAGCAGGCGGCCGTCGTCGCCGCCGCTGACGAACCCGTCGCCCGCCGGGTCGCCGACCAGCGCCAGCACGACGCCACCATGGACGGGCGCGGCGGCTTCCGGTGCCGCTGCAGCAATGTCGGCCGGCAGGAAGCGCACCTGGCCGTCGCCCAGGGCGAAGGCAGCTGTCGCGCCGTCGCGGCTGAAGGCGCAAGCGGCGACCGGCGCGTCCGAGGAGACGGTACGCGACGGCGGCAGGGCTTCGCGCCAGGCCCGGTTTCCGAGATCGAGTTTCACTGAATTACTTCAGGCAGTCTTCGAAACCGCGCTTCAGGTTGTCGCCGTCGAGGTTGCGGCCGATGAAGACGAGCTTGCTTGAACGCTTCTCGCCATCCTTCCATGCCACGCCCCAGTCACTGTCCATCATCATATGGACGCCCTGGTAGACATAGCGCTTGGGTGCGCCGTCGATGGCGAGGATGCCCTTGCTGCGGAAGATGTCGCCACCGCGCAGCTGCAGGAGCGCGCCCATCCACTTCTGGAATTTATCCGGATCGACCGGCCGGTCGGAGGTAATCGAAAGGCTCTTCACTTCTTCTTCGTGATCGTGGTCGTGGCCGTGCTCGAGGAAGTCGGGTTCGAACTCGAGGATGCGCTTGAGGTCAAACGCACCCTTATCGAGGATGGCGTCGAGCCCGATCGCGCTCTTCTGGGTCTTGTGGATGCGCGCATAGGGGTTGATTGAGCGGATCTTGTCTTCGACCTTCTTGAGGTCATCGGCGCTTACCAGGTCGGTCTTGTTCAAGAGGATCACGTCGGCGAAAGCGACCTGCTCCTCGGCCTCGTCGCCCTGCTCGAGCTGGCCGAGGAAGTGCTTGGCATCGACCACCGTCACGATGGCATCGAGCTTGGTCTTGGCCTTTACGTCGTCGTCGGTGAAGAACGTCTGCGCGACGGGACCGGGATCGGCCAGCCCCGTGGTCTCCACCAGGATGCCGTCGAACTTGTCCTTGCGCTTCATCAGGCCTTCGATGATGCGGATCAGATCTCCGCGCACGGTGCAGCAGATGCAGCC
>PLYQ01000040.1 GCA_003153415.1 Rhodospirillales bacterium | reverse complement strand
GTTCTGGGTTTGGGTCAAGTTTTCCGCGATTATATACTTGACTGACGGTAAAGACGGGGATAACTTGGGCTCATCAAAAGAGGCCCAAAATGCGCACTCCCACGAAGCTTTCGGACCCAGTCTACCATGATGAAGATGCAGCCCGCGCGCACTTAGAAGCGCTCCGCTGGCCGGACGGGGTTTCGTGCCCGCATTGCGGCGGCCTCGACAAGATCAAGGTTCTGGGCGGTAAGAGCATGGGTCCGGGCTGGTGGTACTGCGGGTCGTGCGACGACAAGTTTACCGTCCGGGTCGGCACCGTATACGCGCGCAGCCATATCCCTCTGCACAAGTGGCTCCTCGGCTTCAGGCTGATGGCGTCGTCCAAGAAGGGGATCAGCGCCCATCAACTGCATCGGACATTAGAGATCACCTACAAGTCGGCTTGGTTCATGGCGCATCGCATTCGCGAAGCGATGAACGATGCCGATCCTACGCCCATGGGCGGCGGTGGCGAGCCCGTGGAAGTGGACGAAGCGTACTTGGGCTCGCCCGGCTACGTCCTGAAGAATAAGCCGGAGGGTTCAAGCTGGCAGATGAAGCGCGGCCACGGCGACAAGATGCAGATCGTTACGCTGGTCGAGCGTGGCGGTCGTGCGCGGTCCGTCAAAGTGGACGACATGACTTCCGCGACCGTGAGCGCAGTGATCTCCCGTAACGTGAAGCCGGACACTCGCCTCATGACAGACGAAAGCGCGATCTACAACAAGATCGGCCGCAAGATGAAAAGCCACGAGACGGTGCAGCACAAGCGCAAGGAATATGCCCGTGGTGATGTGACCACGAACACCGTTGAAGGCTACTTCTCGATCTTCAAGCGGGGCATGAAAGGTGTGTACCAGCACTGCACCGATAAGCACTTGCAGCGGTACCTTTACGAGTTTGATTTCCGGTACTCAAACCGTGCCGCGCTCGGCGTGGACGATGGGGAACGGACGGCGCTTGCCATCAAAGGAGCCGAGGGCAAGCGTCTGACGTACCGATAGCCTCGCCAACAAGGAAAAGACGCAGCGCATGACGCGCGCTGCGTTTCGGGCGACTCATCGCAAGGGCTCTTCCGGTTGACACCCAGAAAATATCGTGTGCAACCGATCAGCCGCGGCCGCATTATTCCAATGCGGTTGGCGCCGGACAAAAAGAGCCCCTGGGCTCTTCCCTTCGCGGGATAGTCGGGAATGCGGCCGCACTTTTTTAGTAGTAGTGCGTCGTACCGTGCTCCCAGAGATCGAACTCGTATGTGATGCGATCTTTGATGAGGTCATAGGACCGCGTGTCCTGCATCTCCCATTTGCGCTGAATTGCCCACGTGCAGTAGTCGGCAAACTGCAGGCACGGATCGCAGTGCGCCCGCCAAGTAGACACGACCCATTTGGGCTTATGGTGCATGAACTGCCCGACTACGGCGCGAATCGAGTCCTCGAAATCGGTCTGCCGTTTCTTGGTCGCGACGGACGCGGCCGAGACCATAAATTCTTCCGCTCGATTGACCGAGTTCTTCAAGCCATGGCGGAAGTGGTACAGCCAGCCAGTCTTATAGAAAGTGGAGTCGGTGGCGCGCGTCGCCAGCTGCGCCTTTGACTTCTCCATGATCGTCGCCTGCAACGTGAAGTCATGGCGACAAATGACGTTGAAAACTTCGTCGCGAACCCTCTGGGCATCGGTGGTGGCGTGGAAGAAACCCTTAACCGGCTCCCGTCGCCACGCCAGATCCCGGTGCAGGTCCAGAAGTTCTGTCCCGAAGCCGCAGGAATGGGCCGTGATCGTGGCGACGATGTAGTACTTCGACGCGCCGCGATTGCGGGAGAAGTCGAAATTGCCCGCTTCGTCTGCGAACACATGGAGGCGTGACATGGGAGGCCTGCATCTAGTCTGCCTCCCCTCGTTTGCGGGAAGCGGGTTTGGACTTTCGCCGCTTCTTCAGCGGCGCATGTTTCTGCGGCGGCATGTGAAACGCGCGCTGCAGCGCGCGATCTAGGCGCGCGCCAACGACCTCGTCTGAGTCCGAGTCGATTCGTCGCGGATCAGGGGGCTTTGCTTTGCTCATGCCATCCATAGTAAAGTAGTCCCGCCGCGCGGGGCAGCATCACTGCCGCGCAACGGCGGGGGCCTCGGGCCTAGTCCGGGTCTACCTCATATCCCGCCTCCCCGCGCCTTACCGCGTAGTGGGTGGTTCTGCCCTCGGTGCTGCTGGTCAGGCGAACGCACCTTGGACACTCGATCAGCGGCGGCCTTTCGGCCGCCGTTTCTTTTCCGCTAGTCTTGGTTCGACCGGACGCGCCATCGACTGTTGCGGGTCTCAATCTTCTTTTCCTTTCGCAGCAGCCTCAGGGCTTGCTTCAGGCTGCCCTCCTTGATCGGCACGCCAAGGAACGCTGGTGCCTTCCGCCGAATTTCCTCGCGAGTTGCGCCGCCTCGGTCGTGCTCGGCTTGAATGATGGTATGGACGGCGGCTTTGACCCGACCGCGCCCGAGCCGGTTCGCCGCGCCGCGCTTTTGCGGAGAGGCAGGCGGAGGGGCGGGGAGCGGAACCAAGTGGTTCGGGGGCTCAGTCTGGGCACCCAGGACCCGCAGCATATCGGCGCGTGTCGCCGCAGCGCTGGCGTCCCAAACCGTGTCGATTAGGGGCTCAAGGCTGTCTTTGATGCGGTCCAAGAGGGCCGCGTGGAGGACGCGAGGGGCGGGCATGGCATGTCGGGGGTATAGTTGTTGCGCTAGAGGTCTCTTAAGGGATTTACACCCCTCGGGAGACGCCCTGCAACTTATTTTCGACAAGCGGTAGTAGGGTGGTTTGGCTGACTTAAACTACTGAGCGAATGTTGCTAAATCGTTCCGTCAGTAAAAGACACTAACGCGAAGTTTTCCCGAGGAAAGCGGGGATTGATGGCCGAAAAATGGCGGATTTTAGTGGCACGTTGCTCTGGCCGCCGGACCGTGGGAATGGCCACCGTGCTCAAGACGGCGCTCTCCGGTCTCTATTACAGCCTCTCCCCGCTGGCGCGGAAAGTCCTGCCCAAGCCCGTGCTGCGCTTCCTCTTGCTGCATGTCGTTGGCGTGAATCGTCGTTATGAGGAGATTCTCGGCAATCCGGGACGCCTCTTCATGGAGCGAGAGCTTCTACCGTGGCTATGCGAGAACTACAGCCGGATCCTGTTTGTCGGTACCGCGTCCTACACCTGGCACTACGAGAAGCTCTTTCGCCAGGACCCCGACCAATATACGACGCTCGACTCCCGGCCTGGCGCCACGGTGTGGGGCGCGCCAACCCACATCGTCGCGCGGATTGAGGACATCGCGCTTCATCGGCCGAAGGACTTCTTCGATTGCATCGTCTTCAATGGCGTATTCGGGTTTGGCATCGATACGCCGGATGACATGCGCGAGGCGGCCAAAGCGATGTGCGATGTGCTGCGTCCGGGCGGATTGCTGGTCGTCGGCTGGAATACCGACCTTCATGTCGATCCCGAAGAACTCGGCGTCCTGTCGCCGTACTTCGTGCGTACGGATCGAACACCGTGGGGGCAGACGCGGCGATATCCTGCCGAGTTGCACGTCTACGACTTCTACGTCAAAATTCCCCAGGAAATCCCGACAGGTCGATGACGCGCACGATCTCGCCCGCCTTGCGGGCGAGATCGTGGGCCGGCCGCACGAGCAGGCCGCTCGCCCAGGCAAGTACCGACAGCATCGAACTGTCTTGTACGGCGTGCGGCTCGACGGTGAGCGCGCCATCAGGCGAGCGCCTTAGCTTTGCCCGGACGTAGTCCTCACGCGTGTCGTTTTGCTTGAGGTCGACGGCCAGCCGCGCCGGCTCGGTGCCGACGAGATCTCCTGGCTGGCCCAGCATGCGTTCCATCGCAGGCTTCAGGAACAACAGCGCACAGACCATGGTCGAGACCGGATTGCCCGGCAGGCCGAGCACGCGCGCGCGCTCCTTGGCGGCGAACATCAGCGGCTTTCCCGGCCGCATGGCGATGCGCCAGAAACCTATGGCGAAGCCTTGCGCCTTGAGTGCGGCCTGCACCAGATCGTGGTCGCCGACCGAGGCGCCGCCCAGGGTGATCAACAAATCGTGCTGCGCGCCGGCGGCGATGCGGTCCTCGATCAGCTTGGCGTCGTCGCGCGCGATGTCGAACAAGGTGGGCTCGCCGCCCCAGCCGCGCACGAGGGCCGCCACGGCAATGCCGGAGGAGGAGACGATCTGGTTGCGGCCGACCGGCTCGCCCGGCATCACCAGCTCGTCACCGGTCGAGAGGATCGCCACGCGCGGCTTTCGATGCACCGACAGCCACGGCTGGTTCATGGCCGCCGCGAGTGCCACGTCGCGCGTGGTGAGAATGCGGCCCACCGCCAGCGGCGTGTCGCCCGCGGAAAAATCGAGTCCTGCCTTGCGGATGTGACGGCCCGGGCGCGGCGCCTCGAGGATGGTGATCTTGTTGCCCTGGGCCTTGGTGTCTTCCTGGATAACGATCGAATCGGCACCCATCGGCAACGGACCACCGGTGAAGATGCGTACTGTCTGGCCCGGCATCAGCGCGTGGTCGTAGGACCCTCCGGCCGGCGCCTGGCCGACCAGCGTGAGCGTGGAGGGGGCAGCCGGCACGTCCTCGGCGCGCACGGCATAGCCGTCCATGGCCGAGAGATCGGCGGGCGGCTGGGTGAGGCGTGCCGCTGGCGCCGCCGCCAGCACGCGGCCGGCCGCATTGGCCACCGAGACCATCTCGGCCGGCAGCCCGTCGAAGGCCGCGATCACGCGGGCATGGGCGTCGCGAACGGACAGCAGATTAGCGGGCATTGAACGTGCCGGACTTTCCGCCCGACTTGTGGAGGAGCTTCACGTCGGAGATCACCATGCCACGGTCGACCGATTTGCACATATCGTAGACGGTCAACGCTGCGACCGAGGCGGCGGTAAGGGCTTCCATTTCCACGCCGGTGCGGCCCTTCAATTTGCAGGTCGCCTCGATATCGACGGCATTGCGCTTGGAATCGATCGAGAGCTTCACGTCGACCGACGACAACGACAGCGGATGGCAGAGCGGGATCAGCTCGGGCGTCTTCTTGGCCGCCATGATGCCGGCGAGCTGCGCCACAGCGAGCACGTCGCCTTTGGCCGCTTTCTTGGTCGCGATGAGCTTCACGGTTGCCGCCTTCATGGTGACCGTGGCGCGTGCCACGGCCGTGCGCTCGGTCACGTCCTTGGCCGCGACATCGACCATGCGGGCGTTGCCGCCCTCGTCGAAGTGCGTAAGTTTCTTGCGGCTCATGCGGCCCCTCGTGCCATCTCTGGTACCAACATTTCACGCACGGCGACCTCGACGTCGGGCTGACGCATGAAGCTCTCGCCGATCAAGAAGGCTGAGGCGCCGACCTTGGCCATGCGCGCCAGGTCGGCCGGCGAGCCGAGGCCGCTCTCGGCTACCAGCACGCGGTCCTTCGGCACCCGGGGCGCCAGCTGTTCCGTCACCGCGAGATCGACGGCCAGTGTCTTGAGGTTGCGGTTGTTGACGCCGATCAGGTCGCTGTCGATCTTGAGCGCGCGATCGAGCTCGGCCGCGTCATGCACCTCGACGAGCACGTCCATGCCCCACTTGCGTGCGAGCTTCGCGAGTTCGGCCGCCAGGCGGTCGTCGAGGCAGGCCATGATCAACAGGATGCAGTCGGCGCCCAGCGCCCGCGCCTCCGGTACCTGATAGGGGTCGATCATGAAGTCCTTGCGCAGCACTGGCAGCTTCGCTGCGGCGCGGGCTTGCGTCAGGAATTCGTCCTTGCCCTGGAAGTAGGGGCCGTCCGTCAGCACCGAGAGGCAGGTGGCGCCGCCGCGTTCGTAGGCGCGGGCGAGCGACGGCGGGTCGAAGTCTGGCCGGATCAGGCCCTTGCTGGGCGAGGCCTTCTTGATCTCGGCGATCAGGCCATAGCGGCCCGCAGCGATGGCAGCCTTGAGCGCCTTGGCAAAACCGCGCGGCGAGTCGGTGTCGCGCGCCAGCGCTTCGACCATGCGCAATGGCCGCTGCGAGATGCGGCCGGCGACATGCCGTTTCTTGTCGGCGACGATCTTGTCCAGTGTATCGCCGCTCATGCGCAAATCCTTTGCAGTGTTTCCAGCGCGTTGGCCGCCTTGCCGCTATCGATCGACTGGACGGCGAGGGCCGCGCCTTCCTTCAGCCCCTTGGCCTTGCCGGCCACCATCAGCGCGGCGGCACTGTTCAGGAGCACGATATCGCGAAACGCATTCTTCTCGCCCGCCAGCACCTTCTTGATCGCCTCGGCATTGTGCAGGGCATCGCCGCCCTTGAGCGAGGCCAGAGTGGCGCGCTTGAGGCCGATGTCCTCCGGCGCGATCTCGATTTCGCTGACCTTGCGGTGGTCCAGCGACGCTGCCCAGCTCTTGGTGGTCGTGGTGAGTTCGTCCATGCCGTCCTGGCCGTGCACGACCAGGGCGCGTTCCAGCCCCAACTGGCCGAGCGCCTCGGCGACGGGGCGCAGCCAGCGGCGGTCGAACACGCCCACAAGCTGGCGCTTGACCAGCGCAGGGTTCGACATCGGTCCGAGCAGATTGAAGATCGTGCGTGAAGGCGCGAGCTCGACCCGCGGGCCGGCGACGTTGCGCATGGCGCTGTGATGGCGCGGCGCCATCAGGAAACAGATATTGGCTTCGACGAGGGCCTTCTCCAGCGTCTCGATCGGCAGTTCGAGGCCGATGCCAAGGGCTGACAGCACGTCGGCCGCGCCCGACTTGGAGGTGAAGGCGCGATTGCCGTGCTTGGCAACGGGAACGCCGGCACCCGCAACGACAAAGGCGGAGCACGAGGACACGTTGTAGGTGCCGTGGTGGTCGCCGCCGGTGCCGACGATATCGATGGCACCCGCCGGCGCCTTGACGCGAAGAACCTTGGCGCGCAACGCCCGGGCGCCGCCGGCCAGCTCCTCGGCCGTCTCGCCGCGCACCTTTAGCCCCATCAGGAAGGCGCCCATTTGGGCCGGGGTGGCGTTGCCGCTGGTCATGATGTCGAAGGCGCGCTCCGCCTCGTCGATTCCGAGCGAATCGCCGTTGCCCACCTTCGTCAAAAGACCGCGAAAATCGTCGATATCGCCGCTCACCAAGACCCCGTGCGGTTGTTTTGCCCCTTGTCGGCCAGGCCGCAGGGCGGGTAGCTATATCACATGGCTCAAGAACTCATCCTCAAGGTCACCGGCATGGACTGCGACGGCTGCGTAAAGGCCGTCACCCGTGCTGCTACCGGCGCCGGCACCGCGCCGATTTCCCTCGATCTGAAAAGCGGGGAATTGCGTCTCCCGGCCGACGCCGACGTTGCGGCGATCACTCGGGCGATCCAGCGCGCCGGTTTCGGAGTAGCTCCCTAACTATTTGTTTCGGCTAGAGATTCTCACTCGATCTTGACGCCGGCATCCTGAACGATCTTGCGCCACTTGATGTTCTCGAGCGCGATGTAGGCTTCGAACTCCTGGCGCGATTCCTTGGCCGGGACGAAGGCGAGGCTCCTGAGCTTCTCCAGCACCTCGGGCTCCTTGAGGATGCGCATCACCTCGGCGCTCACTCGGTCGAGGATGGGCTCGGGCGTGCGGGCCGGCGCCGATAGTCCGATCCAGCCTACCGCCACGACTCCCGGCACACCCTGTTCGATGATGGTCGGCAGGTCGGGCAGGAAAGGCGAGCGCCGCTGATCGGCGATGCCGATGCCCTTGACCTTACCGGCCTTGATCGGACCGACCGCACCGGGAATGGCGTCCGACAGGATCTGGATGTCGCCGCTTTGCAGGGCGAGGTGGGCCTCGCCGTTGCCCTTGAAGGGAATGTGCGTGAGCTTGATGCCCGCGGCGCTCTTCAGCATCTCGACGGCAAGATGGCTCGCCGAGCCGTTGCCCGAGGTGCCGTAGTTGAGATCGCCGCCTGCCTTGGCCTTGGCGATCAGATCCTGCACCGACTCAATGCCGCTCTTGAGGCTGGCCATCAGCACCTGCGGCGTCAGCCCGATGTTGGCGATCGGCGCAAAATCCTTCTGCGGATCGTAGGGCAGCTTGGGGTAGATCGCGGGCGCGATGCCGTGGGTGGAGATCGTCACCATCAAGAGTGTGTAACCGTCAGGCGCTGCCTTGGCCGCGGCGTCGGCGCCGATGCTGCCGGCAGCGCCCGGCCGGTTCTCGACGATCACCTGCTGGCCGAATGCCTTGGTGAGCTGGTCGGCCATGACGCGCGCCAGAATGTCGGTCGACTGGCCGGCCGGGAAGGGCACGATGATTTTGATCGGCTTGGTCGGATAGGTCTGGGCCGACGCGGGCAGGGCACACAGGACGGCGACCGACGCGAGAAGAGATCGGCGATCAAGCATGGCTGTCATTCGATCAAGATCCTTCATTGCGTGGCTTTCACGATCGACGAAACATCCAGGGTGGCAATTCCATAGGGCCACGCCGGCGTGCCATTGGCGCCCGGCTGCCACGACGCCACGATCAAGGTGGGTTTTCCGCTGGCGCCGGGAAAGCCGCCGGGAAACCACTTGGCGTGGTTCATGTTGTATTTCGGATCGGTCACCTGGATGGCGGAGTTGGTGCTGCCCGCTTTATAAAGGAAGATCGCATACATGCCCTTGCCGCTGTTCGCCGGCGGTGGGCAGGCGCGGTTGGATTCGAAGACCACCCACTTGCCGTCCGGCGACCACCACGGTGCGCGGCCTTGGAATTTCGCTTCGAAGTAGGTGCCGGCTGCACCGTACTCGAGCACGGCGGGCGCCAGCGGGGTCTTCGACGTATCCACCGTGTAGATGTAGTTTTGGTCCTCGTTGTAGGGGTCCTGAGTCGGGTCCGTATTGGCGGGTTGGCCGGCGAAAGCGATCAGGTTCGGCGACGCCTGGTTGACGCTGGGCATACCCGTCCACATTTGCGATCCCGCGAGAGCCGACGAAACGAGCTTTCCCTCCGCGTCGATCTTCGAGGTGGAAGGGTTGGGGTTGGCCGCCTTGTCGCGGTTCATCACCGCCAGGTGCCCTCCGCCCGGATACCAGGTCGGATAGTTCATGTGTCCCGTATGGTTCAGCCGCCTGACATTGCCCCAGACGTCGACAATGCCCACGGAAAGGCGGCCGTGCTGGTCGATCCAGTTGAAGGCGACGCTACCCGTGTGCCACTGCCAGTCCGGCCGGTTCGACTGCGGCGGCGGCGAAGCCTTCTGCATGAGCAACACCGGCTGGGCGCCGCCGTCCTCCACCAGGTCGAGACTGTAGAGATTGTCGGCTTTCGAGTGTGGGAGAGAGCGCTCGAAGATCACCGACAGCCCACTCCCGTCAACCACGCAGCGATAGTCGTTGACGGAGGGTGTGAGGGGATAGTCGAGGAGATAGGTCGGCTCGATCAGGTTGCTGGCCATGGCCGTTCTCGCTCTTGCGGATGATGACGCCTATGCCGCCTTCTTCTTCTGCTGCGAGGGATGCTCGCCCGCGATCTTGAGGAAGTTCTCGAGGATCTTGTGGCCGTGCTGCGAGGCAATGCTCTCGGGATGGAACTGGACGCCGTGGATCGGCAGCGTCTTGTGACGCAAGCCCATGACGATGTCGCCGGTCTCAGCGGTGATCTCCAGATCCTTGGGGAAGCCGGCGCGATCGACGATCAGCGAATGGTAGCGCGTCGCCTCGAAGGGCGAGGGCACATCCTCGAATACGCTCTGGCCCTTGTGCTGGATCCCCGACAGCTTGCCATGCATGGGCTTGGGTGCGCGCACGACCTTGCCGCCGAATACCTGACCGATCGCCTGATGGCCGAGGCAGACGCCGAGCAGCGGCAGCTGCACTTTGGCCGCGGCCTTGATCAGCTCCATGCAGATGCCGGCCTCGTTGGGCGTGCAGGGGCCGGGCGACAGCACGATGGCGTCGGGCTTCAGCGCCATCGCCGCCTCGACCGTGATCTGGTCGTTGCGGTGGACGACTGAGCGCGCGCCAAGATCGCCCAGGAAGTGGACGAGGTTGTAGGTGAAGCTGTCGTAATTATCGATCAGAAGAAGCACAGTCGACTAATCCTTTGCTGTGGCGGTAATGTACGGGAAATGCCGACAGGAACAAACCCCACCCTGCAGCTCGCGCTGCTCGCCGCTGCGCTGGCGCTGGCTCAGCCTGCTGCCGCCCAGATCAACTGTGTTGAAGGCCTCGAGCCACTCGAGGCTACCGTTGAGTCTCGATTGAGCGTTACGGACTTCATTCGGGAAGTTGCCGCCAAGGAAGCGGCATTCTCGCATGCCTTCACCCGCTACGGCTATACGCTCGACGTCAGCGTGCAGACCCTGGAGGGCGAGACCGTGGATGGGGAACTCCGCAAGACTTCGCGGATGGACTCCGATGCCTCCGGCGCCCGTCGCACGACGGTGCTCCAGGAACCGGTCAACACGTTGACGCGCGTCAAGCTGACGGACCGCGACGTGGATGCCCTGCGTGATGCGTTCGTCCTTACGACCGCCATCCTGGCCGACCGGGACATCGTCTATGCGGGTCGACAAAAGGTCGGCAATATCGACGCTGACGTGTTCGACATCCTGCCGCGGACGCAGGACTCCGGGCCGCACGGCTTCATCGGCCGCACCTGGGTACGGCAGCGCGGCAATGCCATCATCCGCATCTGCGGGCGCGTTGCCGGCGGTCCGTTCGGTCCGATGCGCTACTCGGTTGAGCGCATGCAGATTGCCGACCAGTACTGGTTTCCCGCGACGATCCGGGCCGACGAAGACACCGAGGTGGACAACCGAACGGTGCATGTTCGCGTCACCGTAAAGTATTCGGACTACACGCCGCGCTGATATACGGCCGATGGTCGTCGAACCCCTGATCGTCGGGCTGCTGCTGGCAGCAGCCCTCATGCACGCGAGCTGGAACGCCATCCTGAAGTCCGACCAGTCGGACCGGCTGGCGACCTTCGGCGTGATCATGACCACCGGCACGGCGATGGGGATCTGCGCCGTGCCGTTCCTGCCCTGGATCGAGCCGGCGGCGTGGAAATACCTGATCGCGTCGGTGCTGATCCACGTCCTCTACTACACGTTTCTGCTCAAGGCCTACTCCTACGGCGATCTCAGCCACACCTATCCCATCGCGCGTGGGCTGGGGCCGCTCTTGGTGGCGCTGGTGTCGGGTCGCTTCATCGGCGAGCATTTGCGGCCGCAGGATATTGCGGGCGTTCTGTTGCTGAGCTTCGGCCTGATCGCGCTTGCCATGCCTCTCAAGGCAGTGGTGCCTCGACCGGGCGCACGTCATGGGCTCGCCACGCTGTTCGCCGTACTCACCGGCTTCACGATTGCCGCTTACATCATCGCCGATGGGTTCGGCGTGCGCACGGCCGGCCCGGACATGGCACATCGCCTGTCCTACATCGCCTGGCTGTGCGTGGTGGAAGGACCGTGGTTGCTGGTGCTGGCGGTCGTGCTGCGTCCCAAGACCGTGTGGACACATCTGCGGCGTAACGCGTGGCGCGGCGTGATCGGCGGTGTCATTGCCAACACAGGTTACGGAATTGCAATCTACGCATTGGTTTTGGGGCCGATGGCACATGTTGCCGCCTTGCGCGAAACATCAGTGCTGTTTGGCGCTTTGATGGGCACTTTGCTGCTGGGTGAGCCGTTCGGTGCCCGCCGCGTGGCTGCGGCATTCGTGATCGTCTCAGGACTTGTGCTGATGAACGGACCGGGGCTCTTCTAGCGCCATGTCCACGCGCAACCTCGACAAGCTAATTGCTCCCCAATCGGTGGTGGCCATCGGCGCCAGCGAGCGCGCCGGTTCGGTCGGCGCGGCAGTAACGCGCAACCTTCTGGCCGGCGGCTTCAAGGGCGATATCCATCTGTTGAACCTCAAGGGCGGCACGATCGCCGGCCGTCCGGTGCTGCGCCGCCTGTCGGAGATGCCGGTGCCGGCCGACCTCGCTGTCATCATGACGCCCGCCGATACGGTGCCCGGCCTGATCGTCGAGCTCGGCCAGCGCGGCACCAAGGCCGCGGTGGTGATCAGCAGCGGTCCGGGGACCGGCGCCGATGCGCGCGAGGTCAACGCCCGCTGGCGCAAGCGCCTGTTGCGGGCAGCCCAACCGAACCTGCTGCGCATCGTCGGNNCTGGTCTCGATGGGCGACATGGCCGACGTCGATTTCGGCGACATGCTCGACATGCTGGCGCGCGACTACAACACCCGCGCCATCCTGATGTACGT
Organism: Rhodospirillales bacterium; assembly: GCA_003153415.1. Taxonomy (GTDB): domain Bacteria; phylum Pseudomonadota; class Alphaproteobacteria; order Reyranellales; family Reyranellaceae; genus Reyranella. The sequence continues at coordinate 22,115 of PLYQ01000040.1, read as the reverse complement.
CGAAGGCATCACCCAGGCGCGCAAGTTCATGTCGGCGGCGCGCGGCGTTGCGCGACTGAAGCCGGTGATCGTGCTCAAGGCCGGCCGGCATGCCGCGGCCGCCAAAGCCGCGGCCTCGCACACCGGCTCGATGGCGGGCTCGGCCGCCGTCTACGACGCTGCCTTCGCCCGCGCCGGCCTGGTGCGCGTCATCGGGCTCGGCGAACTGTTCGATGCCGCCGAGACGCTGGGCCATGCGATCACGCCGCGCAACGAGCGGCTGGCGATTCTGACCAACGGCGGCGGCGTCGGCATTGTCGCCACCGACCTTTTGATCGACGAGGGCGGCGAACTGGCTACTCTGCTGCCCAGGACGATCACGCAGCTCGACAAGTTGCTGCCACCCATCTGGTCGCGCGCCAATCCGGTCGACATCGTGGGCGACGCCGATGGCGCGCGCTACGCCGCTGCCCTCGATGCCTTGGCCGACGATCGCAACGTAGGGGCGGTGCTGGCGATGAATGTACCGACGGCGCTGTCATCGCCCGAAGAAGCAGCACACGCCATCGTCGGCGCAGCGGGTCGCAAGGTCGTGCCAGTGATCGGCTGCTGGATCGGCGGGCCGCAGGCCGAGGCCGGGCGGCGCGTGCTGCACGACGCGGGCATTCCAGCCTACGACACGCCGCTGCGCGCAGTACGCGGCTTCATGCACATCATTGCCTATCGTCGCGGCCAGCGCGCGCTGCAGCGCACGCCGCCCTCGATTTCCGAAGCCCGCTCCGACACCCATCTCGTGCGCGCCATCGTCAACGGAGCGCTCGCCGAGAACAGGCAGGTGCTGACCGAACCCGAGGCCAAACGCGTTCTGGCGGCCTACGGCATTCCCGTGGTGCCGACCGAAATCGTGCTCGATGCGAGCGAGGCGGCACACGCGGCGACCCGCATCGGCTTTCCCGTTGCGGTGAAGATCCTGTCGCGCCAGATCTCGCACAAGTCGGACGTCGGCGGCGTGGCACTCGACCTCCTGTCCGAGGAGGCCGTGGTCGACGCCGTGCGCACCATGACCGGCAAGGCGCTGGTGCAGGCGCCCAAGGCGCGGATTGACGGTTTCGTCGTCCAGCCCATGATCAAGCGACCGCATGCCACCGAGCTGATCCTGGGCGCCGCCGAGGATCCCGTGTTCGGCCCGATCCTGATGGTGGGTCACGGCGGCGTCGCAGCCGAGGTGATCGACGACAAGGCGCTGGCGCTGCCGCCGCTCGATCTCGTGCTGGCGGAAGACGCGCTCAGCCGCACGCGCGTCGATCGCCTGCTGCGCGGCTATCGCGACCGGGCGCCGGCGGCGCGCGGCGCCGTCGCCGAGGCCATGGTACGGCTGTCTCAGCTCATCGCCGATGTCGACGAGATCGCCGAGCTCGACATCAATCCGCTGCTGGTCGATGCCGACGGCGTGGTGGCGCTCGATGCCCGCATCGTCGTGCGCAAACCCACGGGGCAGGAGCGGGCGGCGCGCTTTGCCATCCGGCCTTATCCGTCCGAACTCGAGACCGAGGTGCAGCACGGCGAGGAACGCCTTCGGCTGCGGCCGATCCGTCCGCAGGACGAAGATCTCTTGAATGATTTCACGCGTCACCTCTCGCCGGAGGACATCCGTCTGCGCTTCTTCGGCCCGCTGCGCGAACTCAGCCACGAGATGGCCGCGCGGTTGACCCAGATCGACTACGACCGCGAGATGGCGTTCCTGCTGCTCGACGGCGAGGCGTTGCTGGGTGTCGGCCGGTTGGCCGCCGATCCCGACTTCGAGCAGGCCGAGTTCGCCCTCGTCGTGGCGTCGGATCGCCAGCGCCGGGGTTATGGCGAACTGCTGCTGCGTCATGTGCTGGCCTACGCCAGGACTCGCGGCATCAAGCGCGTCGTGGGCCAGGTCCTGCGCGAGAACAGCAAGATGCTCGATTTGGCCAAGCGACTGGGTTTCAAACGCGAAGGTGGAACGGCCGGCGGTGCCGGCTCGGCCGGCCATGCCGACCTGCGCCTCATGAAAGTTCTCGACGAAAAGTTGCCGGAATGAAATGTAACGTTTGTTTTGTCGCGGAGGCTGAACTAAGGCAAAATAATGGCAGCTGGCCAAAGGGTTGAGACAGAACGTTAAGATGGCATCTAAGAAGAACAGAAGCAGGAACTCGAACAGAAAGAGTCCGAAAGTAGCGCCCGGTTTCAGCGATCGTTTTGTCGGGTTCTATCGCGGCTGCCTTGGTTGGATTCAGGCACACCGCACACACTCGATCGTCATTGGTGCCGTCGTTCTCTTCACAGGCTCCCTATTGGGCGGCTACTGGATGGCGGGACGACTCGATTTGATCGATCGCGACCGGGCGGCACGCGAGACCCTCGAGCAAATGAAGCGCGGTGCGGCGGCCGAGCCGGAAACAAGATACGCACGCATTGAAGATATTCCCGGCCTGTCGAAGTACACCGATGCCGAGCCCGGCAAACCGCGGCCGACGCTGGAGGAAAAGCCGCGTCCTGTGGTGCAGATGGTCGCGGCGGCGCCCGAGGCGACATGGCGGCGCAATTCAGTTTTGTTCCGCGACCTCAACAGCAAGCCGCTGGTCGCCATCGTGATCGACGACGTCGGCGTCGACCGGCCGCGCTCCAAGCGCGCCTGGGAGCTGCCCGGTCCGCTCACGATGTCCTTCCTGCCCTACGCCAAGGATCTGCGCGAACAGGCGCGCGCGGCGCGGGCACGCGGCCATGAGCTGATGCTGCACCTGCCGATGGAGCCCAACGGCCGCAACGATCCTGGACCCAATGCGCTGCTGGTGTCGTTGACCGACAGCGAGCTGAAGCAGCGCGTGACAGCGGCACTCGACAGCTTCGATGGTTACGTTGGCGTCAACAACCACATGGGCAGCCGCTTCACGACTTTCCGGCCGGGCATGGAANNGTCGGTCGGCGACCAGGCGGCACAGGAGCTCGGTGTGCCCTCGATCGTGCGTCACGTCTTCCTCGACGATGACGAATCGATCGACGCGGTACGGCGCAAGCTCTCCGACGTCGAGGCGGTGGCGCGCCGCCAGGGATTCGTCGTGGCGATCGGCCATCCCCACGAGGCAACCCTGCAGGCGCTGGCTGAGTGGCTGCCGACGCTCCAGGCGAAAGGCATGGTGCTGGCGCCGGCGACCGCCGTGTTGCGCAAGCGGAACAGTTGGGATTGAGTAGCGCCATGCGTTACCCCAACAAGGCGATGATCGTTGCCCCGCAACCCGAACCGGCGGAGGCGGGGGCCGACGTGCTGCGCGAGGGCGGCAATGCCGTCGATGCCGGCATCGCCTGCGCGCTGGTGCAGGGCGTGGTCGATCCGCTGATGTGCGGCATCGCGGGCTTCGGCAGCTGCGGCATCTACATGCCGGGCAAGAAATTCCACGGCTACATCGACGCCCATGCGCCGGCGCCGCTCGCCGCGCGGCCCGACATGTGGGCCAATCTGATCGAGAGCGAGGCGCGCGACGGCTACGGCTTTATCCTGAAAGGCCGCATCAACGACATCGGCTACCGGTCGATCTGCGCGCCTGCGAATCTCAAGATGTACTACGAGGCGCACAAGGAGCACGGCAGCCTGCCGTGGTCGCGCATCGTCGAGCCCGCCATCGACTGGGCCGAGAACGGCTGGACGGTGCGGCCGCACGTTCACTACTGGTGGTCCGACGACGGCGCGTTCGGCCGCGCGCCCAACTTCGAGCGCACCGGCTTCACCCCGGCGGCGCGTGCGCTCTATTGCCGGCCCGACGGCACGCCCAAGCGCGTGGGCGACGCCGTGGTCAACCGCGACTACGGCCAGACCCTGCGCGCCATCGCCAAAGGCGGCGCCGACGCCTTCTACTCGGGCGAAATCGCGCGCGCGATCGCCGAGGACATGAAGAAGAACGAGGCGCTGCTGTCGATCGAGGATCTCAAGGCGTGGAAGACGGTCAGGAATCCGCCGCTGTGGGGCGACTACCGCGGCTACAAGGTCTCGACCAACCAGCCACCGGGCGGCGGGGTCATGCTGCTCGAGATGCTGAACATCCTGGAGAATTTCAATCTCCGCAGCATGGAGCACAACTCGACTGAGTACTTGCGGGTCGTTTCTGAGGCGATGAAACGCGCCACCATCGACAAGGACGGGCACGTCGGCGATCCGAAGTTCGTCAAGGTGCCGGTCGAAAAGCTTACGTCAAAAGCCTACGCCCGGGAGATGGCGAGCGAGATCAAGCACGGCGTGAAGGCCGAGGTGACGCGCTTCAACTCGGGCGCCGTCTCCAAGGACACCACCCACATCTCGTGTATCGACAAGGACGGCAACTGTTTCACCATGACCCATTCGCTCGGCATGCCCTCGGGCGTGATCACGCCGGGGCTGGGCTTCATGTACAACGGCTGCATGGGCGTGTTCGACCCTCGGCCAGGTCGCGCCGGCTCGATCGCGCCGGGCAAGGCGCGCTTCAGCTCGGTCGTGCCCTCGATCCTCTTCATGGGAAGCCAGCCGCATCTTATCATCGGCGCGCCCGGCGCCACGCAGATCGCCATGGGCGTGCTGCACGCGATCCTGAATGCAATCGATTTCGATATGACCATGGTCGAGGCGGTGAGCGCGCCGCGCTTCTCGGCGACCTCCGACGCGATCGACATCTCCAATCGCATCCAGTTCAAGGTCGAGCGCGAGTTGAAGGGGCAGGGTTATCCTGTCGTGCGCAGCCCGTACGGCTTCGGCTTCGCCGCCGTGCACGGCATCCGGGTCCATGACGACGGCCTAGATGGCGGTGCCGACCCCGGCCACGACGGCGTGGTCATCGCCGTCTAGTGTCCAAATCGTCCAAACTGGTTTGGACGGTTCCGATGCCGATGACACAAGGCTTTTAGGCGATTCGTCCAGAATCCAGCACATCCCCTACGCAAGATTCTTACACCGGCATCGTCCGATTACAGCGCCGGCAGTCCGGGCGGCGGACGCCTGGCGTTCGAGGCCTGCTCGTAAGCGTAGGCCAGGCGCAGCAACTTGGCTTCGCTCCAGGCGCGGCCGGCGAAGGTGATGCCGAGCGGATAGTCGGGCGTCTCCTTGCCCTCGAAGCCCGAGATGAAGCCGCCCGGGACCTGTACGCTGGGATATCCCGGCTTGGCGGCGATCGCCGCTCCCGAGGTGCCCGGAAANNCCCTTTGTCGCCTGCGCCGCGAGGAACAGGTCCTGGCCGAAGCGCAGCGCCTTGTCGGCGTTGGCCGTGTTGAAGGCGATGATGTCGGCCATCGTCTTGATCTTGGTGCCGGTCGCCCAGTCGCGCAGGTAGAGGTTGAGGTCGCGCTTCAGCTCATAGATGAACACGATCGGTGGAGTGGCTGGGTTGCCCTTGTTGCGGCTGAGCGGGTTGCGGTTGAGCACGCCCATGGTCGTGCCCGGCCCGCCGATCCAGCCCACGGTCGGCATGCTGGCGCGCACGATCGTGGCGCCAGCGTCCTGCAGCACGGTGATCGCCTCCGCCATCACCTTTGCCGAGCGCGGCGGCAGCTTGCCGTAGTAGGGGTCGTTGAGTGGATCGGCCGGATCGCTCGGCACGCCGATACGGGCGCCCTTGAGCCCGGCCTTGTCGAGGCCCGCGGTGTAGTCGACCGGCCGCTGCAGGGGCTGCGTTGCGGGATCGAGCGGATCGCGCGCGGCCAGCACGTTCAGCAGGATCGCCGAGTCGCGCACAGTGCGGGTGAGGGGGCCCGCGGTGTCCTGGCTGTGCGAGATCGGCAGGATGCCGGCGCGGCTGATCAGCCCGACCGTGGGCTTCACGGTGACCAGGCCGTTCTGCGTCGCGGGGCTCAGCAGCGAACCCGAGGTCTCGCTGCCGATTGCCGCGGCGCAGAGGCCGGCCGCGACCGCCACGGCCGAGCCCGCGCTCGATCCGCCCGGCAGCACGACCGGGATGCCGCGGTCGTCCATCAGCGTCGTCGAGTAGGGGTTCTTCACCTGGCCGCCCAGCGAGCTGTAGCCCGACGGCATGTCGATCGCGAGGATGTTGGCGAATTCGGTCAGGTTGGCTTTGCCGAGGATCACCGCGCCCGCGGCGCGCAGCCGCTTGACGACGGGCGAGTCGTCCTTCGCGCGCGCGCCATCGAGCGCAAGGGAGCCACCGGTCGTGTGCGTCTTGTCGCCGGTCGCGATGTTGTCCTTGACCAGGATCGGCACGCCGGCGAGCGGCTGCTGGGCTGAGGGCTTCACGCCGTCGAGCTTGGCCGCGATGGAAAGCGCGTCGGGATTGAGCTCGCGCACGGAATTGAGCGCGGGCCCGGCGCGATCGTAGGCCTCGATGCGAGCCAGATAGGCCTTGGTCAGCGCGCTCGACGTGATGCTCCCTTTCGTCAGCGCCTGCTGCACATCGGCGAGCGAGGCATTGTCTATGGCGATCCCGGCGTCTATGGCGATCCCGGCCTGCGCCTTGGCCGGCCCTGACGCGATGGTGCCGATGACGAGGGGGAGCGCGGCCAGTTCGCGGCGGGTCACCCCACTGCGGCGGCCGCGCTGTGTCTTTTGTCGTTTCGTTGCTTTCGTCACGGCACTCCTCCGCTGTTCGCTACACCTGCATCGTCATACCGGCATGGTCCGCTTTTGATGGGCGCGGCCGACCTTGGCAGATTCGGGGTTGTGGCCGGAAATGACCCGAACGCCCTCGTCGAGGCTGGCGGCGATCTTGTCGGGCGCGGCGCCCTCCAGGAAGGCGAGCTTGTTTTTGCGGCAGGCGCCAAAGACCTTGGCGCGGGCCGCCTCCATCTCGGGCGGGTAGGGCCGGCGCTGCAGGTTGGTGTAACCCAGCGACAGACCCAAATCGCCCGGTCCCAGCTCGGCAAAACCCAATCCAGGCACCGCCAAGATGTCGTCGCAATGGGCGACTCCAGGCGGGCTCTCGATCTTTACACCGAGCAACAGTTCGCCTTTGGGGTTGAGCGGCCAGGGCTCGCAGCGCTCGAAATACTCTTGTTGATCAATGCCCCACACCGGAGCGGCGGTCGGCTCCGAGCCGCGGCCTCGGGTGCCACTTCCAATCTTGTCGGTGCCAACCTTGTGATGTGGGAAGCGGCAGGCCCGCACGAACTCCTTCACCGCGTCGACCGACTCGGCCTGGCAGAGCAGGATGCCATGGGCGCCGCGAGCCAGGATCTGGCGGAACTGCCAGGCGTTGAAGGCGACGTTGGGGCCATCGATGCCGTTGACCGGCGCCTCGACGATGACCGTAGGCGTGCGGTGGCCCGAATTGGTCGGCCCGCCATCGACCAGCCCGCGCATGTAGTTCTCCAGCCCGGTCATATCGAAAGCGCCGTGTTCCATGCCGACGTTGATGTAGTCGGCCCAGGTCTTGGCATCCTTGTGGCCCTGCTCGTAGGTCAGCACATGGCCGGTGTGCGGGCCGTCGTAGTAGATCGCCTGGTCGGCTTCGAGAAGTTCAATGGCGCGATTGATGCGCTTCGCTGTCCCTTGGGCCATGGCCGTGTTTCCTCCGTTTTCTCGAGCCAGCATAGCAAGCCGTCTCAAGGGACGTCTCGACAGGCGCGCCAGATCTTTTCCGGTGTCGCCGGCATGTCGAGGCGGGCGCCTGCCTCGCCGGGTATCGCATCGGCGATGGCGTTCATGACCGCGGCCAGGGCGCCGGTGGCGCCCGATTCGCCAGCGCCTTTGACGCCCAGCGGGTTTGTCGTGCACGGCACGGAATGGGCGGCGGTCACGAGCGACGGCAGCGTGTCGGCGCGGGGCAAGGCGTAGTCCATGAAGGAACCGGCGAGGAGCTGTCCTGTCGCCCGGTCGAAGACGGCTTCCTCGCACAACGCCTGGCCGACACCCTGGGCGACCGCGCCCTGGATCTGGCCCTCGACGAGAACCGGATCGAGCATGGTGCCGCAATCGTCGACCGAAGTGTAGGCGGCCAGGGTCACCGCGCCGGTCTCGGGGTCGATCTCGACTTCGGCAATATGGCAGCCGTTGGGGAAGGTTTGCGGGACTTCCGCCTTTCCCAGCGTGTCGAGCGGCTGGGCCATCGCGCGCGCCCGTTCGGCGACCTCGAACAGGGAAATCCGCCGATCGGTACCGGCGACGTGAAAGTGCCCCTTGGCATAGTCGATGTCGGCCTCGGCCGCCTCCAGCATCTGCGAGGCAACGCGCCGTCCCTTGTCGATCGCGAGCTCGATCGTGCGCACCAGCGCGCTGCCGCTTGCCGTCGTCGAGCGCGAGGCGATGGCGCCGATGCCGTTGAGGCCGAGGTCGGTGTCGCCCTGGCGCACCGTGACACCGGTCTCGGCAATACCCAGGCGCGCCGCAGCAAGGCGGCGATAGAGCGAGGCGTGACCTTGCCCGGTGGAATGCGTGGCCAGTGCCACGATGAGTTCGTGGTCGCCGGGAAAACTGACCGCGGCCTCGTCGCCGGGCTGACCGCCGGCATGTTCGAGGAAGCAGCAGACGCCGATGCCGCGCCGCTTGCCGGACCGCATCGACTGTGCACGGCGTTCGTCGAAGCCCTTGAAATCGGCCAGCGTCAGCGCCTTGTCGAGCACCGTCTCGAAGTCGCCGCTGTCGTAGGTCGTTCCCATCGCGCCGGCGTAGGGGATCATGCCGGGCGCGATCATGTTGCGGCGCCGGAGCACGATCCGGTCGATGCCGGTCACACGCGCGGCTTCATCGATCAGCCGTTCGAGCGCGTAGTTGGCCTCCGGCCGGCCGGCGCCGCGATAGGGCCCGAGCTGCACGGTGTTGGTGAACACGCAGCGCACGTCCACGGCGATCCGGGGGATGTCGTACATCGCCGGAAAGCAGCGCGCGAAGTTGGCCGACGCGATGAAGGCGCCGTGCGACGACAGGAAGGCGCCGACGCCGGCAATCGCCGAGGCACGCAGAGCAAGAAAACGGCCGCCCGCATCGAGCGCGAGTTCGGCCTGAGTGACGGTATCGCGCGCCTGGTTGTCACTCAGGAACGCTTCGGAGCGGCTCGACATCCAATGCACCGGACGCCCGACCCGCTTGGCAGCGACCAGCAGCGCGGCATATTCGGCATAGGCCGCGCTTTTCATGCCGAAACCGCCGCCGACATCCTCGGTGACGACGCGCAGGCGCTCGGGTGCCAGCTTCAGGCTGGTGGCAAGCTGGTCACGCACCATCCGGACCCCTTGCGTGGGTGCGCGCAGGACGTAGCTGTTGGTCGAAGCGTGGTACGTCGCCGTTGCACCGCGCGTCTCGAGCGAGGCCACGACGATCCGCTGGTTGACCACTGAGACCCGGGCGGTGTGTGCCGCCGACGCGAACAGGCGTGCGACGTCACGCTGGTTCTCCTCGGGATTGGCATGAGGCCCCGGCCAATCGAGTGCCAGATTGCCCGGAGCCTCCGGCCAAAGCTGGGGCGCGCCCGGCTTGATCGCATCGCCGATGTCGACAACCGCGGGCAGTGCCTCGTAGGCGATCGAGACGGAGTCGGCCGCTTCCTGGGCGATCGCCGCCGTTTCCGCCACGACCAGAGCCACCGACTCACCGACATGCATGGCACGTCCTTCGGCAAGCGGCGGGCGATGGGGAACCACGATACGCGCGCCGCCGCGACCGGTTTGCGGGACGGGATGCGACACCGAGCCGGCGCCGGCGGCTTTCATGTCTTGGGCCGTCAGCACGGCAAGGACACCGGGGAGCGCAAGGGCTTGTGCCGTGTCGATCGACAGGATCCGCGCGCAGGCGTGCGGCGAGCGAACGAAGCAGGCGACGGCCGTGCCCGGCGTATGGGCGTCGTCCATGAAGCGGCCAACGCCGCGCAGCAGCGGCCTATCCTCGATGCGCGGCGCCCAGTCGAGGGGCCGATGACGGTGATCCGCGGCGGCCATTACCCGACGAGATGCAGGAAAGGCTTGATGGCCTGCCAGAAGCCCTCGGGGTCCTGGATATGTGGCGAGTGCCCGCACTGCGCCAACTCGACCAACGCGGCACCGGGAATGCCGGCGGCGAGTTCGTAGGAGAGGGCGGGTGGCGTCGCGGTGTCGCGCAAGCCGACTACGACCAGCGTAGGATTGCGGATCGTGGCGAGCTTGGCGCGATGATCGAACCTGGCGAGCGCGCGGCAGGCCGCCGCAAAATGTTCGGGCTTGACCGCTCGCAGGCTCGCCTTGCGCTCCTCGGCGATCTCGCGATGGGCGCTGAGGAAATCGTCGGGGAACATCCGTTGCAGCGCTGTCGACAGAACCGCTTCCATGCCGCCGGTCTCGACCCGTTCGGCCATGGCGGCGAAGGCTGGCTTGCCCTCCGGCGGGATGGCGGCGCCGGTGTCGACCAGGACCAGCCGATCGAACAGCCGACCGTGACGGGCCGCCAACGCCACCGAGACGAAGCCGCCGAAGCCATTGCCCAGCAGGTCGGTCGCGCCGGACAGGCCGTGCTTGGGGAGCTGCTCGGCGATGCGGTCGGCAATTTCCTCGAGCCCAGGCCCGGCCGGAGCCGAAACGCCGAAGCCGGGCAGATTGACCAGCCAAACGCAGCGCTCGGTCGCCAGACGTGGTGCCACGCGATCGAAGGCGGTGCGATCGGACAGCAGCGAGTGCAGCAGCACCAGATTGCGGCCCTTGCCCATCTGGACGACGTCGAGCCAGGAACTGTCGGAGGTCATTGGAGCAGGGGAGTCACACGAAAGTGGGTAGGCCAGGGGCGCCGGCCCGTGGCAATGTAGCAGCAAAGACGTTTCGGGGGAGACATCCAATGGCGACCATGGTGAATACCGGCGCGCGACTCGACCGGCTGCCGATATCCTCGTTTCACTATCGCATCTTCTGGCTGATCGGCGCCGGCATGTTCTTCGACGGCTATGATCTCTACGTCGGGGCCTCGGTGCTCGGCGCGGCGGTGGCCTCGAAGTTTGCCGTGCTGCCCCAGGTGCCGCAGTTCATTTCCTGGACCTTCGTCGGCATGACCATCGGGTCGGTGATGGCCGGCTTCCTCGGCGACAAGTACGGCCGGCGCTTCACCTACCAGTTCAACCTAGTCATCTTCGGTCTCGCGTCCTTCGCCGCCGCCGCTGCGCCCGACATGAACTGGCTGATCGCCGCGCGGTTCGTGATGGGCGTCGGCCTGGGTGCCGAGATCGTGGTCGGCTATTCCACCATGACCGAATTCGTGCCACCCGCGTCGCGCGGCCGCTGGATGGCCTTCATGGCGTTCATCGTCGTTGCGGGCTTTCCGGCCACGTCGATCATCAGCACCTTTGTCATCCCGAGCTTCGGCTGGCGGCCGATGTTCGTCATTGCCGGCGTCGGCGCCTTGATCGTCTGGTACCTGCGCAAGAACCTGCCGGAAAGCCCACGCTGGCTCGAAAGCAATAGTCGGGCGGCCGAGGCCGAAGCGCTGATGCAGACAATCGAGCGCGAGGCCTCGGGTGGCAAACCGTTGCCGACGCCGGCGGCGCCCGTGGCGATGCCGGAATGGACGTTCGCCTCGCTGTTCAGCCCTGCGTTGCTGCCGCGGCTGATCGTCGGCTCAGTCGTGCTGATCACCATCAACACGCTGATCTTCGGCTTCGTCAATTGGCTGCCGACCTTCTTCGGTCAGCAGGGGATTTCCATCACCAAGTCGCTCGCCTACACGGTGGTGTTCTCGGGCGGCTCGCTGGTCGGCTGTGCCATCGGCGCCTGGAGCGCCGACTATTTCGGTCGCAAGCCCACGATCATCGGCGCCTCGGTACTGACCATCGTGGCCGGTGCGATCTATCCTTATATGGTCAACCCGACGCCGCTGCTGGTGGTCGGTTTCGTCCTGATCGTCGGCATCTACATCCTGACCGCCTTGCTCTACGGCGTTTATACCTCCGAGCTGTTCCCGACCGAGGTGCGCCTCAGGGGTAACGGCCTGTGCAACATGCTGGGCCGCGGCGCCACCATCGTCTCGCCCTTCATCGTGCTGGCGCTGTTCAAGAGCTACGGCGTCGCCGGCGTGCTCGGCCTGATGATCGGCCTGCTGGTCATCCAGATCGTCGTCGTCGCAATCTGGGGTATCGAGACAAACTGCCGTGGCCTGGAAGAACTGGAGCGAAAGCCAGGCTGATCGGTCTCGACTACATCATCCCCGGCTCGCCGAGATCGGTGCCGTCGATCATGCGGCTGTAGCGAAATGGAGTGGGATCGACGATGGGCGGATCGCCGGCGACCAGGTCGGCCGCCAATCGTCCGCCGGCCGGACCGATGCCGAAGCCGTGGCCGGTGAACCCCGTCGAGAGATAGAGGCCGGGCAGGGGGTCGACCGCTGAAATCACGGGGACGCCGTCGGGCGTCGAGTCGATCAGCCCACCCCAGGCATTCGCGACCTCGAGGCCCTTGAGAGTGGGGTAGTGATCCCCGAGCCTGGTCAGGCCCTGCTGAACAAGCGCCGGATCGGCGGCCGGATCGAGCGTGCGATGACGCTCGAACGGCGATACGCGATCGAACGCCCAGCGCGCGAATGATTCCGGTCCGTCGAAGAAGGAGCGGCCGATGCCCAAGGTCACGCCCGCGCGGCGCTTCTTGAAGGTCGGCCAGAACTGGCGCGCGTAGAGCAGGCCCTGCGGCGAGAGCTCGACCAGGCCGCGTCCGCCGAGCCCTACGGTGTAGCCGCCATCGAGACGCCGGCGGATCGTGACGTCGGGCATGGAGAGGCCGCCGTCGGTGATCTGAGGTGCCGCTTTCGTGGCGAACGATGTCGAGCGCACGCCGGCCTGCGGCAGACGCACGCCATGTCGGCGGCAGAACAGCGAGCTCCAGGCGCCGCCCGCGCACAGCACCGCATTGGCGCGGATGCGGCCGCGCTCGGTGATCACGCCTGCGACCTTGCCGCCTTGGATATCGAGGCCGCGCACCGCGCAATCCTGGTGGATGGTGGCGCCCCGTTTGCGCGCGGCTTCGGCGATGGCAGGACCGGCGAGCGACGGTTCGGCGCGTCCGTCGGTCGGCGAATGCACGCCGCCGATCCAGTCGCTGGCGCTGCCCGGCGTCATTGCCTTGGCCTCGGCGGGCGTGAGCACGCGACTATGCATCTGATGCTCGCGCGCTTTCAGCGTCCATTCTTCCCATTGCGCGAAATCGGCCGGACGCGTGGTGACGTACAGAAGACCGGTGCTGCGAAAGCCCGTCTCGGCGCCGAGCTCCTGGTTGAGTTCACGCCAGATCTCGAGGCTTTTCATGGCGAGCGGCAATTCGCGCAGGTCGCGATGCTGCTGGCGGCACCAACCCCAGTTCCGGCTGGTCTGCTCGCCGCCGACCACGCCTTTGTCGAGCAGGGCGACCGAATGGCCTTTCTTGGCGAGGAAGTAGGCGGCGGTGCTGCCGGCCATGCCGGCGCCAATGATCGCAACATCGACCGAGGCCGGCAGCCTTTCGTCACTCGCAACAGGCTGCACAAGCGCAGGCATCGACACGCTCCGGGAACCACTCATGAATTGCAGCGCAAACTACCACGCTTTACGGCCCGGAACCGGGCGCGGTACCCTAGCTTCCCTAAAGGAGCCCCCCAATGGATCTCACGTTCGGCAAAGAAGAACTGGCCTTCCAGCAGGAAGTCCGCGGCTGGCTGAAGGAAAATCTGACGCCCGAGATCGTGGGGGAGTCGAAGGTCGGCCGGAACGCCTACGTGAGCAAGGAACGGCTGATCGACTGGCAGAAGCGGCTGGCGAAGAAGGGCTGGCTGTGCACCGGCTGGCCCAAGGAATTCGGTGGGCCCGGCTTCACCACGACCCAGAAGTACATTTTCGAGATGGAGATGGCGCGCGCCGGCGCCCCCGGCACTTCGCCGTTCGGGCCCAAGATGTGCGCCCCGGTGATCATGAAATACGGCTCAGCCGAACAGAAGGCGCGCCACCTGCCGCCGATGCTGAATTCCGACCTGATCTGGTGCCAGGGCTACTCAGAGCCGGGCTCGGGCTCCGACCTGGCCTCGCTTCGTACCAAGGCCGAGCTCAAGGGCGACCACTACCTCGTGAACGGCCAGAAGACCTGGACCACGCTTGCCCAGACCGCGGACTGGATCTTCTGCCTGGTGCGGACCTCGAACGAGGGCAAGCGGCAGGAGGGCATTTCGTTCCTGCTGATCGACATGAATACGCCGGGCATCTCGGTCGAGCCGATCATCACTGCCGACGGCAACCGTGCCGGCACGCAGGAGGTGAATTCCGTTTTCTTCACCGACGTCAAGGTGCCGGTCGAGAACCGGGTCGGCGAGGAAAACATGGGCTGGACCTACGCCAAGTACCTGCTCGAGTTCGAGCGCGGCGGCAATCCCTACAGCCCGCGCCTGCGCTCGAGCTTCGAGCGGCTGAAGCGGATCGCCCAATCGATGCCCGATGGCGAGACCTCGATCATGGCCGACGTTGCCTGGCGCGAGAAGCTGGCGCGCATGGACATCGAGATTTCAGGCCTCGAAATGTTCGAGCAGGAGTTCTATTCGCGGCTGGCGAGCGGGCAGAATCCCGGGCCGCTGTCCTCGATGATCAAGCTGCGCGGCACGGAAGTGATGCAGCAGGTCCAGGAGTCGGCGGTGGAAGCCGCGGGTTATTACGCCCAGCCGTTCCCCGAGCAGCGCAACTGGAACGCCAATGTCGAGCCGATCGGACCGGAGGGCGCCGACGTGCTGGCGCCGCGTTACTTCAACGGCCGCAAGATGACGATCTATGGCGGCTCTTCGGAGGTGCAGCGCGGCATCATGGCCAAAGCGATGCTGGGGCTCTAGGCGATGCATCTGGCGTTCAGCGACGAGGAGAAGGCGTTCCAGCGCGAGGTGCGCGACTGGATTACCGCCAACATGCCGCCGGAAGTGGCAGAGGAAAGCCGCCGCAGCCGCACCAGCCACGTTTCCAAGGAGCGGCTGCTGCAGTGGCAGAAGAAGCTCGCCGGCCGCGGCTGGCTCTGCCCCAACTGGCCGAAGGAATTCGGCGGCATGGGCTGGAGCTCGACGCAGAAGTTCATCTTCGAGATGGAGATGGCGCGCGCTGACTCGCCCTATCTCTCGTCCTTCAGCATCAAGATGGTGGCGCCGGTCCTGATGAAGTACGGCAGCGAGGCGCAGAAGAAGCGGTTTCTGCCCAAGATCGCCGCCGCCGAGGAGCTGTGGTGCCAGGGCTATTCCGAGCCTGGGTCCGGGTCTGACCTTGCAAGCTTGCGCACCAAGGCCGAGCGGCAGGGCGATTTCTACATCGTGAACGGCCAGAAGATCTGGACAACCAACGCCCATTGGGCGGACTGGATCTTCTGCCTGGTGCGGACATCCAACGAGGGCAAGCGGCAGGAGGGCATTTCCTTCCTGCTGATCGACATGAAGTCGCCCGGCATCAAGGTCGACCCGATCTATCTCGTCGATGGCACGCGCACGCCCATGCGCCATGAGGTGAACCAGGTATTCTTTACCGACGTGAAGGTGCCGGTCGCCAACCGGGTCGGCGAGGAGAACAAGGGCTGGACCTACGCCAAGTACCTGCTCGAGTTCGAACGCGGCGGCCAGGCGCACGGCCCGCGCCTGCGCAAGGCGTTCCGCCACCTGCAGACACTCTCAAAAACACAGCTCGACGCCGGCGAGCCGCTGTCGGCCAATCCGAACTGGCGCGAGAGGATGGCGGCGGTCGAGATGGAGATCGACGCCATCGAGATGAACGAGCTGATGTTCTACTCCAGCCTCAAGACCGGCGATGCGCCGGGCAGCATGGCTTCGATCGTCAAAATGCGCGGCACCGAGGTGGGCCAGAAGGTCACCGAACTCGCTGTCGAGGCGGTCGGCTGGTACGGCACGCCCTTCACTGAACTGCGCAATTACGACAGCAATGTCGTGCCGGTCGGCGGCGACTATGTCGACGACGTGGCGCCGCGCTATTTCAACACCCGCAAGACCACAATCTACGGCGGCTCGTCGGAAGTGCAACGCAACGTGCTCACCAAAGCGATGCTGGGCCTCTGATCGTGGAATACCGCAACCTCGGCCGCGCCGGCCTGAAAGTCTCCGAGCTCTGTCTCGGCACAATGACCTTCGGCAACGGCGCCGACCAGGCCGAGGCCAGCCGCATGGTGGGCACGGCGATCGATGCCGGCGTCAATTTCTTCGACACCGCCAATTCCTATGTCGGCGGCGTGTCGGAGACCATGCTGGGCGAGGCGCTGAAGGGAAAACGACACGACGCGGTGCTGGCGTCCAAGTTCTTCAATCCGATGGGCCATAGGCCGAACGATTCGGGCATGTCGCGGCTGCATATCAAGCAGGCGGTCGACGCCAGCCTGAAGCGCCTGCAGACCGACTATCTCGACATCTACTACATCCATCACGTCGATCATCAGACGCCGTTGGAGGAAATGCTGCGCTCGCTCGACGACCTCGTGCGCCAGGGCAAGATCCTCTACACGGCGTGCAGCAATTTCGAGGCGTGGCGCCTGATGGAAGCGCTGTGGCTCAGCGACAGCAACGGTTGGGAGCGCTTCGCGGTCTACCAGCCGCAGTACAGCCTGGTCGTGCGCGACATCGACGAGGAGATCGTGCCGGCCTGTCGGCTCAAGGGGCTGGGCGTCGTCGCCTGGTCGCCGATGGCCGGCGGCTATCTCGCCGGCAAATACACACCGGGCAGTCTCAAGGTGCAGGGCACACGGTCGTCCGAGGGCTGGGGCTTCAACAGCAAATTCTTTGCCACCAATCACGGCGAGATCCTGCAGACCCTGCTCGACACGGCCAAGGAACTCGGCCGCTCGCCGGCGCAAGTCGCGCTACGCTGGGTGATGGATCAGCCCTTCATGACCAGCGCCGTTGTGGGCGCGCGCAATGCCGAGCAGCTGGGCGAAACGCTGAAGGCCGGCGGCTGGCGACTGCCGCAGGCGGCACTGGAAAGACTAAACAAGGTCTCGGCCCAGCCGACGCGCTATCCGCGCGCCTTCGAGGACCCGATGCCGGAGCGGCGCAACTCGGCGGTCAAGATGCCGGGGATGAAATAGCTCGCAGCTATCCGCGCTACGCACCGGTATCATCGAGCGCAGCAAGGGATCCTTCATCGGCGCTCGAGCAAAGATCCCTCGCTGTGCCCGGGATGACACGGTAACCAATGCGACTAGACCCTCGGTCGATTCCCAACCCGCGGACGCTGAAGGAGCGCTTCGGCGCCCTGAAGACGCTGCGTCCGTTCCTGGCCATGGTCTGGCGAACCAGCCCGGCGCTGACCGCAGCCCTGCTGGTCTTGCGCCTCGTGCGCGCGTTGTTACCGGTGCTGGCGCTCTACATCGGCAAGCTGATCATCGACGACGTCGTCAGGCTGGTGCAATTGCCTGACCGGCCGACGACGTTCGAGGATTGGCAGAGGAGCGGGCATCTCGCCGGGCTCGGCACCTTGCTGCTGGCCGAGTTCGCGCTGGCAGTGCTGTCCGACATCCTGGGGCGCATCGTCGCCCTGCTCGACAGCCTGCTTTCAGAACGCGTCACCAACAGCTCGAGCGTCAGGCTTATGGAGCATGCGGCGACGCTCGACCTGGAGGATTTCGAGGATGCCGAGTTCCAGGACCAACTCGAGCGCGCCCGCCGGCAGAGCAGCGGACGCCTGACGCTGCTGGGCCAGCTCTTCAGCCAAGCGCAGGACATCGTGACCGTGGCGAGCTTCGCGGCCGGCCTGCTGGTCTACGCGCCGTGGCTGATCGTGCTCTTGGCGGCGGCGCTGGTGCCGGCGTTCCTGGGCGAAGCGCATTTCAATGCCGCGACCTACACACTCGATTTCGGACGGACACCGGAGCGGCGCGAGCTCGACTACGTGCGCCAGACGGCCGCGAGCGTCGAGACCGCGAAGGAAGTGAAGATCTTTGGCCTCAACGCCTTCCTGATCGACCACTACCGGCGCCTCGCCGCGGCGTTCTACGACGCCAACCGCGATCTCGCCCAGCGGCGCGCTGTTTGGGGCGGGCTATTCACGGCGCTCGGCACGGTGGGCTACTACGCGGCCTACGCCTACATCGCCTGGCGGACACTGGCGGGCGAGTTCACGGTCGGCGACCTTACGTTCCTCGCCGGATCGTTCCTGCGGTTGCGCACGCTGCTCGAAGGCTTGCTCATGGGTTTTTCCTCGACGGCGGGGCAGGCGTTGTATCTCAACGATTTATTCTCCTTCTTCGAGATGAAGCCGGGGATCCTGTCGCTGGTCGACCCGCTGCCGTTCCCGTCGCCGATCCGCGAGGGCTTCGTGTTCGAGGACGTGGGCTTCGCCTATCCGGGAGCCGACCGGTGGGCCGTGCGCCATCTCAGCTTCACGCTGAAGGCCGGCGAGGTGGTGGCGTTGGTCGGCGAAAACGGCGCCGGCAAGACGACGTTGATGAAGCTGCTCACGCGGCTCTACGACCCGGACGAGGGCCGCATCCTGCTCGATGGCCACGACCTGCGCGATTACGACCTCGACGCGTTGCGCGGCAGCATGGGCGTCATCTTCCAGGATTTCGTACGCTACAACTTCACGGCCGGCGACAACATCGCCGTGGGCCGCATCGATGCGCGCGACGACCGGGCACGCATCGTGCGGGCGGCGGCCGCCAGCCAGGCCGACGAGGTGATCGCCCGTCTGCCCGATGGGTACGACCAGCAGATCGGCAAGCGCTTCAAGAACGGCGTCGAGCTGTCGGGCGGCGAATGGCAGAAGGTTGCCATCGCGCGCGCTTATATGCGCGAGGCCGAGGTGCTGATCCTCGATGAGCCGACGGCGGCGCTCGACGCCCGCGCCGAGTTCGAGGTCTTCGAGCGCTTCAAGGAATTGAGTCGAGGCAAGACCGGGGTGCTGATCTCGCACCGCTTTTCCACCGTGCGTATGGCCGATCGCATATTTGTGCTGGCCGACGGCAAGGTCGCGGCCTCAGGCACGCACGAGGAGCTGGTGGCGCAACCCGGCCTCTACGCCGAATTGTTCGAATTGCAGGCGGCGGGATATCGCTAGGGTCGTTCGCCGAAAAGGTCCTAACCCGCCAAGACCGGCTCGCCGACGATCTGCGTCCGGTGCATCAGCCGGCGCAGCGATTCATCAAATGCGTCGCGGCGGTGCATGACGCAGCGGTTGTCCCACATCACGAGGTCGCTGGCGCGCCACTTCTGGTACCAGGCGAAATGCTCCTGGGTGGCGTGTGCCCAGATCGCGTTCAAGAGCTTCTCGCTCTCCTCGACCGGCAGGCCGTGGATGTAGGCGCCAGGGCGGCGGCCGAGGAACAGCGCCTTGCGCTTGGTCATCGGATGGAGCCGAACCAGCGGGTGCACCGCGCCCGGCGTGTGGCGCGGATCGAGCGTGGTCTGGAAGCCCTTGCGCAGTTCGCCGGCCGAGTTGCGGCTGGAATCGTGGATGCAGGTCTTGCCCTCGATCGCGCGCTTGAGTTCGGGCGATAGCGATTCGTAAGCCGAATACATGTTGAGGAAGCCGGTGTTACCGCCGTCGGCCGGCACTTCCAGCGCATAGAGCAGCGAGGCGCGCGGCGGCAGCGGATTGTAAGACATGTCGGTGTGCCAGACGAGTTCGTACGAGCCGAGGCCACCGATTGCCTTGCCGTTCTTCTTGACGCTCGAGATCACCGCCACCCACTCCTCGGCCTCCTTGACCACGCCCGAGTCCATGCGATCGAAGCCGACGGCGGCGATCGGGACGCGGTCGAGCTCACCGAAGCGGGCGCTGAACTTCATCAGGGTCGGATCGTCTAGCTTCTGGCCGGAGAAGCGCAGCACGAGATGCTCGCCCCACGCCTGGGCGATGCGCCCGAAGACTGCATCGCTGATCGGCTGGGACAGGTCGACACCATGCACGTCGGCGCCCAGCGCGCCGCCGGTCGGCTGGATCCAGAGTTCGCTCATGACACCCCTCCGCTAGCCATGCATCGTAAGGCCGCCCGACACGCTGATCGTCTGGCCGGTGATGAAAGCCGCATCGTCGCTCGCCAGGAAACACACCGCACCGGGAATGTCGTCGGGCTGGCCGACCCGCTTCATCGGAATGGCGCCGACCAGGGCGGCGCGGACCTTCTGGCCGCGCTCGTCGTCGCCCGCCACGGCCGCCAACAGCGGCGTGTCGGTCGGGCCGGGGCAGACGGCGTTTAAGGTGATGCCCTTGCGCGCCACCTCGCGCGCCACGGTCTTGGTGAAGGCGATGATGCCACCTTTGCAGGCGGAGTAGACCGCCTCCTGCGAGGAACCGACGCGACCGGCATCCGAGGCGATGTTGACGATCCGTCCATGGCCGCGGCTCACCATGCCCTTCAGCACGAAATGGCTCATGTTGAGCGGCCCGCGCAGGTTGATGGCGATCAGCAGGTCCCAGAGATCGGGTGTGGTGTCGACGAAATTGGCGAATTTGTCCCAGCCGGCGTTGTTCACCAGGATGTCGGTCGGGCCGACATCCTTCTCGAAGGTTGCGATTGCCTTACCGACGGCGTCGTAGTCGGCGATGTCGACTCCCGACGCGAAGCCCTTGATCTCGCCGGCGACCTTCTTCGCACCTTCGAGATTCTTGTCGAACACGCCGACCCGCGAACCGTACTCGGCGAAACGCCGGCAGATGGCGCCGCCGATCGCACCGCCGCCACCGGTGACGATGACGTTCTTGTCCTTCAGGCCCCGCATGGTGTGCTCCTCACAAGGGAGAGTAGGGGTCGAATTTGGGTTTGCGCTTCTCGAGGTGCGAGGCGAGCCCTTCCTTCACCTCGGGCCCGAGGAAGCCCAGCATCTCGAGCGCGGTGGAGGTGTCGAAGGTTGGCCCCATCATGCGCAGCCAGTTATTGAGCGCATATTTGGTGAAGCGGATCGAGGTTTGCGCGCCTTCGGCGAGCTTGGTGGCGACCTCCAGGCCCTTGGCCTCGAGTTGGTCGTCGTCGACGCAGAGCGAGACCAGGCCGATGCGCTCGGCTTCCTCGCCGTCGACCGCTTCACAGAGCAGCAGATAATATTTGGCTTTGGCCATGCCGCAGAGCAATGGCCAGACGATGCAGGCATGGTCGCCCGCGGCGACACCGAGCCGCGTGTGGCCGTCGATGATCTTGGCTTTCTTCGAGGCGATCGACACGTCGGCCAGGATGCCGGCGACCAGGCCGGCGCCGACAGCGGGACCGCGCATGGTGCTGACGATCGGCTTGGAGCAGTTGATGACGTTGTAGACGATGTCGCGCGCCTCCTTCCAGGTGCGCAGCAGCGCGTTGTAGTCCTTCATGTTGGCTTCGATGATGTTGAAGTCGCCGCCGGCCGAGAAGACCTTGCCACCGGCCCCCTGGATGATCACGCAGTTGACCGTGTCGTCACCGTCGATGTCGCGCCACACGCTGACCAGCTCACTGTGCATGAGCGCGTCGGTGGCGTTGTATTTCTCCGGACGGTTCATTGTCACCCGCAGCACCTTGGGATGCGGGCGATCGAACAGCAGGCGCTGGTAGCGTTTTTGCCAGTCGGACATTGGGTCTCCTCCGTTGGGAGGAGCCTAGCGCCGCGTGTTGCCCGCCGTCCAATTGTCGGCCGACGCGAAGCGCACGGCCTCTTCCGCCGCGCGAACGAGCGCGCGCGCCTTTTGCACGCTCTCCTGATATTCGGCTTCGAGGTCGGAATCGGCCACGACACCGACACCGGCCTGCACGTACATGACGTTGTCCTTCACCAGGCCCGTGCGCAGCAGGATGCAGGTGTCCATCGAGCCGTTGGCGGCAAAGTAACCGGCACAGCCGGCATAGATGCCGCGTCGTACCGGCTCAACCTCGTCGATGATCTCCATGGCGCGCACCTTGGGGGCGCCCGACAGCGTGCCGGCCGGGAAACCGGCCTTCAGTGCATCGATCGCTTCCAGTCCGTCCTCCAGCGTGCCCTCGACGTGGCTGCTGATGTGCTGAACGTGGCTGTACTTCTCGATGGTGAACTGCTCGACGACGCGCACCGAGCCGATCTTGGAGACGCGGCCCACGTCGTTGCGTGCGAGATCGAGCAGCATCAGGTGCTCGGCATGTTCCTTGGGATCGGCCAGTAGCTTTTCGGCGAGCTGCTTGTCCTCCTCGGGCGTGGCGCCGCGCCGGATGGTGCCGGCGAGCGGGCGGATGGTGACTTTGTTGTCGCGCAGCCGCACCAGGATCTCGGGGCTGGAGCCGACCAGCTGGAAGCCGCCGAAGTTCAGATAGAACAGGAA
>PLYQ01000156.1 GCA_003153415.1 Rhodospirillales bacterium | reverse complement strand
CAGGCCTATCCGGACAACAGAGCGGACCGTCGCAGACGGCCGCATAACGACAGGAGCGGTGCGTGAGCAAGCGCGCGAATTCGAAGTACAAGATCGACCGCCGCCTCAGGGTCAACCTGTGGGGCCGTCCCAAGAGCCCGATCAACAAGCGCGAATACGGCCCCGGGCAACACGGCCAGGGTCGCACCAAGCCGACCGACTATCGCCTGCAGTTGATGGCCAAGCAGCGNNGGCGAGAACCTGGTCGAGTTGCTGGAACGCCGGCTCGACGCGGTGATTTACCGCATGAAGTTCGCCATCACCGTGTTCGCCTCGCGCCAGCTGGTGAGCCACGGTCACGTCAAAGTGAACGGGCGCAAGGTCAACATCGCCTCCTACTCGGTCAAGGACAACGACANNGTGCCGGAGTACGTTTCCGTCGATCACAAGGACATGAAGGGCACTTACGTGCGCGGCCCCAAGCTGGCCGACGTGCCCTATCCGGTGCAGATGGAGCCGTCGCTGGTGGTCGAGTACTACAGCCGCTAAACGACCTGTCCTTCGCCAGATTGTTGCCGAAAGCCCGCTCCGATGGCGGGCTTTTTGCATTTGTATCCATGGGATGTATCCGCGGGAAATCGCCGGTTCCGGCTGTCCGGCGGCGGGCGGCCCGCTTATAATCCGCTTGAGGATTTTGGGGCTTTGGAGCGTTTGAAGATGCGGGTGGTCCGTTGGGCGGTCATCGCTTCGGTCGTCGTGGTGGCCGGCGGGGCGACCTATACATATCGGAACGAAGTGGCCCAGAAACTGGGCCTTGGCGCACCGGCGGCCGCCGCCGAGAAGGGCGCCAGTCCGGCTGCGGCTGCCCAACCGCCGGGCCGGCGCGGGCGGGCCAGCCCGGGCGGTCCGGTGCCGGTGATTCTCACGACCGTGGCACCCAAATCGATGCCGATCATCGTCGAGGCCGTCGGCACGGTGCAGGCGGTCGCTTCGGTCCAGCTGAAGTCGCGCGTCGACAGCCAGATCATGAAGGTCAACGTCGAGGAGGGCGCCCTGGTCAAGGAAGGCGACCTGCTGTTCGAGCTCGATGCGCGCACACTCAAGGCCCAGCTCGGCCAGATCGAGGCGCAGATTCGCAAGGACCAGGCCCAGATCGAGCAGGCTAAACGTGACTCGGTGCGCGCCGGCGACCTGCTCACCAAGGGCGCCGGCACGGTCGTGCAGCGCGACACCAATGTCACGTTGCAGAAGGCGCTGGAGGCCCAGCTCGAGTCCGACGAGGCGATGCGCCAGAACATCCTGGCCCAGATCACCTACACCGAAATACGCGCGCCTGTATCCGGCCGTATCGGGTCAATTGCCAACAAAGCCGGCACCACATTGCGCATCGCTGACAACACCGCCACGGCCGTTCTCGCCACGATCAACCAGGTGGATCCGATCTTCGTGTCGTTCGCCATCCCGCAGATCATCCTGCCCGAGCTGCGCGCCGCCATGCGGGCCGGCGACGTCAAGGTCAATGCCGTGATCGACGACAATACCAAGCAGGGCGGCACGATGGCGTTCATCGAGAACACCGTCGATCCCAATACCGGCACGGTGACGGCCAAGGCGCGCATCCCCAATGCCAATGAGGGGCTGTGGCCGGGCCAGTTCGTCAAGGTGGAAGTCATCCTGGGCACCGAGGCCGCGGCGATCTCCGTACCGGCTGCCGCCGTCCAGCTCGGCCCGCAGGGCCCCTATGTCTTCGTGATCAAGGACGGCAACACGGCGGAAGTCCGCCCGATCCAGATCAAGCGCACTCAGACCGGCGAGTCGGTGATCGGCAGCGGACTGAAGGCGGACGAATCGGTCGTGATCGACGGCCAGTTGCGCCTGGTCAACGGCGCCGCCGTCGCGGTCCGCCCGGCACAGAACGAGGCTCCCAAGCCCGCGCCGCCACGCGGCTGACCGGCAGCAGGAGTTCTTCATGCTTTCCGCGCTCTGCATCCGCCGTCCGGTGATGACCATCCTGGTGATGGCGTCGTTCATCATCGCCGGTCTGTTCGGCTACAAACAGCTCCCCGTCGCCGCCGTGCCGCGCGTCGACTTCCCGACCATCCAGGTGACCGCCCAGCTACCCGGCGCCAGCCCCGAGACAATGGCGGCATCGGTCGCCTCGATCCTCGAGCGGCAGTTCTCGGCGATCGCCGGCGTGACGACGATGACCTCGACGTCGTCGCTCGGCAACACCTCGATCGTCCTGCAGTTCGACCTTAACCGAAACATCGATGGCGCCGCGCTCGACGTGCAGTCGCAGATATCCGCGGCGATGCGCCGCCTGCCGATCGAGTTGCCGACGCCGCCGGCCTTCCGCAAGGTCAACCCCGCCGACTTCCCCATCATGTTCATGGCGCTGAAGTCCTCCCAGGTGCGCCTGTCGGACATGGACGCCTTCGCCAACCGTGCCATCCTGCCGCGCATCTCGACCCTGCCGGGCGTCGCGCAGGTCCTGATCTTCGGCTCGCAGAAATACGCCGTCCGCGTGCGCGCCAACCTCGACCAGCTCTCGGTGCGCGGCTTGACGCTCAACGAACTGCAGACCGCCATCGTCAACGCCAACTCGACCAAGCCGCTGGGCGCCATCGCCGATTCGCGGCAGAACGCCATCCTCGACGCCACCGGCCCGATCAACAAGGCGGCCGACTACAATCCGGTGATCGTCGCATTCCAGAACGGCGCGCCGGTCCGCATTTCCGATGTCGCCATGGCGATCGACAGCGTCGAGAACGACAAGATCGCGAGCTGGCTCGACGGCACGCGGGCCATTCTGCTCGCCGTCTACCGCCAGCCCGACGCCAACACCGTCGAGGTCGTCGACCGCGTGAAGGCCATGCTGCCGGCGATCGAGGCTGAGCTGATCAGCGGCGTCGACATCCAGCTCCTGAACGATCGCTCGGTATCGATCCGCGCTGCGATCGAGGACGTCGAGTTCTCGCTCTGCCTGGCCGGCGTCCTGGTCGTGATTGCCATCTACTTCTTCCTGCGCAGTGCTCGCGCCACCCTGATTCCGGCGATCGCGCTGCCGATCTCCATCATCGGCACGTTCGCCGGCATGTATGTCTGCAACCATTCGATCGACAACATCTCGCTGCTCGCACTCACCCTGGCCGTGGGTTTCGTCGTCGACGACGCCATCGTCATGCTGGAGAACATCGTCCGCCACATCGAGGCAGGCGAGAAGCCGATGGACGCCGCCTTCAAGGGCTCCAAGGAAGTCGGCTTCACCATCATTTCGATGACCCTCTCGCTGGTCGCGGTGTTCATTCCGGTGCTGTTCATGGGCGGCGTCGTCGGACGCATGTTCAACGAATTCGGCCTGGTCATCAGCATGGCGATCCTGATCTCGGGCATCGTGTCGTTGACACTGACGCCGATGTTGTGCTCGCGGCTCCTTAAGCCGATCGACCATCACGAGAAGCACAACGCCCTGCTGCGGCTCTTCGAATGGAGCTTCAACAAGATGACGGCAGGTTATCGCTGGGCGCTGCTGCGGACCGTCAAGCTGCCGCGTTTGGTGCTGGCGATTACGCTCGGCACCTTCGTGCTGACCGTCATTCTGTTCCAGAACATTCCCAAGGGCTTCTTCCCGTCCGAGGATATCGGGCAGATCACAGGCTCGACGGTCGGGCCCGACGACGCCTCGTTCGACGCCATGGTCGCCCGCCAAAGTGTCGTTGCCGAGATCATCAAGCGCGATCCCGACGTGGCGGCGGTGCTATCGACGGTCGGCGGCGGCAACGCTGCCAACACGGTCAATTCCGGCCGCATCTTCATCAACCTGCGCGCCAAGCCCGAACGCAAGGACTCGGCGCTGCAGGTTATCGCCCGATTGCGCCGCGCTACGGGCAGCGTGCCGGGCATCAACATCTTCTTCCAGCCCATCCAGTCGATCAACATCGCGACGACGCAAACCCGCGCCCAGTACCAGTTCGGCATGCGCTCCAGCGATCTCGCCGGCTTGCGCGAATACGCTCCCCAGATGGAGGAGCGCATGAAGCGGCTGCCCAACATCATCGACGTCAACTCCGATCTCCAGGTGCGCGCGCGCTCGACGGTCATCGACATCGACCGCGACAATGCCTCCCGTCTCGGCCTGTCGATCGACCAGATCCGCCTCTTGCTCTACTCGGCCTACGGCACGCGTCAGGTCTCGACCATCTACGCCCAGGACGACACCTACCAGGTGATCCTCGAGGTCGATCCGAGATACGCCGACACCAACGAGGTGCTGCGCCGCATGCAGGTGCGTACGCCGACCGGCGGGCTGGTGCCGCTCGACACGGTAGCCAAGCGCACCGACAAGCCGACGTCGCTCACCGTGAACCACATCGCCCAGCTTCCGGCGGTCATCATCTCGTTCAACCTGGCGCCCGGCGTGGCGCTGGGCGAGGCGGTGAAGTCGATCCAGGAAGTCGCCGACGAAGTCGGCCTGCCGGCTCACATCGCCACAAGCTTCGAAGGCAGCGCCCAGGTCTTCCAACAGGCCGTGGCCAACCAGGGCTTGCTGCTGTTCGCCGCCGTGCTGGTGATCTACATCATCCTGGGCATCCTCTATGAGAACTTCATCCACCCGCTGACCATCCTGTCGGGCCTGCCATCGGCCGGCATCGGCGCGCTGATCACGCTGCAGCTCTTCGGCATGGATTTGAGCGTCATCGCCGTTATCGGCGTGGTCATGCTGATCGGCATCGTCAAGAAGAACGCCATCATGATNNATCATGATGGTCGATTTCGCCGTCGAGCGCCGTAACCAGGGCGCCTCGGCCGAAGAGGCAATCGTCGAGGCGGCTCTCCTGCGCTTCCGTCCCATCATGATGACGACGACCTGCGCGCTGCTCGGCTCGCTGCCGATCGCCATCGGTGCCGGTGCCGGCGCCGAGCTGCGCCAGCCGCTCGGCGTCACCGTGGTCGGCGGCCTGCTGGTCTCGCAGCTTTTGACCCTGTTCATCACTCCGGTGGTCTACATCTGGTTCGACAGGCTGCTGGGCGTGAAGTTCGGCGAGATGCGGTTCTTCGGCCGCAAGCGCGACAAGACGGCCGCCACGCCGGCCGAATAGCGGTCCCGCACCATGTCCGATGATGTCGGCGCTTTCGTGCCAGGCCCGCGCGTGCGTATCGAGGGCCGCGCCGGCGGCCCCCTGAGCGGGCTCACCTTCGTAGCCAAGGACCTGTTCGATGTCGCGGGCGTGCCGACCGGTGGCGGCAACCACGACTGGCCGACCGGGCGCGCCGTGCCCGCCACACACGCCTGGGCGGTGCAGACGCTGCTCGATGCCGGCGCCACCCTGATTGGCAAGACCATCACCGACGAAGTCTCGCTCGGCATCCTGGGCGAGAACGCTTTCGACGGCACGCCGCTCAATTCCAAGGCGCCCGACCGCGTGCCGGGCGGCTCTTCATCGGGCTCGGCCGCCGCCGTCGCCGCCGGGCTCTGCGACACCGCGCTCGGTACCGACACCGGCGGCTCGGTGCGCGTTCCCGCAAGCTTCTGCGGTCTCTACGGCATCAGGCCCACGCATGGTCGCCTCGACGTCACCGGCATGCTGCCGCAGGCGCCGACGTCCGATACCACCGGTTGGTTTGGGCGCGATGCCGCGACCTTTACCAGAGTGTCGTCGGTCCTGCTGGGCGAGGCGATCCCCACCGCATTGCCCACCCGGCTGATCGTGGCGGTCGACGCATTCGGCTTCGCCGATGCCAACGTCGCCGCCGCCCTGCAGCCGA
>PLYQ01000163.1 GCA_003153415.1 Rhodospirillales bacterium | reverse complement strand
TCGACCGGCATGCCGACCCGCACGCAGCAGTCTGATCTGTTGAGCTGCGCCTTCGCCTCGAACGGCGACACCAAGCACGTGCTGCTGTTCCCCGAAGATCCCAAGGAGTGCTTCGACTTTACCGCCGACGCGCTCGACCTTGCCGACCGGCTGCAGACTCCTGTGTTCGTCATGACCGACCTCGACATCGGCATGAACCATCGTCTGTGCCAGCCGTTCCAGTGGGATGAAAAGCGCAATCTCGACCGCGGCAAGGTGATGACCGCCGAGGAGCTCGAGGCCGGCAAAAATTTCGGCCGCTATCTCGACGTCGACGACGACGGCATTCCGTTCCGCACCTACCCCGGCACGCATCCGACAAAGGGCGCCTACTTCACACGCGGCACGACCAAGGATGAATACGCGCGCTATTCGGAGGAAGGCCCGGTCTATGTCCGCAACATGGAGCGGCTGCAGAAGAAATTCGACACAGCGCGCCGCATTGCGCCGCAGCCGGTGCGCTACTCCTCGCCCAAGCCGACCCGTTACGGCGTGATCTATTTCGGCTCGACGAGCCCCGCCATGGTCGAGGCGCTGGATCAGCTCGAGGCCGGCGGCAACCACGTCAACGCCTTGCGCGTGCGCTCCTTCCCGTTCGCACAGAGCGTCGAGGATTTCGTCCACGAGCACGACAAGGTTTTCATCGTCGAGCAGAACCGTGACGCCCAGCTGCGCACCATGATGATGAGCGAGTTCACGCTCGACGGGCGCAAGCTCGTCCCCGTCCTGCACTACGACGGCACGCCGATCACGGCGCGCTTCATCGCGGCCGACATCGAAAAGAAGCTCGGCCAGCTTAAGGTGGTCTCTTTCGAAAAGGCCGCGTCATGACCTACATCGCCAAGCCCCGGCTGCATCATCCCTCGCTGGTCAAGAACAAGGCCGGCTACACCCGGCGCGACTACGAAGGCGCGGTCTCGACGCTGTGCGCCGGCTGCGGCCACGACTCGATCAGCGCCGCCATCATCCAGGCAAGCTATGAGCTCGACGTCCTGCCGCACCAGATCGCCAAGCTCTCGGGTATCGGCTGCTCGTCCAAGGCGCCGACCTACTTCCTCGGCGCCAGCCACGGCTTCAACACCGTGCACGGCCGCATGCCGTCGGTCATGACCGGCGCCAACCTCGCCAACAAGAACCTGGTCTACATGGGCGTGTCGGGTGACGGCGATTCGGCCTCGATCGGGCTCGGCCAGTTCGCCCACATCATGCGACGCGGCGTCAACATGACCTACATCGTCATGAACAACGGCGTGTACGGCCTGACCAAGGGCCAGTTCTCCGCCACCGCCGACAAGGGCTCGATCAGCAAGAAGGGCGTGGCCAACAACGACGAGTCGATCGACCTGGTGTCGCTCGCCATCCTGATGGGCGCCACCTTCGTCGGCCGATCCTTCTCCGGCGACAAGCACCAGCTCGTGCCGCTGATCAAGGCGGCGATGGACCACAAGGGTGCGGCCTTCCTCGACGTCATCAGCCCCTGCGTGGCCTTCAACAACCATCCCGGCTCTACCAAGAGCTACGACTATGTGCGCGAGCACAACGAGTCGTTGAACCGCATCGACTTCATCGAGAGCCGCGAGGAGATCACCACCTCCTACGATCCCGGCACGCTCACGACTGTGCAGCAACACGACGGCTCGCTGCTGCGGTTGCGCAAGCTCGGCGAGGATTACGACCCGTCCGACAAGATCGCGGCCCTCAAGCGCGTCGGCGAAGGCGAAGCGGCGGGCGAGGTCGTGACCGGCCTGCTCTATGTCGATCCGAGCCCGAAGGATTTGCACGCCAACATGAACACNNGCGCTCGACCGGATCAACGCCAGCCTGCGCTGATGCGCATTCTGGCCGCCGTGCTGGCCGCCATAGTCGGTGCCATCGCCGGCGCCGGCGCGTTGGGAATGGGTCTCGCCTACATCTTCACGGCGATCTACGGTTCCTTCGAAGGCTCCGCCGCCATGGGCGGCTTCTTCATCGGCATGCCGCTGGGTGGCATCATCGGCGTGGTGCTCGGCCCCTGGCTGATCCTGCGCAAAGGCGGGCCGTCGACCCCGGTTAGGGCGCTGGCCTGGGTCGCCGGAGCCATCGTACTTCTCACGGCATACGGCGCCTGGGTCTGGGAATACGCTTAGAGCATGGTCGCTTTTGCCCTTAAGCGCGTCAGCGCGAGCCTGCGCTGATCCGGCCGCTCTTCACGCTGTTGGGCGGGTTGGCCGGCGCTATCATCGGCGCGCCATTGCTGGCGATGGCGGGCGCCCAAATCTTCACTTGGATCTACGGCAGCTTCGAAGGCTCGGCCGCGATGGGTGGCGGTATGATCGGCGGCGTCACCGGCGTTGCCGTGGGCTTCATCTCCGGCATCTGGCAGGTACTGCGCAACGATGCCAAACACGCCGGCGCGGCCGTGGCCTGGCTGGGCGTCGGCGTGCTCATTATGGCGCTCTGCCTCGGCTACGTAGCCTTTTCCTGACACCTAGGCAGGCACCTCCACCAACCGCCCGACCTCGCCGGGTGCGCGTTGCAGATCCAGCCGTCGGTCGTGCCACTGCCTGAGCGACGGCCGATGTCCGATCGACACTAGGGTCGTCGCGGGCAGGCGTTCCCTCAGGGCGGCATAAATCGCCGCTTCGGCCGGCTCGTCGAGCGAGGCCGTCGCCTCGTCCATGAACAGCCAATCGGGCTTGAAGATCAGCGCCCGCGCGATCGCTAACCGCTGCTGCTCGCCGCCCGACAGGATATTTGTCCAGTGCGCATCTTCGCCCAGACGCCCGACCAGATGGCCGAGTTGCGCCGTTTCCAGCGCCGCCGCGACCTCGGCATCGCTCGCCGTGGAGTGCTCGTCGGGATACGCCACGGCGTTTCGCAGCGTACCGATCGGGATATAAGGTCGCTGCGGCAGGAAAAGTACACGCGCTCCTGCCGGCACGCGCACGTGACCGCGGCCGAACGGCCAGATGCCGGCCAAGGCGCGGAACAGCGTGCTCTTGCCTGAGCCGCTGGCACCGGAAATCAAAGTCGAGCGGCCGTGCGGCAAGACCAAGTTCATATTTTCGAGCAAGGTCTGCCCGGTGGGCAGAGCAAGCGTCAGGCCGTCGACCTTCACATCGGCATTGCCAGCCTCGGGTACAGTCTCGATGGCGCTTTCCTGTTTGTGGTCGGTGGCGGCCTGCAAGCCCAGCAGACGGTCCATGACCGCGCGCAGCTCGGCCAAGGTAGTGTAGTTGTCGATGAAGAACGAGAGCGCGTTCTGCACCTGGCCGAAGGCGGAGGCCGTCTGGGTCATAACGCCGAGCGTGATCGCGCCGGCAAAGAACCGGGGCGCCGTGACGACGAAGGGGAAGACGATCGCGATCTGGCTGTAGCTATATTGATAGAATACGAGCTGCGCCTGGGTGAACAGGACATGCCAGCCGTTGGCAAAGACGTCCGCGAAGCGCGCGTTTAACGCCTCCGCTTCGTCCTGCTCGCCGCGATAGAGGGCGATGCCCTCGGCATTCTCGCGCACGCGCACCAGGGAGAAGCGGAAGTTCGCCTCGAAGCGCTGCTTCTGGAAGTTGAGCGGGATCAGGCGGCGGCCAACCAGGTTGGCCAACAGCGTGCCGACGGCGGCGTAAATCAAACAGACCCACGCCATGTATCCGGGCACGTTGACGTCCAGCCCGATGGAGGCCAGCGACAAGGGGCCGGAGAGCGTCCATAGGATGAATAGGAACGAAACCAGCGTCGCGACCGCCCCGAGCAGGCCGAGGAAGAGCTGCATGGTGTACTCGCCCAGAAAGCGCAAGTCCTCGGCGATGCGCTGGTCGGCATTGTCGACGGTGCGCTGCAGTTCGATGCGGTAGTAGCCGCGTCCGTCGAGCCAGTGGGCCAGGTAGCGGCGCGTCAGCCACCGCCGCCAACGCAGCCGGAGATAGGGGCTGACGGTGGCCCGCAGGACATAGGCCAGGATGAAAAGCGCGGCGATGCCGCAGAAGTAGATGATCTCCCGCCAGAACACGGCTTCGTTCTTGTTCTGCAAGGCGTCGTAGAAGCGCCGGTTCCAATCGTTGAACAGCACCTCCAGGCCCACCGTACCAAACGTCAGCGCGATGGCTCCGATCAGAAGGGGGATGGCGTACGGCCATTCTTCCGATTTGAAGTACGGGATGACGAGGCGCCACCAATCGCCGACAAACGAACCTACTCTCTTCATGGGGGAATCCTTTCGGCCCGCACAGTAGCCTCAGCTTCGATTTGTTACATCCCCGGAGATTGTTGGAGCCGGCTCGTTCTACATTGGATATCCGCTGCACGTACGAACCCCCTCGTGCTACACGTTCCGTCGTGAGGCCACGCCACGATGCGGATTTCTGCTGCCCTGATTGCGATCTCGATGTGTGGGTCAGCGTCCTTGATGGCGAAGGCGGAGGTCTATTGCACGTCGCCGGGTGAGCCCGCCAATTGCGTCGTTCGTCCAGTCCCTGAAGTACTCAGGCCCGAATCCGGTGCGCCGGGTCGATTGATCACTCCCGGGGTAGAAGTCGGCACACCGGGCGTCAGTGTTGCACCCGAGGTGCTCAGGCCCGCGGTAGACGCCCCAAGTGTCGGGGTCACTCCCGGCGTGGATACCGGCGCCCGAGGCATCGATGTTGTGCCCGATGACGTCGAACGCCGATTCAATCGCGGCAATCCAGTCGATCGTCCGGGCCGCCGCTAACGCGCCGACAGCCGAGTTACATCCGGCTGGGCAGCCAGAGCGCGATGATGGGAAAGGCGATCAGGATGATCAGTCGCAGGATATCGGTGGCAATGAAGGGCAGCACGCCCTTGAAGATCGACGAAAACGACACGTCCTGGATCACGCTCTTGATCACAAAGACGTTCATGCCGACCGGCGGATGGATCAGGCCGAGCTCGACGGTCATGACGATGATGACGCCGAACCAGATCGGATCGAAGCCCAGCTCCGTGACGACCGGGAAGATGATCGGCACGGTGAGGATGATCATGGCCAGGGCGTCCATCAGGCACCCCATCACGAGATACATCACCATGATCAGCGCCAGCACGCCGTAAGGACCGATGCCGAGCCCGGTCAGGAACTCGGTCACTTTCTGCGGTACCTGCGTGATGGTGAGGAAATAGCCGAACAGCAGTGCGCCGATCAGCACGGTGAACACCGCCGCCGCTGTGCGCGTCGCCTGCAAGAGCGAGGCACGGATTTCCGCCTTGCCTAGGCGTCCGCGCAAGATGCCGAGCAGGAAGGCGCCGGAGGCACCGACGCCCCCCGCCTCGGTGGGTGTGAAGACGCCGCCATAAAGGCCGCCGATCACCAGCAGGAACAGGAGAGCCGGCGCCCACACGTCGCGCAGGCTGCGCAGGCGTTCCTCGCGCGACGCCCTGGGCGCTTTCGGCAGATAGCCTGGCTTCACGCGCACGATGATGGCGATGGTTGCCATGTACATCGTCATGGCGAGCAGGCCCGGCAGGATGCCGGCGCGGAAGAGCTTGCCGATGTCTTGCTGGGTGATCAGTCCATAGACCGCCAGCACGGTCGAGGGCGGCAGCATGGCGCCCAAGGTGCCGCCCGCAGCGATCACGCCAGTCGCGAAGCTCTGCGGATAGCCGTATCGGCGCATCTCGGGATAGGCCACCGCCGAGAAGGTCGCGGCGGTTGCCACCGACGAGCCCGAGATCGCGGCAAAGCCGCCGCACGACATGATAGTGGCGAGCCCCAGCCCGCCGCGCCGGTGGCCGATGAAGGTGTTGGCGGCGCGAAACAGCTCGCGGCTGATGCCCGAGGTCGAGACGAACGCGCCCATCAGCAGGAACATCGGGATGACACCAAACTGGTAGCTGGTGACGGTACGCATCGAGGTCTGGCCGATCAGCTTCAGCGCCGGCGCGCCGCCGCTCAGGTAGGCATAGCCGCTCACCCCCACCAAGCCCATCGCCATGCCGACCGGGACGCGCAGCAGCATCAGCGCGAACAGCACGACGAAGCCCAGGATAGCGACGGCGTCGCCGCTCATGTCGCGCGATTCACGTCGTGAATGTCTTCCGGATGGAAGATCAGCCGATAGGTGCGGATGGCGATCAGCACCACTGCCGACACGTCGCCGGCCCAGGCGACGGCGAAGAACGGCCAGGTCGGCAGGCCGAGATCAAACGTCAGTACGTGATCGTTGTAGGTAGCATGCACCTTGTCGAACAACGTGTAGGTCTGCACCGTCACTACGAACAGCAGCACCAGCGTGGCGAACACGTCGATAACCCGCTTCCAGCGCGGACCGACCTGCGCCCACACCAGATCGACGGTGATGTGGCCGCCGCGATAGGAGGTCGCAGCGATCCCCCAGAAGATCAGGATGCCGAGCAGCATCGAGCCAAAATCGTAGGCGTCGGGGATCTGCGTGCTGAAGAAGCGCCGCAGGATCACCGAAATGAAGATGTCCGCTGCCACCAATCCCACGAACAAGGCAGCGACGGCCTCGATCGTATCGATGATGCGGTCCATCACGCTACGCTTCACGACGCTCGGCCCCCAAGGCGTCGGCCGATCAGATGCCGGCGCCGTACTTGGCGATGCTGGCTTCGAACTCCTTGTAGATCTCGTCCGGATTTCCGCCCGCCTTGGTGACGGCGTCGGCCCACTGCTTCTTCAGCGGCGCGACCACCGCCTTCCAGGCCTTGAGCTGCTCGGGCGTCAGCGGATAGACCTCGTGACCGGGAGCGGCGAGCATCTTGGCCCGGCCGGCCTTTTCAAAGTCGGCGAAGGGCGAGGCGATCTTGACCGCCCATTCAGTGGTGCAGTGCTCGTCGATCACTTTTTTCTGCGCGGGCGACATGGCGTCGTATTTCGCCTTGTTCATGGAATAGGTGAAGACTGCCGTAAAGAGCGGCACGTCCATGTCGTACTTGGTGACCTTGTCGAGGCCAAACAGGAACATCGAGCCCCACGGGAAGAAGATGCCGTCAGCCACGCCACGCTCCAGCACGTCACGCGCCTCCGGCGCCGACGCCTGCACGTTGGTGCCGCCCAGCATGGTCACCATCTGGCCGATCGTGCTCTGCGGCGGGCGGATCTTCATGCCCCTGATGTCCTCGGGCAACACCACCTTCTTGCGGCCATGATAGCCGCCCGGCTCGAGCATGAAGGCGAAGCAGAAGTGCGTATCCTTCATCTCGCTGGCCGCGTACTTGCGGTACCACACATCGAGCGCCGCCGTTCCCTTCTTGGCGTCGGAGAACATGAATGGAAGCTGTCCGGCGGAGATGACGGCGAAGCGGCCCGGTTGATAGCCCGGATTGACGTAGGTGATGTCGGCAATGCCGTCGCGCGCCATGTCGTAATGGTCGAACGCCTTGCCGAGCTGCTCGGAGGGGAAGATCGCGGTCTTGATCGTGCCGCCGGAGGCCTTCTCGATGTCGGCCGCCCACTCCTTGGTCGCAGGCACCAGCGGATGCGCGGGCGGCAGCCAGATCGAGATCTTGAGATCGACAGTCTTGTCCTGGCCGAGGGCCACCGGCGCCGTCGCGGATGTGCCCAACAGGCCGAGCACGAGCGCCAAAGCGAGCTTGTTCATGGCCATTCCCTCCAAATTTGTTTGTTACCCCAACCATACCGGTCCATGACAAAAGCGCCAACCGGGTTTATGACGCCGCGCAATGGATCCGACGCCACTTGCCTCCCGCCATGCCGCCCTCGACGTGCTGTCGGCCTGTCTCGACAAGGGCCAGCCGCTGGACGACGCGCTGGCCCGACACTCGGGCTTCGCCGGCCTCGACCCGCGCGATAGAGCTTTCGTGCGGCTCCTGCTGGCGACGACGTTGCGCCGCCTGGGCGAGATCGAGGAGGTGCTGGGCGCCCTGATCGAGAAGCCCTTCGACGGCGCCAACGGCGCCGCCCGCCAGGTNNCTGCTGGGCGACCGCGACCCTGCCCGACTCAACACGCCGCAATGGCTGTGGGAGAGCTGGGCCGCGGCCTATGGCGAGGAAGCCACCCGCGCCATCGCCGCCGCGCACTTGATCGAGGCGCCGCTCGACCTCACGCCACGCTCCAACGCCGATTTTTGGGCGGGCCAGCTCGAGGCCGAGGTACTGCCGACCGGCACGCTTCGCCGCACCGGCGGCGGCCACATCACCGAGCTACCCGGCTTCGCCGAGGGTGCGTGGTGGGTCCAGGACGTCGCCGCCACGCTCCCCGTGCGCCTGCTGGGCGATATCGCCGGCAAACGGGTCGCCGATCTCTGCGCCGCGCCCGGCGGCAAGACGATGCAGTTGTGCGCCGCCGGCGCCCAAGTGACGGCGGTCGATATTTCCGGCCGGCGCATGGAGCGGCTGGGTGAGAATCTCGCGCGCGCAGGCCTTAGCGCCGAACTCGTGACCGCCGATGCGAGCAAGTGGACGGCAGCGAAAATGTTCGACGCGATCCTGCTCGACGCTCCCTGTACCGGCACAGGCACCTTGCGCCGCCATCCCGACATCGCCTGGCTGAAGGATGAGGAGGATGTCGGCCGCCTCACGCTTACTCAAGACCGCCTGCTGCTGCGCGCCGTCGACCTGCTGAAGCCCGGCGGCACTTTGATCTACGCCGTCTGCTCGCTCCAGGAGGACGAAGGCCCTGCCCGCGTGCACGGCCTGCTGGCGCGCGACAGGCGCCTTCACCGCGTGTCGGTGCTGCCTGCCGAACTGCCCGGATTGGCCGAGGCGATCACCCCGAACGGCGACGTCCGAACCTTTCCCTCGATGTGGCCCGAGCGCGGCGGGATGGACGGCTTCTACATCGCACGCTTGAAACTCTAGACCATCGAGCTCGGCCGGTAGAACGGCTGGTGCTTCGAGGTGTCGATGTAGTTCGCGTAGAACTTGCGGACGTGCGGCAGCAGGGCCACCGAGAGCTTGCGGCGCTCGACCTCATCGTCGGCCAGCGCCTTGCTGAGGTCGTCGTGCAGCGCCTTCAGCGCTGCCGTGCGATCGACCTTGGTGAACTTGCCGTGCTGGTAGATCACCTCGCCGTCGCACATGGTCATGGTGACGGACTGGTTCTTGGCGCGCTGGACCACCGCATCGAGCGTCGGCGTCAGCTCATCGAGGTAGGGATAGGCGATGCTGTCCCAGTCGAGCAGCACCATGTCGGCGGCCTTGCCGACCTCGAGCGTACCGATACTCGTGCCGAACGGCGTCGTCTTGGCTCCGCCGACCGTGGCCATACGCAACACCTGGGCCATGGTCGGCACGTCTTCCTCGATCATGCCGGGCACGCGGTGGGCGCGCAGCACCAGCTTCAGCTCCTGCAGCATGTCGCGGTCGTCGTTGATGCCGGCTTCGTCGAGACCGATCGCGGTGTTGATGCCCTTCTTCTCGAAGTGATTGAGGGCGGCGACGCCCGAGCGCAGGCGGAAATTGGACGAGCAGTTGTGGCAGACGCAGCCTTTGGCAGCGGCCAGGCGGTCGATATCCTTCTCGTTCAACCACACGCCGTGGCCGAGCGTCAGGCGCTCGTTCACCATGCCGAAGCGGTCGATGTATTCCAGCGCCGTGCAGTTGCCGCGGCGCCGGGCATATTCCTTCTGGTAGGCAGTCTCGACCAGGTGCATGTGCATCGGCGCGTCATATTTCGACGAGGCCTCCGACAGCAGCGTCAAAGCCTTGTCCGAGCACCAGTGCAGGTTGGCGGGCGCCAGCTGGATCTTCACCCGGCGTTTGTTGTGATGCTGCGAATGGAACGACTTNNAACATGTCCATCGCATCGTCGAGGCTCATCTTGAAGCGATCGAACCAGCGCTGCATCGGGCCCTGCAGCTCCTTCGGCAGGCCGGCCACGAACTCCTCGTCGGCCTGGTAGACCAGCCGGTTCTGGTCGCGCACGGCATAGCAGTAGCTCACGCGCATNNCCCGGCATCCAGCCCTGGATGTGCTGCACCGTGGTGATGCCCGAGCCGATCATCTCGAAGGCCGAATAGAGGGTGTCGAGATAGAGATCGAGGTTGCGGATCACCATGCGGGTAATGAACCACAGCTCGAGCGGCATGTCGGGCGAGCCGAGCTGCACCGGCGTGAGGCCGACATGGTGATGGCCGTTGACGAAGCCCGGCAGCAGGATCTCCTTGCCCGTTCCGATCACCGGCACGGTCGGATGTTTCCTGTGCAGGTCATCGTAGGTGCCGACGGCCACGATGACGCCGTCCTCCTGCAGCACGGCGCCGTCCTTCACTTCGTTCCACGACAGGCGATCCTTGGTGCCGGTGATGGCGGCTCGGCTGCGGACGAGACTGGTGGCCATGGTTGGCTTCTCCTTTAGGCGGCTGGCGCGAGTGCTTCCTGTTCGGCGAAGGCGCGATCGACCTCGTCGCGTAGCAGCTCGGTGAGCTGGATACGCAACGTCTCGGCCTCGCGTGAGAATAGATTGCGCGGCCGCGGCAAGTCGATCGGCATGATGGTCTTGATGCGCCCTGGCCGCGAGGTGAACACCACCACCCGGTCGGCAAGCGCCACCGCCTCGTCGATATGATGGGTGACGAACAGCACCGAAGCGCCCGAATCGCGCCAGACGTCGAGCAGGAAATCCTGCATGCGCGCCCGGGTCTGCACGTCGAGCGCCGCAAACGGCTCGTCCATCAGCAGCACCTTGGGCCGCATGGCGAGCGCGCGGGCGACGGCGACCCTCTGGCGCATGCCGCCCGACAGCTCATCTGGGCGCTTGTCCATGGCGGCGGTCAGGCCGACCCGCTGCAGCGCCTCGGCCGCGACGGTGCGGCGCTCTTGCTTGCTGGCGCCGCGGATCGACAGGCCGAAGCTCACGTTCTCCCAGACCGTCAGCCAGGGAAACAGCGAGGTTTCCTGGAAGATCAAGCTACGATCGGGCGACGGCGTCTCGACGCGGTCGCGGAACGACCAGATCTGACCTTCGGTCGCGTCCTCGAGGCCGGCGATCAGATAGAGCAAGGTGCTCTTGCCGCAGCCCGAGGGGCCCAGCAGGACCACGAATTCGCCGGGCTTCACATCGAGGTCGATATCGCGCAAGGCCTCGTGCGCCCGCTTGGTGCCGGCCGCCCAGGTCTTGCCGACGCCGCGGCAGACCACGGCGTCCTTCGACGAATAGCTCATCGGCGCTTCAGAGGACACGGAGCTTTCCTACCGTGTCAGGCAACCAGTAGAGAATGCGGCGCTGCGCCTGGCGCAGCAACCAGTCGAAGCCGAAGCCCAGCACCCCGATCACGGCAATGGAGAAGAAGACCAGCGAGGGATTGAAGGTGTTGCGCGCCAGCATGATGACCTGGCCCATGCCGTAGCCGACGCCGGTCGACTCGGCGATCAGCACCACCATCCAGGCGCCGAACAGGTTCATGCGCAGCACCGCAAGCATGCCGGGCAGGATGGCCGGCACGATGACGCGCCAGTAGATCTGCCGCTTGCTGGCACCCATGGTGCGCGCAACGTTGATCAGGTTGGGGCTGACGCCGTCGATCTGGTTGATGGTCGCCAGCACCAAGTGGAAGAACAGCGCGATCACTACCATGAAGATGGCGGGTCCGTTGCCGATGCCGAAGATGAAGATCGCCACCGGCAGCCAGGCGATCGGCGACACCGGCGAAAGAAGTGTGACGGTAGGCAGCACAAGCTTGTCGAAAAGATGCGAGTAGCGCACCAGCACGCCGATGCTGATCGCCAGCACCGAAGCGATCAGCAGGCCCACGAACACCCGCATGGTCGTGGCGCCTATCGTGATCATTACCGATTCGAAGGCCGACGGACCGTCGTTCATGGAGTTGCCGACCTGCCAGCGCGTCGCGGTATTGAAGTACTTGCCCTGCTCGACGATCGAGCCGAGGAAGATGTGCGGAGGCGGCAGGAGCTTGGGGTCGGCCCAGCCGACCAGCCAGCAAAACTCCCAGATGCCGACGAACAGCCCGATCGACAGGCACGTCCACCAGATCCTCGCGAGCACACCCTCGCCCGCCATACTGGCGAAGAGGCGCGCAACCGCCGCCGGGCGGGATCCTCCGGCGGCGGACGCCCCATCAGAATAATCGGGGGGCGTGACGACGGCCATTTGGGATCAGGCCGCCGACTTGAACTTGAGCTTGCCGTAGAGGTCGGGGTTCTCCTTGATGACCTCTTCCAGCAGGGTCCAGTCGATGGCGTCGCGGCCCGGCTTCTTCTTGATGTAGCCCATCTCCATGACGCTGTCGGTGCGCTGCAGGATGAAGTCGGTCTGGCTGCGCGCGTCGACCACCGCCGGCTGCTTACCCTGGGCGATCCGGGCGTTCTCGATCGAGGTCTTGTAGTACTTGCCGACCAGCTCCTGCAGCACCGCCTCGGTCTGGGTCTCGGCGTCGAGTTGGGCCTGCATCATGCCCTTGATGATGGCCTTCAGGCCGGCCGGATTGTCCTTCATCAGGCTGGAGCGCGCGGCCAGCACGCAGTCGGTGTAGCCCTTGCCGTAGAGATCGATGCCGTTGGTCAGCATGACCGCGCCCTTGACGTCGGCCACCAGCGCCGAGGCGTAAGGCTCGATGGTGCAGATCCAGTCGAGCGCGCCCGCCTTGAAAGCCTCGACAGCCTCGGGCGTGTTGCCCATGTAACGGACCTTGACGTCCTTGAAGGAGATCTTGTTCTTCTTCAGGTAGTCGTAGGGCATGACCTCCAGCGTATCGAGCTGGAAGGTGCCGAGCGTCTTGCCCTTGAGCTTCTCGGGCGAGTCGAGGCCTGGACGGGCGACGATGGCGCAGCCCTCGACGCCGCCGCCGGCCACGATCTTGACCGGCGCGCCGGCATCGTAGAGCGCCATGAAACTGGTGTAGGGCATCAAGCCGATATCGACCTGACCCATGCCGAGGAAGGTCACCTGTTCGGCGAAGGTCGGCGTGTTGATGAACACCAGCTCGGTCCCGGCGGCCTTGGCGTATTGCCGCGAATGGGCGAGGAAGATGTTGAGATTGCAGAAACCCGAGCCATGCGTCGACTTGACGGGCGCCGCGGCGTGCGCTGGCCTGCCGAAGCCCGCGCCCATCATGGTGATGGTTGTGGCAGCGGTGGCGCCCTGAAGAAACCTGCGACGCGACGCGACGGCGGCACCCGAAAAGTCGAGGCCCGCGAGCTTGGGAAAATGCCGGCAGTTCATGCGATCACACATGCGTCTCTCCTTCCGTGGCCAGGGAAGCGGACGAAGCTCATCGCATAACGTTGCAGCGTCGGTGAGCGGTCCGCCGGGCATCAGCGTTCTTGCGACTGACGACTCCTTGCCGGCCGTCACGAACACGGCCGCCCTGGAAATTGTCGGCACGCCAACCGTAGAGAACCGCTGACGCGGTCTGCGCTGACCCACGTGGTGCAAAGCCTGTGCCATTCATGCAGGCGGGCGACGGGAGAGGTCCATCGTACGCATGCTGCACTGCACGCGCTCAAATCTTGATCAAATGACTAAAACTTGTCCGGACGTGCAGGCGCGCGACGCCGGGTCGGGTTGACTTTGCGGGACGAATGAATCCCAATCCGCCCAATAAACAAGCGTTTGCAACGAACTGGAGGAATTGACCCATGACCATCACTCGCCGGCGGATTCTGTCCGCCACCGCCGCCGCCTCCCTTGTCGGTGCTCCCTGGATCGCCGGCACCGCCCGCGCCCAGGCCAAGGAGCTCAAGATCTCGCACCAGTTCCCCGGCGGCACGATCGACACCGGTGATTTCCGCGACCAGCTCTGCCGTCGCTTTGCCGCCGAACTCACCAAGCGCACCAAGGGCGCGCTCGGCGCCGAGGTCTATCCCAACTCCTCACTGGTCAAGACGGTGGCGCAATATTCGGCGATCCGTCGCGGCGCGCTCGACTTGACGCTCTA
Source organism: Rhodospirillales bacterium (assembly GCA_003153415.1). Lineage (GTDB taxonomy): Bacteria > Pseudomonadota > Alphaproteobacteria > Reyranellales > Reyranellaceae > Reyranella. The sequence goes on along the minus strand of PLYQ01000163.1, from coordinate 12,894 downwards.
TCCGCTCAACTACGCCGGCGGCGAGGTCAGCGAGTACAACATCGGCTTCATGCCCGGAGTCGTCAGCTCCTACGATCAGGGCTATGCTTGGAAGCAAGCCGAGATCGGCAAGAAGCTGACCGCCCTGATGGCCGACAAGGGCGCCATCTGCGTCACCTGGCTCTGGCAGGCCGGCGGCTCGGCGAGCCGCGGCAAGCCAACGCTGATACCTGAGGATGTTAAGGGCCTGAAGGTGCGTGGCGGCAGCCGCGAGATGGACCTCATGCTGAAGGGCTGTGGCGCCTCGGTCGTCAGCATGCCGTCCAACGAACTCTATGCCGCCATGCAGACCGGAACGATGGACGTCGCCATGACTTCGTCGACCAGCCTGATCTCCTTCCGCCTGGAAGAGGTCGCCAAGAGCCTGACCACCGGCCGCAACAAGGGCTTCTTCTTCATCTTCGAGCCGCTGTTGATGTCCAAGCTGATCTTCGATGCCCTGCCCAAGGATCAGCAGACGGCGATCATCGATATCGGTCTCGAGATGGAGAAGTTCGGCTACGAGAAGGCGAAGGCCGACGACGATGCCGTCGCCAAGATCTACGAGAAGGCTGGCATCAAGGCCTACGACATCGATCAGGCGCAGGCCGACAAGTGGAAGGCCATCGCTCGCGACACCGCGTGGAAAGACTACGCCGACAAGTCCGCCAGCAACGCCGAGTTCCTGAAGCTGTCGCAGCAAGTTCCGGCCGCGTGAAGGTCCTCGATAAGCTGAACAAGGCGATCGTCGTTCTATCGTCGATCGCCCTTGTTCTTGCGTCCTGCGTGCTGACCTACAGCGTCGCGCTGCGCTACTTCTCGCCCGAGCCGACCGACTGGCAGGACGAATTCTCGGTCTTTCTGCTGATCGGTGTCACCTTCCTGTCGGCCGCCTGGGTCCATTCGCAACGCGGCCACATCGGTATCGAGGCGGTCAAGGCGCTGTTGCCGCCGCATATCGATCGCTGGCGCCAACTGATCGTCGACCTGCTGAGTGCGTTCTTTTGCGCTTTCTTCGCCTGGAAATCCTGGACCCTGCTGTACGAGGCCGCCACCGAGGGCTATCTGAGCTCCTCGTCCTGGGCGCCGCCCCTGTGGGTTCCCTACCTCGCCATGTCGGCCGGCATGAGCCTGCTCACCCTGCAGATCGTCGTGCAGGCCTTCCGCAAGCCATGAGCACCTTCGAAATCGGCGTGCTCTACGCCGTTGCCACACTGCTGGTGATGTTCTCGGGCATGCCGATCGCCTTCGCGCTCGGCCTCGTTGCCACCGTGTTCATGGTCGCCTTCATGCCCCATGCCGCGCTCGATACCGTGACCCAGAACGTCTACGAGGAGATGTCTTCGATTACGCTTCTGTCGATCCCGCTGTTCATCCTGAAGGGCGCCGCCATCGGCCGCTCGCCGGCGGGCCGCGACCTCTATTCGGCATTGCACGTCTGGATGAGCCGAATACCGGGTGGACTGGGCATCGCCAATGTCTTCGCCTGCGCCTTGTTCGCCGCCATGGCGGGCTCGAGCCCGGCCACCTGCTCGGCGATCGGCTCAGCCGGCATCCCCGAGATGCGCAAGCGCGGCTATCCGGGCGGCTTCGCGGCCGGTCTGATCGCCGCCGGCGGCACGCTCGGCATCCTGCTGCCGCCCTCGATCACCATGATCCTCTATGCCGTCGCCTCGGAGCAGTCGCTGGGCCGGCTGTTCCTCGCTGGCATCGGCCCCGCGCTGCTGCTGGTGACGTTTTTTGCCGCGTACGCCGCTTGGCGTTACGCCTACGAGGCTCGGCGGGCGGAGACCGTGTACGCCGATGGCGGCGCGTCCTCGGCACTGCTGGACGACGAGCATTTCACGCTTGGCCAGAAGTTCGCAGCACTTCCCCGCGTGCTGCCCTTCGTGATCCTGCTGACCGGCGTTATGGCGGCGCTCTATGGCGGCTTTGCCACGCCCTCGGAGACGGCGGGCCTGGGTGCAATCCTGGCGCTGCTGCTGATCGCGGTGATCTACAATACCTGGCGGCCCAAGCAGCTCGAGCCAATCATGGTCAACACCATCCGCGAATCGACCATGCTGATGCTGATCATCGGCATGTCGCTGTTCTATTCCTACGTGATGAGCTACCTCCACATCAGCCAGTCGGTGGCCGAATGGATCGTGGCGCAGCACCTGTCGCGCTGGGTGCTGCTGGCGGCGATCCTGCTGATGGTGGTGGTGCTGGGCTTCTTTCTGCCACCTGTCTCGATCATCCTGATGACCGCGCCGATCATCCTGCCGCCGCTCAAGGCCGCAGGCTTCGATTTGGTGTGGTTCGGCGTCATCATGACCATCGTCATGGAGATGGGNNCGCCCGACATCGCCATGTGGCTGCCCGACAGGCTGATCGCCACGACGCGGTGATCGCTACTTCTGCATGGCTCGGTAACGCACCCGTTCGCGGTAGCCGATATAGAGGCCCGACGCGATGATCACGGCAGCGCCGACCCAGGTCCAGAGATCGGGAATGTCGTTGAAGATCAGGTAGCCCAGGATCGCAGCACCTATGAGCTGGGTGTAGTTGAAGGGCGAGATCACCGCCGCCGGTGCCTGGCTGTAGGCGATGGTGAGGAAATAGTGGCCGGTGCCCGCCATCACGCCCATGCCGACGAACAGCGCGACATCCCATCCCCAGGCAGGCGTGATCCACTCGAAGGGCAGCAGCGGCGCGGCCGCTAGTGTGCCGACGATGGTCGCCACCGTGGCCGAGGCGTCGGGGCGCTCGGTCTGCCCATAGCGCCGCGAGAAGATCTGGTAGAACGAGCTGCAGACCGTGCTGGCGACGATCAGCAGGATGTTCCAGTCGAAGGCGGCGTGCCCCGGACGGACCACGATCAGCGCGCCGATGAAACCCACCCCACAGGCGACCCAGCGGCGCGGACCGACCGGCTCGCCGAGCAGCCGGGCGGACAGCGCAGTGACGATGATCGGGCTGGTGAGCGAGATCGACGCCGCCGTCGGCAGCGGCAGATGGACGATGCCGTGGAAGTAGAGATACGACGAGAAGAACAGCAGCAGGCCGCGCACGATCTGGGTGTCGAGCCTGCGGATGCGAAACAGCTCGCGGCCGCTCCTTGGCAGAAACAGCGCCATCATGAAAACGAATGCGAAGAAATAGCGCGCCCAAATGACCTCGATGACCGGATAGTGCGACGACAGGGTCTTCGACATGGCGTTCAGCACGGAGAAGCATGATACCGAGACCAGGATAGCTAGAATGGCGCGCAGGATTCGATCGGTCGGAGTAGCCGCCGGAGGGGGCGTGTTGACCGTCATCGCCGCAAGCTAGTGCTGTTCGTGTCCGGCTGCCATGTTCTCCGCGATCTCCTCGTCACTCGGCCACAACAGCAGCGATACGACCATCAGGATGCCAAGGCCGCCGAGGATGCCGGCGAAGCGGTCGACTCCCGGCATGATGCTGGTGGGCGGCGCCGGACCCTGGATCATGGTGACGATGAACACGAACGCCGCCTGCGTGCCGACATAGCCGACGCCATTTTTGCCGGTCTGCACGTGCATGCCCATCCACACGCTGGCGCCGATCATGGCGAGCCACCAGGGAAACGACGTGACCTGCAAGGCGAGGCAGCCGAGCGCCNNGACATCACAATGGCGACGGTAATCGCCATTTCGGCAACGTCCGGCAGATTGATCCAGATCCAGATCTGCAGCACGGCGACGACGGAGATCGCCGAGCGCATGCCGTGCAGGACCGCAGGCCACTGCGCGCCGAGCAGATGGCGCCAGCCCGGTACCGGCGCCGGCGGGTCGGCGTGCCAATCCTGCAGCACGTTTGCCACGATGACCGCCGACGTCACGCCGATCGCCACCTCGAACCACCGGTAGAAGGCCACGTCGAGCGCCTTCGTCGGATCGTCCAGGCTCATCAGGAGCACCATGGTCGACGTGATCGTGAGGAACAGCCATGAAAGCCCATGCGGGCTCACCTGCATGGCGATTACGCCCAGCATCGTCGTCGCGGCCAGGAACAGGTAGAGCGCAAAATGGTCGTAGGGCAGCCACCGCGCCATGACGAAGCCGAGCACGGCGCCAGCAGTCGTTCCGCTGAGGCGGAGCAAACCCTTGCGCACAGAACCAGACCCGGTCGACATCAGCGACATGAATGCGCTGATCGCCGCCCACCACGGGTCTTCGACCTCGAACAGCAGCGCCAGCACGGTGGCCAGCATGACCGAGCAGGCCGCGACCACACCCTGTCGCGTCCGTACCGGGTCCCCGCCCATCTCGCTGACCTCGCGCCAGAAGCCGCCGAGCGCACGCCCGATCATGCGCACGCCCTCGGCGAAATCCTCGAACACGACCCTGACGAAGGGCTGAGTCATGGGAAGATCACTGTGCGGGCATCCGCTCCCATGTAGAGCTTGGCGTCAGGCGGCGGATCGACCAGCACCAGGGTCACGGGAATGCGCCGTTGCAGGCGTATCCAGTCGGTCGTCGGGGCGACATAGGGCAGGAGCATGGTTTGCCCGGGGCTGCGGGAGATGCCGCGGGCGACGCCGGTGATCTTGGCCTTGTGAAAGTGCCAGGGGGCGCTGTCGAGCCATACCCAGGCCGTGCCGCCCATTTCGAAAGACCGAACGTCGTACTGCTTGTAGTTGGCGATGATGCGCCAGCCCTGCGAATCGACGATACCGATCATCGGTACGTTGATCGTCGCGGTGTCGCCCGCCCGTATGGTGAGGTTGGTGATGGGTCCGGAGGTCGGAGACGGCACTTCGGTGCGGTCGAGCTGCCACTGCGCCGTGGCCAGCTCGGCCTGCGCGACCTTGAGCGCGGCCTGATGAGCACCGATGTCGGTCTGTGCCTTGTTGATGGCGACCTGGGAGATCGTCATCTCGGCTTGGGTTCGGCGCAATGCGTCATTTGCCCGGTCCAGCTCGGCAACGGGCGCATACTGCTTCGTCGCAAGATCGGAGTAGCGCTTCTGCTCTTGGACTGCATAGGTGTGAGCGGAAGTTGACGACGCCAGGGCGGCCTGCGCAGTGTCGAGCTCCTCTTGTGCCACTTTCAGCTCGGCCGCCGCCTTGTCGACCTGTGCCTTCCATTGGTTGACGACGAGCTGGAACGGCACCGGATCGATGCTAACCAGCTTGTCGCCCTTCTTGACGACCTCATTGTCGACGACGTGGACCGCGATGATCCGTCCGGTGATCTCCGGCGCCACCGCAACAAGGTCGGACTGCACATAGGCATCGTCGGTGTAGGCCACGAAATAGGTGAAGACCTCGTAGAGGAAGAACAAGGTCAGGATCGTGCCGCCAACGGTGATGAGCCGGTGCAGTCGGCCGGTGGCCGGGCTCGGCGTGGACATCTCCGCGGGGGACTTCACGGCAGCAGGCGGCTCAGGCGTCGCGGCAGCCGGCGCCGCAGCCGCCGGTTCGGGAGTCACCGTGGCGGGTCGCGGCGCAGCGTCGGTCGGCGGCGATTCGGGCAGGGGCGCGGTGACGCTCATGCCCTGAAACTAGCGGCTCCGCGCCAGCGGGCAAGCACAGACGACTATTCCGCGGCTCTCGCCAATGCGGGCTGCGGCTTGAACGGCAGGATGGTGACGGCGCGCGCCGCCGGCAGCGGCAGTGGCGGCGTTTCGACGCCCAATGCGCGGGCGGCGTTCCAGGCCCAGCGCGGATCGAGCAGGAAGGCTCGGGCGTGCGCGGTGCAGTCGGCCGCGCCCGAGGCGATGATCCGTTCGGCTTGCTCCGGCTCTGTGATGATACCAACCGCCCAGGTCTTGATGCCGGCTTCCTTGCGGATGCGGGCGGAGAATTGCACGTGATAACCGGGCCCGATCTGGATTTTCTGAGCCGGCGAGTTGCCGCCGGAACTCACATCCACGAAATCGCAGCCTAGCGCCTTCAGTTGCCTGGCGGTCTCCACGGTATCCTCGATGGTCATCCCGCCCTCGACCCAGTCGGTCGAAGAAAGCCGGATGCCGAGCGCCTTGTCGCGCGGCCAGACACTGCGGCAGGCCTCGAAAACCTCGAGCGGAAAGCGCCGGCGCTTCTCCATCGTGCCACCATACTCGTCGGTCCGCGTGTTGCTGAGCGGCGAGAGGAACTGGTGCAGGCAATAGCCGTGCGCGCCATGCAGCTCGATCAGGTCGAAGCCCAGCCGCGCACTGCGCAGCGTGGCGTCGACGAACGCCTGCTTGACCCGCTTCAGGCCCACGACGTCGAGCGCCACGGGTGTGTGCCATTTGCCATCGTAGGGCAGCGCCGAAGCCGAACAGGCCGTCCATGGCAGATCGGGCGCGTCGGCCTGGGTAAGCGGCCCGCCGCCCTCCCACGGCCGCTGCGCCGAGGCCTTGCGGCCGGCATGGGCGAGCTGGATGCCGAGCTTCACCTGCGGCATCCATCCGCGGATCCATTCGACCACGGGCTTCAGCGCCGCCTCGTTATCGTCGCTGTAGATGCCGAGGCAGCCCTGGCTGATGCGGCCTTCGCGCTCGACGTGCGTGGCCTCGAAGCAGAGCAAACCCGCCCCCGATATCGACAGCATGCCGTAACGCACCTGGTGCCAGGGCTGGGCGCTGCCGTCGACCGCCGAGTATTGGCACATCGGCGAGACCACGATGCGATTGGGCAGCGTGACACCGCCGAGCTCGACCGGAGTGAAAAGTTGGGCGGTCATCGTGGGGTCCTTCTAGCCGCTGATCGAGGGCCCTGCGGCATGGCCCAGCCATTCCTCGATCAGGCGACGGGCGATGGAATCTCGGCGTGGCATGAAGAAAGAGCCGTCTTTGGGCATGTTCTCCGTCCGGCATTCGTCGCGCGTCAGCCAGCGCGCCGACTCGAGCTCGTCCTTGTTGACCTCGAAGTCCATCGCCTCGGCCTCGGCGAGGAAGCCGATCATCACCGAGGCGGGGAATGGCCAGGGCTGCGAGGAACGGTAGGTGACGTTCTTCACGCGGATCTTCACTTCCTCGTAGACCTCGCGCGCCACGGCGTCCTCGAAGCTCTCGCCGGGCTCGACGAAGCCCGCGAGCGTGGAATGCATGCCGCGCGGAAAATGCTTGCCGCGTCCCAGCAGACATTGGTCGCCATGATGGACCAGCATGATCACCGCCGGATCGGTGCGCGGGAAATGCTCGGTCTTGCAGTTCTCGTTGGTGCACATGCGGACATGGCCGGCGCGCGTCACCTTGGTGCTAGCGCCGCATACGCCGCAATAGCGGTGGCGGCGGTGCCAGTAGGTCATGCCGCGGGCATAGGCGAGGATCGAGCCCTCGCGCGCGAACAAGAGCGGCCCAACCTGGCGCAGGTCGACGAATTCGCCCAGCTCGCCGAGCGGCGTCTCCTTGCCGGTGACGTCGACAGCGAAGTACGGCGTGCCGTCGACGTAGCCCAGGAAGATCTGGTGGTCGGCGGCATTGGCGACGGCGCGGGCCATCATGCCCTGTAGGAACACCGCCTCGGGATTGCCACCGGTCTTGACCAGGTTCTTTTCGGAGTCGATCGGCACGAACCGCGCCTCGCCCGAGGCGGCGAGCTCGATCATGCGCTCCTCGTCCTCGCGTTCATGGCTGGCGCGGTCGATTTCGGCGCTGGAATAGGGATTTCTGGGGCGTTCTTGCATGCGCGCGAAAAGTGGCACAGCGCACGCGCCGCTGCAATGTTGCCTCAGGCGAGTGCGCGCTCCAACACTTGCGCCACATGTATCGCCTGTCGGTCTGTGCCGTCGGCGATCTGGTGCCGGCATGACGTCCCGTCGGCCACTACAAGCGCATCGGCGTCGGCTTTGCGCACCGCCGGCAGCAGCGATAGCTCGGCCATGGCGATCGAGGTCTTATAGTGCTCGGCCTCGTAGCCGAAACTGCCGGCCATGCCGCAACAGCTCGACTCGATCGTGCTGACGGCAAGATCTGGCACCAAAGACAACGCCTCCTGCACGGCCGTCATGGCGCCGAACGCCTTCTGGTGGCAGTGACCGTGCAGCAACGCGGTCTTGTGCGGCAGCGGCTTCAATTCGAGCTTGAGCCGCCCCGCTTTCTTCTCACGTGCCAGGAATTCCTCGAACAGAAAGACGTTGTCGGCCGTCCTGCGCGCTGTCTCACCAAGCCCAAGTGCCAAAAATTCGTCGCGCAAGGTGAACAGGCACGAGGGCTCCAGCCCGATTACCGGCACGCCTCGGGCGACAAACGGCTCCAATGCCTCGAGTAGCCGCTCGGCCTCGTCGCGCGCCTTGTCGACCTGGCCGGTCGCCAGATAGGTGCGCCCACAGCACAGTGCGCGCGCACCGATGGTCGGCCAAGCGACGGCGACCCTGTGCCCCGCTGCATCGAGCACGCGCCGCGCGGCATGCAGGACCTCGGGCTCGAAATTGTTGGAGAAGGTGTCGGCGAAGATCACCACCGTGGCTTCGATGGCATCAACATCGGTGGTGGTGAGGAACGTGTCGCTCCGCCATTTCGGCAGGGTCCGCTGCTTGGCGAAACCGAGGTAAGGCTGCACGAACCAGGCGAGATTGAACAGCCAAGGCATGCGGCGCGCCCACGGCGCCATGGCCGGCAGGTCGCCGATCATCCTATCTCGCAACGACAGCCCCTTGCTCATGCGCCGCGCCGACTTCGCCTCGATCTTCATGCGCGCCATGTCGACGCCGGTCGGACAGTCGCGCTTGCAGCCCTTGCAGCTCACGCAGAGGTCCATGGCCTTGGCGACAGTGTCGGAGGTCAGCGCGTCGGCGCCGAGCTGGCCCGACAGGGCGAGTCTCAGCGTATTGGCGCGGCCGCGCGTCAAATGAACCTCGTCGCGCGTCACGCGGAAGGAGGGACACATCGTGCCCGCATCGAACTTCCGACAATGACCGTTGTTGTTGCACATCTCGATGGCCTTGGCGAAGCCGCCCGTCGCGTCGCCGCCGCTGCCCGGCTCCGTGGTCTCCTCGGTGCGCGGATCGTTCTGGACGTCCCATGCCGACCAGTCGAGCGCGGGCTTGTAGGTAACGTTGCCGTAGTCCGGCTTGAAGCGGAAAAGCGAACGGTCGTCCATGCGCGAGGGCCGCACGATCTTGCCGGGATTGAGACGCCCCTCGGGATCGAACGTGTCCTTGATCGCCTCGAAAGCCTTGCTGAGTCGCGGCCCGAATTGCCAGCCCACCCACTCCGATCGCACCAGACCGTCTCCGTGCTCGCCGGAATAGGCGCCCTTGTATTCGCGCACCAGCGCCGACGCCTCCTCGGCGATCGCCCGCATCTTGGCGGCGCCCTCGCGGCGCATATCGAGGATCGGCCGCACATGCAGGGTGCCGACGCTTGCATGCGCGTACCAGGTGCCGCGCGTACCGTGCTTGGTGAAGACGTCGGTAAGTCGCTGGGTATAAGCCGCCAAGTGCTCGAGCGGCACGGCGCAATCCTCGATGAAGGAGACAGGTTTTCCGTCGCCCTTCATGGACATCATGATATTCAGCCCGGCCTTGCGGACCTCCCACAGCTCGGCCTGCGGCCGGGGCTCCGGCATTTCGACCACGCTGCCCGGCATGCTGAGGTCGGCCATCAGCTCGACCAGGCGCCTAAGGTCGCGCAGCTGCGCCTCGCGCTCCTCGCCCGAGAACTCGACCAGTAGGATAGCCTCGGGCTTTCCGATCAGCGCGCGCTCGATCACCGGCCGGAACGCCGGATTGGCGCGCGCCAGCTCGATCATGGTGCGGTCAACCAGTTCCACGGCAGTCGGCTTCAGCTTCACGATGTGCTGGGCACTGTCCATCGCCTTGGCGAAGCTCGCGAAGTTCACCACGCCCAGTGTCTTGTGCTTGGGTAGCGGCGAGAGCTTGAGCGTCAGCCGCTCCGTCACGGCGAGCGTGCCTTCGCTGCCGACCAGCAGATGCGCGAGGTTGACCGAATTGTCGGTGGTGTAGGGCCGTTCCGACTGCGGGAAGAAGACGTCGAGATTGTAGCCGCCGACCCGCCGCAGCACCTTGGGGTACATGCGTTCGATCTCGTCGCGCTCGGCAAACGCCAATGCCGCGACCTTGTCGGCGATGGCGCGCACCGCCGGCTGCATATCCTCCGGCCGTTTCGCATCGAAGCGCGCGCGTGTGCCGTCGGCCAGGATGGCGTCGATGGCAGCGACGTTGTGCACCATGTTGCCGTAGCGGATCGAGCGGCTACCGCAGGAATTGTTGCCGGCCATGCCGCCCAGGGTGCACTGCGCCGACGTCGAGACATCGACGGGATACCAAAGACCATGCGGCTTGAGCCAGGCATTGAGCTGGTCGAGCACGACGCCGGGCTGCACCGTCACTTCGCGGCGATCCTTGTCGAAACCCACGANNAGCGCCAGGTCGGTCTCGTCGCGCGGCACGACGATGCCCACCGGCTCGATCTGGTAGATCGAGGCGTCGGTCGAATAGCGCCCGCGCGAGGCGCTATCGAACAGGACATCGCCTTTGACGGTGCGGCGCAGGGTTTGTTCCAGCTCTGTCACGCGGCTTCCATATCACTTGGCTCCATTTGGCGTTATATACGAAATGCAACACGGCAATCCAAAAGGACTTGATGCATGCGCCTGAACTCACACCCCAGCGGCCGACATTTCCTGCAGATCCCGGGGCCGACCAACGTCCCTGACCGGATCCTGCGGGCGATGGATCATCCGACGATCGATCACCGCGGGCCGGAGTTCAACGCACTGGCCAAGAAGGTGCTGCGCAGCGTCCGGCAGGTCTTCCAGACCAAGCAACCGGTCGTCGTCTATCCCGCCTCCGGCACCGGTGCCTGGGAGGCAGCGCTCGTGAACACCCTGTCGGCCGGAGACACCGTACTGATGTGGGAGACTGGTCATTTCGCGTCGCTGTGGAAGAAGATGGCCGACAAGCTCGCCATCAAGTCGGAATTCATGGGCGGCGACTGGCGCAAACCCGCCGATCCGGCAGCGATCGAGAAACGCCTCAAGGAAGACACCGCGCACGCCATCAGGGCCGTGTGCATCGTCCACAACGAGACCTCGACCGGCGTGGTGACCGACGTGAGCGCCGTGCGCCAGGCCATCGATGCCGCCAAGCACCCTGCCCTGCTGCTGGTCGACACCATCTCCTCGCTGGGTTCAATCGACTATCGCCACGATGCTTGGGGTGTCGACGTGACGGTGGCGGGATCGCAGAAGGGCCTGATGCTGCCGCCCGGCCTTTCCTTCAATGCCATCAGCGAGAAGGCTCTGGCTGCCTCCAAAAAGGCGAACACGCCGCGCGCCTTCTGGAACTGGGACGAGATGCTCTCCGCGAACGCCAACGGCTGGTTCCCCTACACGCCGGCCACCAACCTGATCTACGGGCTGAACGAAGCCGTCGACATGCTGCTGGAAGAAGGCCTCAACGCCGTGTTCGCCCGCCACGCCCGCCATGGCGAAGCCACGCGCACCGCCGTGCAGGCCTGGGGCCTCGAAATCCTGTGCAGTGAGCCCAAGGCCTACAGTAACTCTCTCACGGCGATCGTCATGCCCGAGAGCCATGACGCGGATGCCTTCCGCAAAGTGGCGCTGGAGAACTTCAACCTGTCGCTCGGCCAAGGCCTCACCAAGGTCGCGGGCAAGGTCTTCCGCATCGGACACCTCGGCGACTTTAACGACCTGATGCTGATGGGCGCGCTATCGGGCGTCGAGATGGCGCTGGGCCTCGCCAAGGTGCCGCACAAGACCGGCGGCGTGCAGGCGGCACTCACCTATCTTCGCGACACAGCGCCGGGAGCGCGGCGCTAGTTTTTCGGTAACTGTTCGGCAGATTCCTTGGCGAACAACGGCAGTTCGGCGTTGAACTTCGCGGCGGCTTTCTCATTGGTGATGAGATGGGCGGTTCCCTTTTCCAGGATGGCCGCGACACGAAGTCTACCGGTCTTGTCGGTGAGATAGGACGAGACGCCCGTATCGTGTTTCACCATGATGAGTACGTCCTTGGAGTTCGTGTCGAGCGGAAGTCCGAAATAGTGAATTCCGTCGGTCGAATCGCTTTTGGCGAGCTTCAACGGCATGTCCTTGGTGCCATCGCAAAGATCCAAGACCTTACAGATCCTGGCGTCGACTGGTGCGCGGCTGTCCGGTTGATCGCGAGTGAACTTGATCAGGCGTGCCATCAAATCCTCGTTCATCATCACGGCTTGAGCAAACGCGCTTCCGTTGAAGGCCACGGCAACAGTTGCGACAATTGCCATTCGCGATATCCATAGGCCCAGGTTCATCATTTTCATTTGTTCCTTCATCACGGGATCGACAGCGGCCCTGGATCGCCGCCAACAGGCCGGCGCAGGCAGGCTACGTGATGACCTTCCGCCACCTCGATTAGCGGCGGCGCGACCACCCTGCAATCGGCAACCGCATAGGGGCAACGGGTGTGGAAGTGGCAGCCGGGCGGCGGATTGGCCGGGCTCGGCACGTCGCCCTGCACGATGCGTTTGCGCATCCGGCGGCGCCTGGGATCGGGCGCGGTGGCGGCCGACAGCAGCGCCTCGGTGTAAGGATGCAACGGCTGGGTAAACAGCGTGCGCTTGGTCGTGAGCTCGACAATGCGACCCAAATACATCACGGCGATGCGATGGCTGATATGGCGCATCACCGCGAGATCGTGGCTGATGAAGAGGTAGGCGAGCTGGAATTCCTCCTGCAGGTCGATCAGCAGGTTCAGCACCTGGGCCTGCACCGACACGTCGAGCGCCGACACCGGNNGCTGGCCGCCGGAGAATTCGTGGGCATACTTGCGCATGGCATCGGGCCTGAGCCCGACGCGCTCGAAAAGTTTGGTGACCTGGCCGTCCTTCTCCCGTCCCTTGGCGATGGCGAAATTCTCCAGTGGCTCACCGACGATAGTGCCGGCGGGCAGACGCGGGTTCATGGAGGAGTACGGA
>PLYQ01000070.1 GCA_003153415.1 Rhodospirillales bacterium | reverse complement strand
GCCAGCGAGGCCCAGTTGTTGGGCACGTGCGGCGCCACGATGCACTTCACGCCGAAGCTCGTGTAGGCCTCGGTGTAGCAAAGCGGCACGTTGATGCCGTAGCCCGAATGCGCCGAGGTTCCGGCGTAGTCGACATGGATGCCGTCACGGACGATCGTCATCGCCGCCCGCAGCTCGATCGGCCCCTCGTAGCCGTCGACCGTCATGCTGTGGCGCCAGGTGCCGGCCGGCAGCCTGGCGATTTCGGCCTGCATGGCTTCGCGCGAGTTGCCGATGACGAACCGGGCAATTTCCTCGAGCGTCTCGAGCGAAAATTCGTCCATCATTTCGACCAGACGGCGGCAGCCGGTCTCGTTGCAGGCAGCCAGTGAATGCAGGTCGCCCTTGACCTGGATCGGCTCGCGCACATTGGCCTCGACAATGGCGAACAGATGCTCGTTCAGCTTACCCGCCTGGGCCAGCGGCATGATGGGAATGCACAGGCCTTCCTCGTAGACCTGCCGCGCGTCGGCGCCAAACCCGATGCCGCCGATATCGACCACGTGCGCCGTCGAGGCGAACAAGGCTACCAGCCGCTCGCCCTTGAACGCCGGCGTCACCACCGTGAAGTCGAACAGATGGCCGGTGCTGAGCCACGGGTCGTTGGTGAGATAGACGTCGCCCGGCCGCATCGTTTGGGCGGGATAGCGCTTGAGGAAGTGGCCGACCGACAGGGCCATGGAATTGACATGGCCCGGCGTGCCGGTAACGGCTTGGGCGATCATGCGGCCGGCCGGATCGAATACGCCGGCCGACAGATCGCCCGCTTCGCGCACGGCGGTCGAGAAGGCGGTGTGGATCAGGGTCTGCGCCTGTTCCTCGACGACGGCGATCAGGCGGTTCCACATGATCTGCATATGGATCGCGGCGGTGGCGTCGTTGCGCCCGTTAGCGGTGGTCATGGCGTCGTTCCTTCTCGGCGGTCGAGCACGATATTGCCGAAGCGGTCGATGGAGGCGTCGAATGTAGCCGAGACGACAGTAGCCGTCTGTGCCTCGGCGATGATGGCGGGTCCGGCGATGCGGCTTCCCGGAACGAGCTCATCACGCCAATGCACCGGCACGTCCTTGAACTCGCTCAGCAGGCCATCGAACAGCTGGCGCCGGTCGCGTGCCGGAGGCGTCGATTCCGTCGGCTTCGGAGGGTTCGGGCGTACGATGCCGGCCGACGCGCTCATGGCGATCGACCAGGCGAGGATCTCGACCTCGACGCCTGGCACGGCGCGACCGAAGATTTCGGCGTATCGCTCCTCGAACAGGTGGCGCAGCAGGACCGCATCGTCAGGACTGAGGTCGCGCAGCGGCAGGGTGACGGGAATTTCGTGGCCCTGGCCGATGTAACGCATCTCGACATGGCGATGCTCCTCGATCGGCGTGCCGGGGGCGCCTTTGGCGACCACATCGCGCGCCTCGGCCCGCATTTCGCGCAGCATGGCGTTCACGACGTCCGGTTCGAAGGCGCCGAGGCGGAAGAAGCGACTGCGCACGACCTCGTAGGCGACCGGCGCGCGCAGGAAGCCGACTGCGGAGCCCACGCCGGCGCTGGTCGGGATCACGATCCGCGTCATGCCGAGCTTCTCGGCCAGCCGAGCGGCATGGAGCGGCGCGGCGCCGCCGAAGGCGATCAGTGTGCGGTCGCTGAGCGTCTTGCCGCGTTCGATGGCATGCACGCGGGCGGCATTGGCCATGTTCTCGTCGACCATCTCGCTGACGCCGTAGGCCGAGTGGATGGCGTTGAGGCCGAGCCGCGTGCCGACCTCGCGTTCAAGCGCGGTGCGAGCGGCGGCGACGTCGAGCGCCATGCTGCCGCCGGCGAAGCGGCGGGAATCGATGCGGCCCAAGGCGAGGTCGGCATCGGTGACGGTGGGCGCCGTGCCGCCGCGGCCATAACTTGCCGGCCCCGGCTCGGCGCCGGCGCTTTCCGGCCCGACCCGGAGGCGTTTCAGCAGATCGACCGAGGCGATCGAACCGCCGCCCGCGCCGATCTCGACCATCTCGATCACCGGAATGCGGACCGGCAGGCCGCTGCCCTTGAGGAACCGGTAGATGCGGCCGATCTCGAAGCTGCGTGAGGCCTGCGGGCGGAAGTCGTCGATCAGGCAAATCTTGGCGGTGGTGCCGCCCATGTCGAACGACAGCACGCGCGGCAGGTTGCTTTCGGCGGCGATGCCGGCGGCCAGGATGGCACCGCCGGCCGGCCCCGACTCGACGAGACGGATCGGAAAGCGCGTGGCGGTCTCCAGCGTCGCCAACCCGCCGCCCGACAGCATGAGGTAGAGCGGACACTTGAAGCCGGCGTCGCGAAGCTGGCCAGCGAGGCGATCGAGGTAGCCCGCCATCAGCGGCTGGACATAGGCGTTGCAGGCCGTGGTCGAGAAGCGGTCGTATTCGCGGACCTCGGCGCAGACTTCCGACGACAGGCTGATGGTGAGGCCCGGCTGGTGCTTCGCCAGGATGGCGCGCACCCGCCGCTCGTGGTCGGGATTGACGTAGGCATGGAGGAAGCCGACGGCGACGCTCTCGACCTGACGTCGCTTCAGTTCGGGGGCGAGTGCCGCCACCGCGGCCTCGTCGAGCACACGCAAGACCTCCCCCTTGGCGCTCATGCGCTCGGGCACGGTGAAGCGCAGGTCGCGCGGGATCAGCGCGGCAGGTTTCTCGATGAAGACGTCGTATTCGGAGAAACGGTCCTCGTAGCCAAGCTCCAGCGTGTCGCGATGGCCTTCCGTGCCGATCATCGCCGTGCGCGCGCCCTTGCGCTCTATCAGGGCGTTGGTGGCGAGCGTCGTGCCGTGGATCACCAGCTCGACGGCGCCGGGTTCGACCCGGGCTTCGGCCAGTGCTGCGACGATGCCCTGCATGACCGCCTGCTCGGGCGCACGCGGCGTTGTCAGGACTTTGGAGGTGACGTAGCGGCCGCCGATTTCGACTGCGATGTCGGTGAAAGTGCCGCCGATATCGACGCCGAGGCGGATATCGCTTGAGGAATTGGCCATTATCTACGCAAGTTTGCAACGCATCTGCATATCTCGCCATCGCTGCGCTGCGATGTCCAGTGTGGCCCTCACGACTGTGTGAAAGGGAGCCGGGGCGCCGCGGCTTTCCGGGCGTCCTGCAGTGGGCTACGGTTTCGCATCAATTCGGGAAATCGTCCCCAGAAGGAGAACCGGCATGGCTGTGCTCAACATCAACGGCAAGTCCGTCAACGCCACCGTCGACCCGCGCACGCCGCTGCTCTGGGTGCTGCGCGACACGCTCGGCATGACCGGCACCAAGTATGGCTGTGGCATCGCCCAATGCGGCGCCTGCACCGTCCTGATCGACGGCATGGCGACGCGCTCCTGTCAGGTGGCGATAAATTCCGTCGGCAACCGCAAGATCACCACCATCGAAGGCCTCTCCGTCGACGGCAAGCTGAACAAGATCCAAGCGGCCTGGGTTGAGCACGATGTGCCGCAATGCGGCTACTGCCAGAGCGGCATGATCATGGCGGCCACCGCACTGCTCGCCGCCAAGCCCAACCCGACCGACGCCGACATCGACGCCGCGATGACCAACATCTGCCGCTGCGGCACCTACCAGCAGGTGCGCGAAGCGATCCATACCGCGGCCAAGGCATAGGGGAGGACGAACCATGACGATCCAGACCTCGCTCGGCCGCCGCAATTTCCTCGTAAGCGGCACAGCCGTCGCCGGCGGACTTTCGCTCGGCTTCCGTCTTCCCTTCACCGATGGCGCCGCCCATGCCGCCGAAGTGCAGGAGCTCAATGCCTGGGTGGTGATCCATCCCGACGACAAGGTGGTGATCCGTATCGCCCGCTCCGAGATGGGGCAGGGCACGCTCACTGGTCTCGCCCAGCTCGTCGCCGAGGAGCTCGAGTGCGACTGGGCCAAGGTCACCTGGGAATATCCGACGCCGGGCGAGAACGTGAAGCGCAACCGCATATGGAAGAACTTCTCCACGGGCGGCAGCCGCGGCATCCGCGAGAGCAACGAATACGTCCGCCAGGGCGGCGCCATGGCGCGCGAGATGCTGATCGCCGCCGCCGCCGCCGACTGGAAGGTGCCGGCCACCGAGTGCAGCGCCGCCAAGAGCATCATCACCCACAAGTCCTCGGGCAGGACGGTAGGCTTCGGCAAGGTCGCCGAGGCCGCCGCCAAGCTCGAGCCGCCGAAAGAGGTGAAACTCAAGGATCCCAAGGATTGGCAGATCGCCGGCAAACCCATCAAGAAGCTCGACACGCTCGAGAAGGTCACTGGCACGCAGATCTACGGCATCGACTTCACGATGCCCGGTATGCTGATCGCCGCCGTCAAGGCGTCCCCGGTCAATGGCGGAAAGCTCAAGAGCTTCGACGCCGCCAAGGTCGAGAAGATGCCGGGGGTCAAGAAGGTCGTGGCGATCGACGGCAACGCCGTCGCGGTCGTGGCCGAGACCTACTGGACCGCCAAGACCGCGCTCGCGGCGCTGCCGGTCGAATGGGACTTCGGCAAGAACGGCAACGTCCAGCAGGAAGACATCGTCGCCATGCTGAAGGAAGGCCTCGACGCGCCCGAAGCCTTCGTCGGCAACAAGGTGGGCGACGCCAAGACCGCCATCGACGGTGCGGCGAAGAAGGTGACGGCGACCTATAGCTTCCCCTACCAGCATCACGTCACCATGGAGCCGATGAACGCCACGGCGCGTTATAGCGCCGACAAGTGCGAAGTGTGGTGCGGCACGCAGAACGGCGAAGCGGCGCTCGCCGCGACCTCGGAGGCGGCCGGCCTGCCGATCGCCAAGTGCGAGGTCTACAAGCAGATGCTAGGCGGCGGCTTCGGCCGGCGCGGCCGCGCCGATTATGTCCGCCAGGCTGTGCTGATCGCCAAGGAGATGCCCGGCACGCCGGTCAAGATGATTTGGTCGCGCGAAGAGGACATGACGCACTGCCAGTATCATCCGACGACGATGTGCAAGCTCACCGGGGGGCTCGACAAGGACGGCAACCTGGTCGGCCTGCACATCCGCATCTCGGGCCAGTCGATCCTGGCGTCGCTCTTGCCGCAGAACCTGGTGAACGGCATGGATCCCGCGACCTTCCAGGGCTTCGCGGCGAGCGGGCCGGAGGCGACCTACGGCTACACCGTGCCCAACCTGCTGATCGACCACGCTATGCGCAACCCGCACCTGACGGCGGGCTTCTGGCGCGGCGTCAACGTCAACCAGAACACCGTCTACATGGAATGCTTCATGGACGAACTCGCGGAAGCCGCCGGCCAGGATCCGCTGGCGTTCCGCATGAAGCTGCTGAAGCCGAAATACGCCGCCGTACTCAAGGCGGCGGCCGACAAGGCGGGCTACGGCAAGCCGTTGCCGGCCGGCCGTTTTCACGGCTTGGCGCAGGTCATGGGCTACGGCAGCTACGTGGCGGGCGTGGCCGAAGTCTCGGTCAGTCCGGAAGGCCAGATGAAGGTCCACAAGATCACGGCCGCCACTGATTCGGGTTACGTCGTCAATCCGGCGCAGATCGAGCGGCAGGTTGCCGGCTCGTTCGTCTACGGCCTGTCGGCGGCGCTCTACGGCGAGATCACCGTCAAGGACGGCGCCGTCGAGCAGACCAACTTCGACAGCTACAACGTGATGCGCATGAACGAGATGCCCGTAGTCGAGACCGCGCTCGTCCCGTCGGGCGGCTTCTGGGGCGGGGTCGGCGAGCCGACCATCGCCGTAGCGGCGCCCTCGGTGCTGAACGCCATCGCCAAGGCCACCGGAAAGCGCGTGCGTAACCTGCCGCTGATGCATCACGAGCTGAAGAAAGGCGCCTGATGCGTTGCTGGCTGCTGCCGGCGCTAGCCTGCGCGTTGGCGCAGCCCGGCGCGGCGCACGCCGCCGACGCTCCGCCCGGCGCGTCCTCCTGCTCGGGCTGCCATGCCGCGTCGAAGACCGTCGAGACAGCCGTGCCCCGGCTGGTCGGCCGCAAGCCAGTCGAGATCGTGATGGCCATGCGCGAGTTCAAGAGCGGCGCCCGGCCTGCCACGGTGATGGGCCGTATCGCCAAGGGCTTCAATGATCCCGAGACCGACGCCATCGCGGCGTGGTTCGGGGCGCAGAGCGATTGAGGGAGCGGGCATGTCGACGCGCCGCACCTTCCTGAAACTGACGGCCGCCGCGAGTCTTGCTCCGGCGGTCGCGTCGGCCCAGGGCGCCGGTCGCGTCGTCGTTGTCGGCGGTGGCTTTGCTGGCGCCACCTGCGCACGCACGATCAAGAAGCTCGATGCCAAACTCACGGTCACCCTGGTCGAGCCCAACAAGACCTTCACCGCGTGTCCCTTCAGCAACGGCGTGATCGCGGGGCTGCGCGAGCTCCGCCAGCAGCAATTCGGCTACGACGGCGTGGTCCGCGATGGCGTGATCTCGGCCCAGACCAGCGCCGGTTCGATCGATGTCTCGGCCAAGACCGTGACATTGGCCGACGGCGCGCGTCTTTCCTACGACCGGCTGGTGCTGGCGCCGGGCATCGATCTCAATTGGAGCGGCCTGCCGGGTTACATCGAGGCGGCGGCCGAGAAGATGCCGCATGCCTGGAAGGCGGGGCCGCAGACTTTGTTGCTGCGCCGTCAGCTCGAGGCGATGGAGGATGGCGGACTGGTCGTGATATCGGCGCCGGCCAATCCCTTCCGCTGCCCGCCCGGTCCCTACGAGCGCGCCAGCCTGATCGCGTACTATCTCAAGACAAAGAAGCCGAAGTCCAAGCTGCTGCTGCTCGATGCCAAAGACGCCTTCTCCAAGCAGAAGCTTTTCCAGAACGCCTGGGCTCAGCTCTACCCCGGCCTGATCGAGTGGGTGTCACTGAGCCAGGGCGGCAAGGTAACGTCGGTCGATCCGGCGACGCTTACGTTTGTCACCGACTTCGCCCGCCACAAGGCCTCCGTTGCCAACGTGATCCCGCCGCAAAAGGCAGGCGCCATCACCGCCCAGGCCGGCGTCGCCGACCGCACCGGCTGGTGCCCGGTCGAACCTGTGGCTTTCGAATCGACCCTGCAGCCCGGCATTCATGTGCTGGGCGACGCCGCCATCATGGGCGGCATGCCCAAGTCGGCCTTCGCCGCCAATGCCCAGGCCAAGGTCTGCGCCGCCGCGGTTGTCGCCAGGCTGGCCGGCAAGGAGCCCGTCGACCCGCGCCTGATCAACACCTGCTACAGCCTGGTGGCGCCCGACTACGGCATCACCGTCGCGGGCGTCTATCGACCCGACAAAGGCCAGCTGGCCGACATCGCCGGCGCCGGCGGCATCAGTCCGATCGAGGCCGATGCCGCTTTCCGCGCTCAGGAGGCGGTCTATGCCGAGGGCTGGTTCCGGACCATCACGGCCGAAACCTTCGGATAGGGTCTGTGCGTCGCGTCGGTCTGCTTGTCGTCGTGCTGGCGCTGCTGGCGCCCGCAGTTCGTGCCCAGGACGAGCTGCGCTCCTTCATGATCGTGCGCGATTCGATTCCAGAGTCGCTCACCGGCACGCCGGGTGATGCCACGCGCGGTCGCGCTATCGTGGCCAATCGTAGCGTCGGGCTTTGCCTGCTCTGCCACAGCGGCCCGATCCCGGAGGAGCGCTTCCAGGGCAATCTGGCGCCCAGCCTCGCGGGTGCCGGCGCACGATGGTCGGAAGGCCAGCTGCGGCTGCGCATCGTCGATGCCGCCCGCCTGAATGCCGACACGATCATGCCGCCCTACTATCGGCTCGACCATCTGCATCGTGTGGCCAGGCTTTTCAGCGAAAAGCCCATCCTGAGCGCCGAGCAGGTGGAAGACGTCGTGGCTTATCTTGCGACGTTGAAGGAGTAGGGTGCGTCCATGACTCCCCGCCTCGAACGCCGTGCCTTCCTGGCCGCCGCCGCCGTGGTCACGGTGCTGCCTTGGACATCGGCGCGCGCGACACCGGCGTCGATGGCCGCCGCCATCAAGGAGGTGACCGGCGACGCATCCGTGCGCGAGGGCCGGGTGATCCTCGACCTGCCGCCGCTGATCGAGAACGGCAACACCGTGCCGCTCACCGTTTCGGTTGAGAGTCCGATGACCGTCACTGATCACATCAAGGCGATCCACGTCTTCAACGAGAAGAACCCGCAGCCTCATGTGTTCGACGCCACGCTGGGACCGCGCAACGGCAAGGCCGTGATCGGCACGCGCATCAAGCTGGGCGATTCCCAGAAGATCATCGCCATCGCCGAGACCAGCACGGGCGAGTTCTGGAGCGCCAGCGCCGACGTGATCGTCACGCTCGCCGCCTGCATTGAGGACCTGACCTGATGGTCAACGTCCTGATCAACGTGCCCAAGACCGCCAAGCGCGGCGACGTCGTCGAGATCAAGGCGTTGATCCTGCATCCGATGGAAACCGGCTTTCGGCCCGGCACCAACGGCCGCATCATTCCACGCAACATCGTCGAGCGTTTCAGCGCAACCTGGAACGGCACCGAGATCTTCCGCATGACGATGACGCCCGCCATCGCCGCCAATCCCTTCGTGTCGTTTTTCGCCGTGGCGAACGAGAGCGGCACCATCGGCTTTCGCTGGAGCGGCGATGAAGGTTTCCTCGCCGAGGAATCGGTCACCATAACCGTGGCATGAGACGCGTCCGCATCGGCCTCGGCTTGGCGTCGATCTTCGCCGCTTCGTTTGCCGCCGCACAAAGCGGCGATTCTTCGCGCCATTCGGGATACCAGGACATGGGGCCGGCCCTGCAGAAGATGCAGGACGACGATTCCGCCAATCCCGGCATGCTGTTCGTGCAGGCAGGCGAGGCATTGTGGAACCAGCGGACGGGCGCGGCGAACAAGGCCTGTGCCGATTGCCATCGCGCCGCCGCTGCCACTATGAAGGGCGTCGCGGTGCGCTATCCCGCAATTCCGCCCGGCACTGCCAAGCCGGTCGATCTCGAGGGTCGCATCAATCTTTGCCGTACCGCCAACCAGAAGGCCGAACCGCTGGCGGGAGAAAGTCGCGAGTTGCTGGCGCTCACCGCCTACCTCGCGCGCCAGTCGCGTGGCCTGCCGATTGCGCCGCCGGATGATCCGCGGCTTGGGCCCTTCCGCGAGCAGGGGGCGGAGCTCTACAAACGCCGCCAAGGTCAGCTCAATCTCGCCTGTGCCACCTGCCACGACGCCAATGCCGGCAAGAAGCTTGCCGGCGTCACCATTCCGCAGGCCCACCCCGACGGCTATCCGGTCTATCGTCTGGAGTGGCAGAGCCTGGGGTCGCTGAAGCGTCGGTTGCGCAATTGCCTGGTCGGCATTCGGGCTGAAGCCTACGCCTACGATGCGCCGGAATACGTTTTGCTCGAACTCTATCTGATGGATCGCGCCAAGGGCATGAAGCTGGAGGCGCCGGGCGTGCGACCTTGACGGGTGCCACGCTTCTGTCATGGCATCACAGGCTTGTTTGATTACGCAAGCGCACCCAAGATGGGATGACACCGCGAGGGGTAGTTTTGACTGCCGATACCTGCCGCGGGCGGGCATGGGAGTGTCCCGATTGTCCAGTATCGAAAGTTCGACATGACATTGGTCAGACGACGCGCGTTGCTTGCTTCGGTTCCCGCGGTTGGGCTTTTCGGAACCTCGGCGCCGGCGCAGTCGATGAAGATCACGCTGGGCTCGGGTTCGGACGGTGGCGGCTTTTCCGTCTATGCCTCGGCCTTTACCGACGCGCTGAGGTCGGTCGATCCGACATTTGAAATCCGCGTGACCGGCACAAAAGGCACCGTCCAGAACGTGCCGATGATGGAGGCCGGCGACCTCGATATCGGACTGGTGGCGGGCGAGGTGGCGCACGAGCTCCTCAACGGCATCGGCCGGCCGCCGACCAAGCTCAAGGTCATCAGCGTGATGTACTCGACGCCCGGCATGTTCGTGGTGCGGGCCGACAGCCGCTATCGCCATATCAGCGATCTTGTCGGCCGGCCGGTCGTCTGGAACGGCCGCGGCACGGGTCTCGCCATTCAGGCGCGCTACGTGATGGACGGCCTTGGCCTCAATATCGATACCGACTTCCAGGCGATCTATATCGATAGCCCTGCCGAAGGGCCGGTGATGGTGCTCGACGGCCGTGCGGCGGCGCTGTGGGGCGGTGGTGTCCGCTGGCCGGGCTTCGTGAAGGTCACCAGCAGCACGCGCGGCGGGCGTTTCGTCGTGCCGACGGCCAGCGAAATCGAGCGCATTCACGACAAGCATAGTTTCCTCACGCGCCTCACGGTGCCCGCCGGCCTCTACCCGGGACAGTACGATGCGATCGACACGGTGGGCGCCTGGAGCTTCATCCTGGCGTGCGCCGATCTCGACGATGCGGTCGGTCATCGCCTGGCGGCCGGGCTCTACAAGATCGATCGCGCCGGGTCGTTGTCGCGGCAGCTCTCGGAAACGACGGCAAAGAACACACTGGCTGCAATTCCCAGGCCAGAGGTGCTGCAACCCGGCGTTGCGCGGTTCTACGAGGAAGTGGAACTGTTGAAGTAGCCGTCGCTCCCCTATGATGCCGGCGCACTTGGGGATCGCGATGGGAAATAGCGGCCGAAATTTGCGATATATGGGCATCAGGATCTTCTGATTGGCGTGCGTCGTCGGAAGTTCATCATGATGGCCGTCACACGACGTGCGTTGCTGGCCTCTGCGCCAGCGATCGTGCTTGGCGCTGTCTCGGCGCCAGCGCAGCAGATGAAGATCACGCTCGGCACGGCGATGGAGGGCGGCAGCGTCGCAGCCTATGGCGCGGCCTTCATCAGCGCGCTTCGCTCGGTCGATCCCACCTTCGAGATCCGGCCCGTGACGACCAAGGGAATCCTGGAAAACGTTTCGATGCTGGATTCCGGCGAGCTCGACATCGGGCTGGTGTTCGGCGAGGTCGCCCACGAGTTCTTCATGGGCATCGGCCGCCCCGTGACCAAGCTCAAGGTCATCAGCGTGATGTACTCGACCCCCGGCATGTTGGTGGTCCGGTCCGACAGCCGCTATCGCCGCATCGGCGATCTTGTCGGCCGGCCGGTCGTGTGGAACGGCGCCAGCTCTGGCCTTGCCGTTCAGGCGCGCTATGTGATGGATGGCCTCGGTCTCGACATCGATAGCGACTTTCAGGCGATCTATACCGACAGCCTCGCCGAGGGCCCGCCGATGGTGATCGACGGCCGGGCCGCGGCCTTGTGGGGCGCCGGTAACCGCTGGCCAGGTTTTGTGAAGGTCGCCGGCAATCCGCGCGGCGCGCGCTTCGTCGTCCCGACTGCCAGCGAGATCGCGCGTATCCATGCCAAGCATGGCTTCCTGACGCGCCTTACCGTGCCGGGCGGCCTCTACCCGGGGCAGCACGATCCGATCGACACGGTCGGCTCGTGGAGTTTCATCCTGGCGCGTGCCGATCTCGACGATCCGGTCGGCCATCGATTGGCGGCGTCGCTGTACAAGATCGAGCGGGCCAGCACCTTGTCCAGGCCGCTCGCGGAAACGACCGTCAAGAACACCCTGGCGGCGATCAGCGGGCCGGAAATGCTGCAGCCCGGCGTGGCGCGCTTCTACAAGGAAGCCGAACTGTTGAAGTAGCCGGGCTTGCGGAGGAATTTCTCCCGGCGCACGACGGAAGAGATTTTTCTCCTGTGCAGGCGACGGAATTCGACCGGCCGTTTCATTGCCGGCGCGGCCGGCCGGCCCCACAGTCGGCGCATGCTTGCCATCGCCAACGATCTCGTCGCCCGCGCCGCCCGGCTGATCTTCACTGTCCAGGACGACCCGGCTCTGTGGACCATCTCGGTGCACGGCCGGATCGTGGGCTCGCTGGTCTGTGAGGCGGGAACCTGGCGCCTGTCGTGGTTCGACGGCGCGGAGGACCGGCTGGCGAGCTATGCCGGCCCGCTCAGTGGCGACGGCGAGGCGCTGGCGGCGGCGCTCAGTGCCCGGCTTGGCGCGCCGGTGGAGCTTGAATCGCTGGCGGTCTAGACTGCCGGGATAATGGCCGCCGGAAATCACAACATGGATGCGATCGACCGCAAGATCGTGGCTCTCCTTCAGGAGGACGCCAGCCTCTCGCTCGCGCAGATCGCGCATCGCGTCGGTCTGTCGCAAAGCCCGTGCTGGAAGCGCATCCAGCGCCTGGAAAAGACCGGCGTTATCCTGAAGCGCGTGGCCCTGGTAAGCCCTGAATCGATCGGCGTCGGGCTCACCGTGTTCGTCTCGATCGAGAGCGGCGATCACTCGACGGCGTGGCTCTCCCGGTTCGCCCAGACGGTGACGGCGATGCCCGAGGTCATGGAGTTCCATCGCATGGCCGGCGACATCGACTACATGCTGCGCGTCGCCGTGCCCAACATGGGGGCCTATGACGCCTTCTACAAACGCCTGATCGACACCATGCCGCTCAAGAACGTGACGTCGCGCTTTGCCATGGAGCGCATCAAATCGACGACCGCCTACCCTTTGCCAGCCGAACCGCGAAACCCGCGCGAGGGCAAGAAGAAAGGCTGACGGCTGGCGGCTGAGGCCGCCCGGGAGTAGCGTCGGGGACCGTTTTTCACCCGGAGCGCTTCCATGTCCGTGCATGCCCTCAAGACGTCCAGCACTCTTCGATCCAAGGTGTCGCCGGAGGAATGGCAAGCCCGCGTCGATCTCGCCGCCTGCTACCGGCTGATGGACCTCTACGGCATGACCGACCTGATCGCCAACCACATCTCGGTGCGCGTGCCGGGCGAGCACGACGCCTTCCTGATCAACGCCTATGGACTGCTCTACGAGGAGATCACCGCCTCGAGCCTGCTCAAGATCGACCACGAGGGCAACATCCTCGCTAAGCCCGACTTCGGTCCGGGTCTCGACTATGGCCCGAACCGCGCCGGCTTCGTGATCCATAGCGCCATCCACATGGCCAAGCCCGACGTCGGCTGCGTGATCCACACCCACACCTGGGCCGGCATGGCGGTCTCGACCATGGAGTGCGGCCTGCTACCCAACACCCAGACCTCGATGCGCTTCGCCCATATCAGCTACCACGACTACGAGGGCGTGGTGATCGACACCGCGCTACGCCAGGCGCTGGTCAACGACCTCGGCGACAACAACGCCCTGATCCTGCGCAATCACGGCCTGCTGGTGGCCTGCGCCACGATCCCCGAGGCGTTCAACGCCATGCATCGCCTGGAACTGTCGTGCAAGACGCAGATCGCGGCGATGTCGTGCAACACCAAGCTGATCGACCTGCCGGCCGACGTGGTCGAGGCGACCTACCAGAATTACCAGCCCAAGGTCCGCCGCCCGTTCGGCGTGCTCGACTGGCCGGCGCTGCTGCGCAAGCTCGACCGCATCGACCCGAGCTTCCGCGACTAAGAGCATGACTAGGCCGCCCTCGGCTTTCCGAGCAGATGGTCGGAGATGATGCGCTGCTGGATCTCCGAGGTGCCTTCGAAGATCTTGGTGAGGCGCGCGTCGCGCCAGTAGCGTTCGACGGCGTGCAAGGTGGTGTAGCCTGCGCCGCCGAAAATCTGCAGCGCCTCGGAGGTCACGCGCTCGGCCATCTCGGAGGCGAAGAACTTCGCCATCGCGGCTTCCTTGTCGCAGCGCCGCTTGCCGTCGATCTCGTCGCACACGTAGTACATGAGCTGGCGCGCCGCCTCGATCTCGGTCGCCATGCGGGCCAGCCGAAAGCGCGTGTTCTGGAAGTCGCCGATCGCCTGGCCGAACTGCCGGCGCTCCTGGGCGTAGGCGGTGGCGTCCTCCAGCGCGCCGCGCGCCAGGCCGATGGCGCGGGCCGCGGTATGGGCGCGGGCGCGTTCGAGGCCGGCGGAGATATAGTAGAAGGCGCGACCCTCCTCGCCGATCAGCGCCGAAGAAGGCAGGCGGCAATTGTCGAACGCCAACTCCCAGGTCTTCCAGCCGAAGTAGCCGATCTTGGGAATCGGCGCGCCCTTGACGCCCTTGGGCAGCGTGCCGCGCGGCTTCTCGATCAGGAAGGAGGAGAGGCCGACGTGCTTGCGCTTGGGATCGGGCGAGTCCGACGTGCGCGCCACCAGCATGATGTAGTCGGCGCCGTCGGCGAAGGTGCACCAGTATTTGTTGCCGGTGATCACCCAGTCGTCGCCGTCGCGGCGGGCGCGACACGAGATGCTGCCGAGGTCCGAGCCGACATCGGGCTCCGACATCGCCGCCGCGCCTAGAAATTCGCCACGCGCAGCGCGCGGCAGGAACACCGCGCGCTGCGCCTCGCTCATGCCGCGGCCGGCGCTGAGGCCATTGCCGCGGGCGATCAGCGAGGCGACGCTCATCCAGGCACGCGCCAGCTCTTCGGTGATCAGGCAATATTCGAAGACGCCGAGCCCCAGCCCGCCATACTGCTCGGGGATGACGATGCCGAAATAGCCCATGTCTGCGAGCTTCTGGATCAGCTCGCGCGGCATGTCGGCTTTCTCAGGATCGAGCTTGTTGGCCAGCGGCAGCACCTCTTTCATCGCAAAGGCCCGCGCCGTGTCCTGGATCATGCGGCGCTCGTCGGTCATGTAGCCCATGGCGTTTCCCCCAGTGTTGCTCCAGCATACCAGCAAGCAGAAACGGGCAGGCCATGCAGTGCGACGTCGACAGCGCGACCATTCACTACGAGGAACGGGGCGAGGGACGGCCGATCGTCTTCCTGCACGCCTGGACCATGAACGGCCGGCTGGAGATCGCCGACTACGAGCCGATCTTCGCCGCGCGGGACGGCTGGCGGCGGATCTACCCCGACCTGCCGGGCATGGGGCGTTCGCTCGCCAAGCGCATCCACAATCAGGACGACGTGCTGGCGGCGCTGCTCGCCTTCATCGACCGCGTGCTGCCAAGCGAACGCTTTGTCCTTTGTGGCACGTCGCTCGGGGGCTATTTGGCGCGCGCGATCGCCGCTGAGCGCCGCGAGCAGGTCGTGGGTCTGCTGCTGCGCGTGCCGGCGGTGATTGCCGATACCGCCAAGCGCACGCTGCCGACCTTCCGACCGCTGGTGTCCAACGAGGCGCTGTTCGCGCCGTTCAGCGTCGACGAGCGCGGGGCACTGGGCGACGTGCTGGTCGAATCGCCCCACTATCTCGAGGCGCAGCGTCGCAAGCTGCGCGAAATCGTGCAGCCCGCGGTGACGGCAAACGCGCCCATCGTGGCCGAGATACGCGGAGACCCAGAGCGCTACGGTCTGTCCTTCGACCTTGCCGCGGCGGAGAAGGGCTTCACGCGGCCGACGCTGATCATTGCCGCGCGGCAGGACACCACCGTGGGCTATCGCGATGCCTGGGACATCCTGGAAAGCTATCCTCGCGCCACCTTCGCCGTGATAGACCGGGCCGATCATGGCTGGCCGCTCGAATCGTCGAAGCTGCTGGAGGCCCTTGTCGACGACTGGCTGGCGCGCATCGTGCTTGCCGAGGGCAATCGATAGGAGATGCGTATGTTCAATCCGTTGCGCGCCGCGGCCCTGATTGTCGCTGCGGTTTTTCTCCCCTTGGCTTCCTCGCAGGCTCAGGAGTGGCCGACCAAGCCGGTGACGATCTACATGGGCTTCCCGGCGGGCTCGGGTGTCGACCTGATCGCGCGCATGCTGCAGCCGTCGCTCGAAAAGTCGCTCGCCCAGAGACTTGTCATCGACTACAAGCCGGGCGCCGGCGGCAACGTCGCCTCCGAGGTCGTGGCACGGGCAGCCCCCGACGGCTACACGTGGCTGCTGGGGACGGCGGCGACGCACGGCGTCAACGCCGCGCTCTACAAGAAGCTGCCGTTCGACGTCGAGGCCGACTTCTCGCCCGTGTCGACTCTCGTCGACGTGTCGAACGTGCTGATGATCAATCCCAAGGTGATCGACGCCACCTCGGTGCAGGATTTCATCGCCAAGGTGAAGGCCGCCCCCGGCAAATACAATTACGCCTCGACCGGCAACGGCACCGGCACGCATCTCGCCTTCGCTGAATTTGTGCACCGCGCCGGCCTCGACATGGTGCACGTGCCCTACAAGGGCGGCCCCGAGGCGATCCAGGGCGTACTGAACGGCGACACCTGCTGCATCTTCAACCAGGTCCAGACGGCGCTGCCGCACTTCCGGGCGGGCAAGGTGCGGCTGCTGGGCGTCACGACCCTGAAACGCGTGCCGGCGATCCCCGACGTGCCGACCATCGCTCAGTCGGGCGTGCCGGGCTACGAAAGCTACACCTGGTTCGGCATCTTTGGGCCGAAGGGCGTCGACTCCCGGATCGTCGAAGAGTTCAACGCTGCCATCAAGGTGGCGCTGGCCGACCCCGAGACGCAAAAGAAGCTGGCCGAGCTCGGCAATACGCCGCGCTACGAGACGGTCGAGCAGTTCAAGGCCACGGTGAAGGCCGACCGCGCCAAATGGGCCGAGGTGGTGAACGCTGTCGGCGCGACGATTGACTAAAAGGGCGACGGAGAGGCACAGATGACGACAGCGAACACGTCCACCGTCGCGCGCGGCGGCAAGTCGATCTATGGCGCGCCGCTCGGCATCCTGATGCTCGAGGCGCGCTTCCCGCGCATCCTGGGCGACATGGGCAACGGCACGACTTGGCCGTTCCCCGTACTGTTCCGCGTCGTGCGCGGCGCCAGTCCGGAGCGCGTCGTGCTGCACGGCGCCAAGGGCCTGCTGCCCGACTTCATCGCCGCCGCCAAGGACCTGGTCGACCTCGGCGCCGAGGGCATCACGACCAACTGCGGCTTCCTGTCGATCTTCCAGAAGGAGATCGCGACGGCGGTCGGCGTTCCGGTCGCGACCTCGTCCTTGATGCAGGTGCCCTGGGTGCAGGCGACCCTGCCGCCCGGCAAGCGGGTCGGGCTGGTCACGGTCAGCGGCTCGTCGCTGACGCCCGCCCACCTCGAAGGCGCCGGCGTGCCGCTCGACACGCCGGTGGTCGGCACCGAGGGCGGACGCGAATTCTTCCGCGTGCTGATCAACGGCGCCAAGCAGGATCTCGACGTCGAGCTCGCCCGCCAGGACGTCGTCGAGGCCGGCAAGGGTCTGGTGGCGCGCCATCCCGAGATCGGCGCGCTCGTGCTCGAATGCACCAACATGCCGCCCTATGCCGCCGCCCTGCAGGAGGCGATCGGCCTGCCGGTCTACGACATCTACTCGATGATCACCTGGTTCCACGCAGGTTTGCGGCCGCGCGTCTTCGCGTAGCTTCCCTCCCCATTCCGATGGCGATGTACCCTGACTTGACAGAAGGGGTTGGATGGGGGTAAGTTTTGCTCATTGGAGGCTCCCATGGCAAAGCAACCCCGTCCCGTTCACCAGCTCACCAGCGCCCAGTTTGACCGCATGTTTCCAGTCGGGGACGAGGACGCCTGCAAGGCCTATCTGGTGGCTCGTAGGTGGCCAAACGGCGTTGCCTGCCCGCGTTGCGGCAATGCCGCGGTCTATGACCTGCCGTCCCGCAAATGGCATTGGCAGTGTGAGAGATGCGCCACGGATGGCTACCGCTTCTCCGTCACTGTCGGCACAATCTTCGAGAACACCAACAAGCCCCTGCGGGACTGGTACAAACTCGTACATCTGATGATGACCAGCAAAAAGGGCATTAGCGCGCGCCAGATGGGCCGCTACATGGGTTTCGGTTCGGTCAAAACCGCGTGGCTCATGGCCCACAAAATCCGCACCGCCCTGATCGAGCCGGAAACCAAGCTCGGCGGCATTGTCGAAGTCGATGAGACGTTCATCGGCGGCAAGAAAAAGAACCAGCATTGGGACAAGCGCGTCCCCGGTCGTGGACATACCGGCAAAATCCCGGTTGCCGGTGCAGTCAGCCGCAAGGGCAACGTGGTCGCTCGCGTCGTGCGCGACGTGCGTACCGAAACGCTGGTCAAGTTCGTCCGTGAGATGGTTTCCAACAAGGTCAGCCTTCTCTGCACCGATGACGCTGCCGCCTACCGGGATTTGAAGGCCGAATATCCGCACGGCTCCGTCGATCACAAGCGCCGCCAATACGTTGTCGGCGCGGTCCACACGAACACGATTGAAGGCTTCTGGAGCATCTTCAAGCGCGGCATCGTCGGCACCTTCCACAAGGTCAGCGCCAAGTATCTGCCGCTGTACGTTGCGGAGTTCCAGTTCCGGTACAACAACCGGCACAACGACGACATCTTCGGCGCGGCGATCGAGGGATGCTAAGGCTACTCGGCGCACTTGTTGCGCTAGCCATTCTCGGCGTCGGGCTATGGCAATATCAGCAATCATATTGCCAACTCCGGAAAGCCGAAAATCAGGCCGAACAGGCCAGTAAAAGCGATTCCAATAGCAAGCCCTTCGACTGCGCCGCCGATAAACTCTGCGCCGCGATCAGCCAAGCGGACGCCTCTGCAGCCCAACCCAAAGGCAAGCCCGAGAAAGAGGGCACAGAGTATTTCCCGGCCTACTGTGGGGTGCGCCTCAAGATCACTGATGCGCTGCTCGCTCTTTTCACCCTTCTCCTGGTGATCATTGGATGGAGACAGGCCGTTCGCTTGAAGCAAACGATCGAATCTAGCATTCACTCGGAACGGGCCTACCTCTATCCGGCCGACTTCAAAGCCCAGTTCATGCCGACTGGGGCAAACACTCTCTACTATGAGACCATTTCCCACGGGGATCGAACTAAGGCTGGCGTCGCGCTTCCGTGGGGAGAGTTCACCATAGGCAACCTTGGCAGAACCGCCGCCATCATTAAGAGCATTCGATCTGAGGTCTTCTTCGGAGAAGATTTGCCCCGAAAACGAAAGTTCACATATTCGGCCCGGGCGACTACCGACGAACCCCTTTTGCCCGAAAAGAGTTTCGCCATCCAAAAAAGCGAGTGGAACAGGCATCTCACCACAGATGAATGGAAAGCAGCCAAAGACCACGGATACGGGAAGGGCCCTTACTTCTTCATCTTCGGTGAGATTGAGTACGAAGATGTTTTTGGGCACGCCCACGCGCGCGGATTCGGCATGAAGTTCATGCTCAGGACACCCTACGTATGGGGCGGCAAGCAGTACAACTACGACAAATCGCGCAAACGGATTGCGTCTCCTGACGCTGACTGAACGACCGGCCTGTCGAAGCCACGATTTAGCAGGCTTTGCCCCGTCTGTCGAGTTCGGGTACATCGCCATCGCAAAGCAGCTCGATGGCTACTAAAGAAGCAGCCAAAACCTTCCGACCTTGCGAAAAAGCATCGACACATAGCGAGAGTGGCGCGACGGCTGGCCTGCGGCTTTGCCCGCCTCGACGCGAGCCTAGTCGAGCTGGGGACGGTGCAGACCAACATCGTCAACTGCTTTGTGGGCGACGCGGCGGCCGTCGCGCGGGCGCTGGGCGAACGCGGCATCCGCGCGATCGGCAGGGGCGGCAAGGTCCGCTTCGTGGTCCATGCTCAAGTGGACGAGGACTCTGTCGATGCGGCCCTCGACGCGATGGCCGCGATCTTGCATTGAGATCGGAGAACGGGAGGCTTGCGATGCACTTGAGGTCATTTCTGGCGCTGGCGATCGGCCTCGCCGCCGTCCTCCCGTCGGGCCACGCACTGGCCGGCAGGGACCTCGACGCCGTCAAGGCGCGCGGCGCGTTGATCTGCGGCGTGGCGGCGGGCGGCCTCGCCGGCTTCATGGCGGCCGACAGCCAGGGCAAATGGACCGGCCTCGACGTCGATGTCTGCCGCGCGGTCGCGGCGGCCCTGTTCGGCGATTCGGAGAAGGTGAAATACGTGCCGGTATCGCCGCAACAGCGCTTCACCGCGCTGCAGTCGGGCGAGGTCGACATGCTGTCCAACAACACGACCTGGACGCTGACGCGCGATACCGCACTGGGTCTCGATTTCACCGGCGTCACCTACTACGACGGCCAGGGCTTCATGGTGCCCAAGAAGCTTGGCGTGAAAAGCGCCAAGGAGCTGAACGGCGCCACCATCTGCGTGCCGTCGGGCAGCACGACCGAGCTCAACATCGCCGACTACTTCCGCGCCAACCGGATGACCTTCAAGCCGGTCATCATCGAGGACGTCGACCAGATCCGCGCCGCCTTCTTCTCCGGCCGCTGCGACGTCTACACCGGCGACCGTGCCCGTCTCTTTGCCACGCGCTCCGCCAATACGGCCAACCCCGACGACTACGTCATCCTGCCCGAGATCATCTCCAAGGAACCGCTGGGGCCGGTGGTGCGCCACGGCGACAACCAGTTCGGCGACATCGTGCGCTGGGCGCAGTACGCCATGCTCGAGGCCGAGGAATACGGCATCACCTCGAAGAACGTCGACGAGATGCTGAAGAGCGACAATCCCGTGATCAAGCGCATCCTCGGCATCACACCGGGCATGGGCAACGCGCTGGGGGTCGACGAGAAGTGGGTCTACAACATCGTCAAGCAGGTCGGGAACTACGGCGAGTGCTTCGAGCGCAACCTCGGCATGGCCAGCCCGCTCAAGATGGACCGCGGACTGAACAAGCTATGGACCCAGGGCGGCCTGCAATACGCGCCGCCGATTCGGTGAGGCGTTGGCTCTAGAGTCTTTTCGACTGAGGTCGAAGCATACATAACGGCCTCACCCTGAGGAGGCGCGAAGCGCCGTCTCGAAGGGTGGCCAACGGACATGGTGCGCGTGCCCACCCTTCGAGACGCTCGCTGCGCTCGTTCCTCAGGGTGAGGCTATTTTGTCAGTCCGATTCCACTTTCTTTCGAAAGATTCGGGTTCGCCTCTACTTCTTCCGGCTCATGTTCCAGAACGCCGTCGCCGGGGCCGTCATCATGCCCTCGATGTCGGCGCGCAGCGCCACCGGCTGGTACCACTGGCCGAGATGGACATGGGTCGGATGGTCGACCCAGTATTTCTGCAGCTCGACCGCGATCTGCTTCTGCTTGGCCGGATCGGCTTCCTTGGCGAACTGATCGCGCAGCTTCTCGATCGTCTCGTCGCACGGCCAGCCGAACAGGGCCTTGTCGCACGACGCATTGAAGAAGGCGGCACTCACCGGGTTCAGGATATCGGCAGCGCCCCACGAGGTGATGAAGATGTTCCAGCCGCCCTTGTCCGGCGGATCCTTCTTGGTGCGGCGGACGACCAGCGTCTGCCAGTCCATCGACTGGATGTTGACCTTGAAGCCGGCGGCCTCGAGCTGCGCCTTGGCGACCGGCGACATGTTGGTCAGCACCGTGAGGTCGGTCGATTGCAGCAGCTCGACCGGCGTGCCGTCGTAGCCCGCCTCCTGCAGGAGCTGCTTGGCCTTGGCGGCGTTGGCGTTCAGCACCTCGGCCATGCCCTCGTCGCTGCCCAGCGGCGTGCCGCAGACGAACACTGCCTTGCACACTTTGTAATATTTCGGATCGCCGATCGTGGCCTTGAGGAAGTCCTCCTGGTTGAAGGCGACCATGGCGGCATGGCGGATCTTGGGATTGTCGAACGGCTTGAACAGCGTGTTGAAGCGTAGCGCATACTGGTTGCCGAGCGGATTGGCGTCGAACAGTTTCAGGTTTTTGTCCTTGGCCATCAGCGGCAGGAGGTCGGGAGAGGGCTGCTCGAGCATGTCGACTTCGCCGTTCTGCAGGGCCGCCACCTGGGTCTGCGCGTCGGGGATCCAGATCCATTCGACGCGATCGAACTTGGCGATCTTGGCGCCGGCCAGGCCTGAGGGCGGCTCGGCGCGCGGCTTGTACGTCGGGTTCTTGGTGAACACGACCTTCTCGCCCGGCTTCCATTCCTTGGCGATGAAGATGAACGGACCGGAGCCGATCACGTCCTCGGCCTTGATCTGGGTGAAGGGATCGGTCTCGGCGACGCGCTTGGGCATCATAAAGGGCACGTTGGCCGACGGCTTGCCGAGCGACTCGAGCACCAGGCCGTAGGGCTCCTTCATTTTCATCTTGAAGGTCCTGGCGTCGACCGCCTCGAAACCGGCCACCGAGGCCAGCATCTTCTGGCCCATCGAGTCGCGGGCGCCCCAGCGCTTGATCGATTGAATGCAGTCTTCGGACGTGACCGGCCCGCCGTCGCTCCACACCAGGCCGTCGCGCAAGGTGAAGGTCCAGGTGAGCTTGTCGGGCGAGACTTCCCACTTGTCGACCATCTCGGGCTGGACCTGCAGCTTTTCGTCCAAGGCGAACAGCACGTCCCACACCATGTAGCCGAAGCCGCGCTGGACATAGGCGGTGGTCCAGATCGGATCGACGATCTTGAGGTCCGAGTTCATCACCGCCTTGAGTGTCTCGGCCTTGGCGATCCCTGGGGCGACCATCGGGCCGAGCAGCCCGGCAACGCTCGCCGCGGCCGCAAGCAACGCCGCCGACTTTCTGAGATTGACCATGAACGACCCTTTCCCTTGTCCCCGCGGATATCAGCAAGAATTAAGCCATTTGGCGGGCATCCTCCGCAATCATCGCCGCACCCTTCTCGGCGATCATGATCGTAGGTGCGTTGGTGTTGCCTGTCGTGAGCGTCGGCATCACCGAAGCGTCCATGACGCGCAAACCGTCGATACCGCGCACCCTGAGGCGCGAATCGACCACGGCGCGCGGGTCCTCGCCCATCCTGCAGGTGCCGACGGGGTGATAGAGCGTGTTGCCGAACTTGCGGGCATAGGCCAGCACCTCGTCGTCGCTCCTGATGTCGGGGCCGGGTGACGCTTCGCCCAGGCTGTACTGGGCGAGCGCCGGTTGGGCGAAGATGTTGCGCACGTGCCGGGTGCCGCCGAGCAGAGCCAGTTCGTCGGTGTGGGTAGTGAAGTAGTTGGGTTTTATGTGCGGCCGCGCGAAGGGATCGGCCGAGGTCGCCATGACGGTGCCGCGGCTGTCGGGCTTGACGACACAGACCACGCAGCTCATGGCCGGCTTGTCGTCGAGCTGGCCGAACTTCAAGGTGTTGGTGCTGCCCGGCGTGAACAGGAGCTGCAGGTCGGGTGAGGCGAGCCCCTCGCGGCTGTCGCAGAACAGCTGCGCCGTGGTGACGCCGAACGTGAGTGCGCCGTTGCCCATCAGGAAGAATTTCGGGATCTCCGGCAGATAACCCGGGAAGCGCGCGAGCTCGTTGACCGTACGCGTGCCCTGCACCCTATTCACCACGCGGATCACATAGTGGTCGATCAGGTTGGCGCCGACCCCCGGCAGATCGTGCAGCACGGGAATGCCGAGCGACTGCAGGTGCGCCGCCGGCCCGATGCCGGAAACCTGCAGGATGTGCGGCGAGTTCACCGTGCCGCCCGACACGATCACCTCGCGATTGGCGCGCACCGTGGTGGTGTTGCCGCCGCGGATGAATTCGACGCCCACGCAGCGTTTGCCCTCGAACAGCAGCCGGCCAGTCTGCGCCTCGGTCTCGACCCTGAGGTTCGCCCGCCCGCGCGCCTCGCGCAGGAAGGTCTGCGCCGTCGAGCCGCGCCAGCGGCCGCGCCGCGTCATCTGCGAGTAGCCGACGCCGTAGCGCTGCTTGCCATTGAGGTCGGGATTGAAGGGGAAGCCCGCCTCCTGAGCCGCTTTCACGAACTGATGCGTGAGCGGCAGGGTGGTGCGGTAGTCCTCGACCTTGAGTGGGCCGCCCTGTCCGCGCACCTCGGGATCGCCTTTCTGCACGTACTGCTCGGCCTTCATGAAGTAGGGCAGCACGTCGTCGTAGCTCCAGCCGCGGGCGCCCATCTGCGCCCAGCCGTCGAAGTCGGCTGGTGCCCCGCGCACATAGAGCATGCCGTTGATCGAGGAGGTGCCGCCGAGCGTACGGCCGCGCGGCCAGTCGAGGCGCCGCTCGCCCGAACTCTGCTCGGGCTCGGTCGTGTAGTTCCAGTTGACCAGCGGGTTGCGCAGCAGCTTGCGCATGGCGGCCGGGATGTGGATCCAGGGGTACCAGTCCGTCGGCCCCGCCTCGAGCACGATCACCGAGGCGCCCGTTTCCGACAGACGAGACGCCACCACGCATCCGGCCGAGCCGGCGCCCACCACAACGTAATCCGCTTGCATGCGTTTTCCCCCGGTCTGCCCCTCCCCATATGAATGGGGAGGAAAGCTATCTAAGGTCCATCGACTCGCCGCGGCGGGCAACCGATTTGAGGGAGTTTGCGAAATGCGCGGTCGTCAGGTGTTCTTTGAGACGCTGCTGGCCCACGGCGTCGACCGCATCTTCGGCAACCCCGGTACGACCGAAAGCCCGCTGCTCGACTCGCTGCTCGACTATCCGCAGATCCAGTACATTGTGCACCTGCACGAAGGCGTCGCCGTAGGTGCTGCAAACTTCTATGCCCAGGCGAGCGGCAAGACGGCTTTTGTGAACCTCCATGTGGCGCCCGGACTCGGCAACGCGGTCGGCATGATCTACGGCGCACTCAAGAACAACTCACCGATGGTGGTGACGGCGGGCCAACAGGACACACGGCTGCGCCTGCGCGATCCCGTGCTCGGCCACGATCTCGCGGCGATCGCCGAGCCCGTCACCAAATGGAGCGTGCAGGTCGAGAACGCCGACGAGCTCGGTCCGATCCTGCAGCGCGCCTTCAAGATCGCCAACGAGGCGCCGGCCGGGTCGGTGTTCGTGGCCTTGCCGATCAACATGATGGAGCAGGAAACCGACATTCCTCCCGGCAAGCCGGGCCAGCTGTTTCCGGCGACGCGTCCGGATCCCGCCGGCATCGCCGCGATGGCGAAGCTGCTGGCGGCATCGAAGGCTCCCGCCATCGTCGCCGGCGACGACGTGGCGCGCGCCGGTGCCGTCGGCACGCTGATCAAGCTCGCCGACAAGCTGGGCGCTGCGGTGTGGTTCGAAGGTTTGCGCGGGCGCAATTCGTTCCCGACCGATCATCCCGCCCAGCGCGGCACGCTGGCCTTCGACGCGCCCGGTGTCGCCAAGCAGTTTGCCACCAACGACCTGGTGCTGATGGTCGGTGGCCCGTTCTTCGAGGAAGTCTGGTATGCGCCGGGCTCGCCGTTCCCGGCCGGCTGCAAGGTGCTGCAGATCGAGGCGGCGCCGTCGCGGCTTGCCTACAATTTCGCGCTCGATGCCGGCGTCGTGGCCGATGTCGGCGCCGCTCTCCACGCGCTCGACGCGGCGCTCCCCAAGATCGATGGCGCCGCCAAACGCAACGAGGTGATGAAGGCCTACAAGGAGGCCGACGCGGCAGCGCAGAAGGCGCGTGTCGAAAAGGCCTGGGCGCGCACGCCAACCTCGATGGCGCGCGCCATGGCCGAGATCAGGGCCGGCGCGCCCAAGGACGTCGTGGTGGTCGACGAGACCATCACGGCCAATCTCGACCTGTTCAAGACCTTCATCTTCTCGGGCTCCGACGACTATTTCAGCGGCCGTGGCGGCGGCATCGGCCAGGGGCTAGCGGGCGCGATCGGTGTCGCGGTCGGCAAGCCCGGCAGGCCGATCCTGTGTCTTTCGGGCGACGGCTCGTCGATGTATTCCATCCAGGCGCTATGGACGGCGGCGCACCACGATTTGCCGATCGTGTTCGTGATCCTGGCCAATCGCGAGTATCGCGTGCTCAAGCACAATATCGACGCCTACCGCGCGCGCTTCGAGGTGAAGTCGAACAAGCCCTACATGCACATGGACCTGACGGGCCCCACGATGGGCTTCGTCGATATGGCCAAAGGCATGGGCGTCGCCGGCACGCACGTCGCCAAAGCCGACGACATCCAGGCCGCCGTCGCGGCGGCCTTCAAGACCGGCAAGCCGCACCTGATCGAGGTGGAGATCGAAGGGAAGCGCTAATCATCTGGACCGCGAGCGTCCCGCTCGCTCATGAATCTGAGCGAGCCAGAGGCTCGCGGTCCGGAAGACGCTACTTCTTCTTTGCCGGCCGCACCTTCGCCATTGCCCGCACCTTCGCCTGATGCGCGCGAGCAGCACCCGTGAGCATGGGCAGGTCGTTGCCGGCCAGCAGCAGCTTCATGCCCTTGCCGATATAGAGCGCCAGCAGCTCTTCGCTGTAGGCGCCGCCCATGCCCGGGAACTTCTTGTGCTTCTTGCAGGCGGCCATGACCTTGTCGACGGCGGCCTGGATCTTCGGATGGCCGTTCTCGCCGGGGATGCCCAATTCGACCGAGAGATCGCTCGAACCGACCAGCAGGCTGTCGATGCCCGGCACGGCGGCGATCGCCTCGGCATTGCGCACCGCTTTGGGCGTCTCGATCATCACGGTGATCAGCGTGTTGTCGTTGGAACGCTTGATCATGTCGGCCATCTTCATGGGCGCGTAATCGAACTGCGCCTGGCCGCCGCCCACCGAGCGATGGCCGAGCGGCGGGTAGCGCAGCCGGTCGGCGATTTCCTTGGCCTCCTCAGGCGTATCGACATGCGGGATCACGATGCCCAAGGCGCCGCCGTCGAGCAGGCGCGTCGCCATGGCAAGTTCGCCGTAGGGCACGCGCACGATCGGCGCGATGCCGGAATCCTGGGCGGCGACGCAGATCTCGGCCGCCGTCTCGATCGACATCACGCCGTGCTCGAGGTCGAGGAACAGCCAGTCGAAGCCGGCCGCCTTCATTACCTTGATGATGTCGACATTGCGCACCAGCCGGACGCCGATGCCGACGGCGAGCTGGTTCTTTTTCAGCCGCGCTTTGGCGGCATTGACTGCAAAGGCCATGGTTCCCTCCCTCAGGAATGGGGTAGGCTAGACGCCATGACTTTCCATGTCGAACGAATCGACCATGTCGTGCTGCGGGTCCGCGACCTGCCGGCCATGGTGCACTTCTACGAGCAGGCGCTGGGCTTCCGGGTCGAACGCCGCCTGGACAGGATCAACCTGGTTCAGATGCGGGCGGGTGCCTCGATGCTGGACCTCGTTCTGGGCGAGCGGCCGGCGGCTGGCGGCAACATGGACCACCTGTGTTTTCGCATCGAGCCGTTCGACCGCACCGCGATTGCCGCGCAGCTTTCGCCGCTCGGTATTGCGTTGGGCGAAACGTTCGAGCGCTATGGCGCCGAGGGCAACGGGCCATCGGTCTATTTCAACGATCCCGAAGGCAACCAGATCGAGCTCAAAGGCCCTTCAGCCTAAGGCTCGCGCATTGAGATTTGGCCGTCGCACTTGATGTGATAGCCTCTGCCTAACAAAGAGCAAAAATAGCGTTCGCGTAAGTCTGGGAGGAAATTGATGCGCGTTGGCTTGGCGATCGTGGCCACAACGGCGGCTGTCTTTATGACGGCGGCGTCACCGACCTTTGCGCAGAAGCACGGCGGCACCTTGCGCATTTCCCATCGCGACAACCCGCCCAGCGCCTCGGTTCTCGAGGAGTCGACGATTTCGGTGAACCAGCCGTTCATGGCGGCCTTCAACAACCTGGTCGTGTTCGACCCTAGCGAGAAGATCAACAGCCCGGACAAGATCGTGCCCGACCTCGCCGAAAGCTGGTCGTGGAACGCCGACAACACCAAGCTCACCTTCAAGCTGCGCCAGGGCGTGAAGTGGCATGACGGCAAGCCGTTCACGGCCAAGGACGTGAAATGCACCTTCGACGCGCTCAGGGGCGACGGCGACGAGAAGGTCGGCATCATCCGCAAGAACCCGCGCAAGGTCTGGTACATCAATCTCAAGGACGTGGCGACCAACGGCGACAATGAAGTCTCCTTCCAGCTCGGCCGGCCGCAGCCGTCGTTCCTGTCGATGCTCGCCGCCGGCTATTCGCCGATCTATTCCTGTCATGTGCCGGGCCGCGACATGCGCTCCAAGCCGATCGGTACCGGGCCGTTCAAGGTGGTCGAGTTCAAGCGCAACGAGTCGATCAAGCTGGTGCGCAACCTCGACTACTGGAAAAAGGGACGGCCCTATCTCGACGCCATCGACTGGCGGATCGTGCCCAACCGCAGCACGCGCATGCTGGGCTTCGGCGCCGGCGAGTTCGACATGACCTTCGATAGCGACGTCACCTTCCCGCTCCTGAAGGACATCAAGGCGCAGAAACCCGACGCGGTCTGCGAGGGGCGGCCGACCAACGTCAATTCCAACATCCTGATCAACCGAGACGCACCGCCGTTCGACAATCCCGAGCTGCGCAAGGCGATGGTGCTGGCGCTCGACAACCGGGCCTTCGCCGATATCCTGAGCCAGGGCAACGATCTCGACGGTGCGGCCATGCTGCCGCCGCCGGCCGGAGTCTGGGGCCTGCCCAAGGACATGCTGGCAACGCTGCCCGGCCACGCCACCGACATCGAAAAGAGCCGCGCCGAAGGCCGCAAGATCATGGCGAGCCTGGGCTACGGTCCGAACAAGCCGCTCAAGGTCAAGATCGCGACCCGCAACATCGCGATTTATCGCGATCCGGCAGTGATCCTGATCGACCAGCTGAAGCAGATCTACATCGAGGGCGAGCTTGAGCCGATCGACACGACGGTGTGGTACGCCAAGGTCCAGCGCAAGGACTACCAGCTCGGCATGAACCTGACCGGCGTCGGCGTCGACGATCCCGACGTCAATTTCTACGAGAACTTCTATTCGACGTCCGAGCGCAACTACACCGGCTACAAGAATCCCGAAGTCGACAAGATGATCGACCAGCAGTCGGCCGAGGTCGACCGCGACAAGCGCCGCAAGATGGTGTGGGAGATCGAAAAGCGCCTGGCCGACGACGGCGCACGGCCGGTGATCGGCTACAACGTCGCCAATACCTGCTGGACACCGCAGGTGAAGGGCCTCGTGCTGCAGCACAACAGCATCTACAACGGCTGGCGTTTCGAAGACGTCTGGCTCGACAGATAGGCAGGCCGCCATGGGATCTTATCTCGTTCGGCGTTTTCTCTTGATGGTCCTGACGCTGTTCGGGATGTCGGTCCTGATCTTCGTTATGCTGCGCCTGGTGCCGGGCGACATTTCCGACATCCTGGTCAATGCGGCCGGCATCGCCGATGCCAAGGAAAAGGCCAAGATCGCCCATGAGCTGGGCATCGACCAGCCGATCCACGTGCAGTACGCCCAGTGGATCGGCGGGCTGACACGCGGCGATCTCGGCTATGCCTATGTCTCGGAGCGGCCGGCGATCGAGGAAATCGCGCCGCGCATCCCGATCAGCGCCAAGCTGGCGGGCATGGCGCTGTTTTTCGCCGTGCTGATCGGCGTGCCGTTCGGCGTCATCAGCGCGGTGCGCCAGAACACCGGGCTCGACTATTTCCTGCGGGTGATCAGCCTCAGCGGCCTGTCGCTGCCGTCGTTTTGGCTCGGCCTCCTGGTGCTGATGGCGTCCGTCCACTGGTTCGGCACCATCCCGATCTACTCGAACGAACCGCGAAGTTTCCTGCAGGAGGTGGCGCTGCTGTCGATTCCCGCGGCCGTGGTCGGCTTCCGAAGTTCGGCGCTGATCATGCGGCTCACGCGCTCGTCGATGCTGGAAGTGCTGCGCCAGGACTATGTCCGCACGGCCCGTTCCAAGGGCGCCTCCGAAGTGTCGGTGAATTACGACCATGCGCTGCGCAATGCGCTCCTGCCGGTGGTGACGATCATCGGCATCGAGGCAGCGTTCCTGGTCGGCGGCCTGATCGTCACCGAGACGGTATTCAACATTCCCGGCGTCGCCCGCTTCCTGGTCGAGGCCATCCTGTGGCGCGACTACCCGATCGTGCAGAACCTGGTGATGCTGATCGCTTTCGTCGTCGTCGTCGTGAATTTCCTGGTCGACATGGCCTACATGGCCCTCGACCCGCGCATCAAGTTCGCGGAGTGAACCATGGCCGTCATCAATCACGAAGCTGAACTGAGCCGCGCCGGCGCCAACATCACCGGTTGGTGGAGCCGCATCCTGTTCTTCACGCGACGCTATCCGCTGGGCGCGGTCGGCGCGACCATCGTGCTGGTCTTCATCCTGACCGCGGTGTTCGCCAACTTCATCGCGCCGATGGATCCGACCGCGACCAACGCCCGCGCCTCGCTCGCCCCGCCGGGCGGCAAGTATCTTCTGGGCGCCGATTTCATGGGCCGCGACATGTTCAGCCGCATCGTCTTCGGCGCGCGCATTTCGCTGGCGGTCGGCGCCGGCGCCATGGGGCTGGGCGCCTTGATCGGCATCTCGGTCGGCCTGGCCAGCGGCTACCTCGGCGGCTGGGTAGATCTGCTGGTGCAACGCCTGCTCGACATCATGCAGTCCCTGCCGCTGCTGGTGATGGCCATCGTCATGGCCGCGGCACTTGGTCCCACGATGCGCAACACCATCATCGCCATCGCCATCCCGCTGGTGCCGACCGTGGCCCGCGTGGTCCGCGCCAGCACCTTGTCGTTGCGCGAACAACCCTTCGTCGAGGCGGCGCGGGCCGTCGGCATGGGCGAGCTGCGCATC
Organism: Rhodospirillales bacterium; assembly: GCA_003153415.1. Classification (GTDB taxonomy): domain Bacteria; phylum Pseudomonadota; class Alphaproteobacteria; order Reyranellales; family Reyranellaceae; genus Reyranella. The sequence continues at coordinate 1,651 of PLYQ01000070.1, read as the reverse complement.
GCCGTCCGCCATGTCCTGCCCAACACGCTGGCGCCGCTGATTGTGCTGGCGACAGCCCAGCTCGGCTCGGCCATCCTGGTCGAGGCCTCGCTGTCCTTCCTCGGCCTCGGCATTCCCGAGCCGTACCCGTCATGGGGCCGTATGCTGTCGGAGTCGGCGGCGGAATATGTCCGCACCGCGCCATGGTTGGTCATCTTCCCCGGCGTCGCCATCAGCCTCACCGTGTTCGGCACCAACCTGCTGGGCGACGCGCTGCGCGATATCCTCGATCCCCGGCAGCGTACATGAGGCCAGCGCTCATGAAGTCAATGTTCATGAGGCAGCGTTCATGAGCGATCTCCTGGAGGTCGAGAACCTCGGGACCTGGTTCTACACGCGGCAAGGCATCGTCAAGGCAGTCGACGGCGTCAACTTCGGTGTCGCCTCGGGCGAGACGCTGGGCATCGTGGGCGAATCGGGCTGCGGCAAGAGCATGACGGCGCTGTCGCTGATGCGGCTCATTCCCGATCCGCCGGGCCGCATCGTCTCGGGCTCGGTCAAGCTTGGCGGCCGCGATCTCCTGACGCTCAGCGAAAAAGAAATGCGCAAGGTGCGCGGCAACGACATCTCGATGATCTTCCAGGAGCCGATGACCTCGCTCAATCCGGTGATGACCATCGGCAAGCAGATCGCCGAGGCGCTGATCCTGCATCGCGACATGAACAAGAAGGCGGCGCTCAAGCGCGCGGTCGAGATGCTCGACCTGGTGCGCATCCCCGAGCCTGCCCAGCGCGCCAAGGAATATCCCCACCAGCTCTCCGGCGGCATGCGCCAGCGCGCCATGATCGCCATGGCGCTCGCCTGCAATCCCAAGGTGCTGATCGCCGACGAGCCGACCACGGCGCTCGACGTCACCATCCAGGCGCAGATCCTCGAGCTGATCCTCGAGCTGCAACGCGAGTTCGGTGCGGCGGTGATCCTGATCACCCACGATCTCGGCGTTGTCGCCGAAACCGCGCGGCGGGTGATCGTGATGTACGCTGGCCGCAAGGTCGAGGAGGCCGAGGTCGGCGAACTGTTCGCCCGCCCGCAGCATCCTTACACGCAGGGCCTGATGGCCTCGATCCCGCGGCTCGACCTGCTGCGCGGCACGGCGAGGAACGAGGCCGACCGGCTGCAGGAAATCCCCGGCATCGTGCCGCCGCTGTTCGCGCTGCCTGAAGGCTGCGCCTTCGCGCCGCGCTGCAGCAAGGCCGATGACCTCTGCCGGCGCGAGCGGCCGGCCTATGAGCAGAAACTGCCGGGCCATTGGGCAGCCTGCTGGCACGGCAATGGCTGAAGCAGCACCCCTGCGCAACGCGCCTGTTCTTGAGGTGAAGGACCTCAAGAAGCACTTCCCGGTGAAGAAGGGCCTGCTGCGCCGCACCGTCGGCCAGGTCTATGCCGTCGACGGCATCAGCTTCACCATCGGCGAAGGCGAGACGCTCGGGCTGGTAGGCGAGTCGGGCTGCGGCAAGTCGACGGCCGGCCGCGCCATCCTGCGGCTGATCGAGCCTACCGCCGGCTCGGTCACCATGATGGGCCGCGACATCACCCGCATCTCCAAGAAGGAGCTCAGGCCCTACCGCCAGCAGATGCAGATCGTGTTCCAGGACCCGTTCTCCTCGCTCAA